>NZ_CP020569.1:0-352000 GCF_002082195.1 Streptomyces gilvosporeus | reverse complement strand
AGCCGTCCGTCGACCTCCACCCAGGCGTGCGCGGCGAACGGGGGCACCACACGGACCCCGGTGCACCACGTGGGCCAGACCCCCCACAGGCGGCACAGCAGTGCGGTGCCCAGCGAGCGCGGCAGGCAGCCTTGCGGTCCGGCGCACATCAGGCTCACCGCACACATCGCGTCGCGGGCGGCCTGCGCCTGCTGTGGTGTGGCGGCGGCCGCGCCCCGGCGGACGAGGGCCAGCGCGGACCGGATGCGCTGCGGCGGCAGCCGGGAGAGCAGACGTGCCGCCGGCAGGACGGCGCGGGCGGCGAGACGGTGCGTCAGCGGAACACCGCTGGGCCGCACCAGCGCGCTGGGAGTGCTCACGAGACCAGCCCGCAGGACCGCAGTTGGGTGAGCAGCGCGGCGACGTCCTGCGAGCCCCGGGAGCGGTCGATGTCGAATTCCGCGATGAGCGCCTCGGTGGCGTCCTGTTCGTCGCCGCCGTCGAGCAGGGTGCGGAGGATCAGGGTGCCGGTGGGGTTGAGCTCCCAGTATTCCCCGCTGCGCTGGTCCAGCAGAACGGTTCCGTATTCGGTGTCGGCGGTCGTGATGTGGGCGCCGAGTCGCAGTGCCATCAGCCCCTCCTCCTTGCGTGGTGACGTGCTTACGGGGTGAAGTGCCTACGTGGTGACGTGCCTACGTCATGGCGGTGCTGCTGCCGCTCCCCGCGCGGCGGTCGAGGCTTCGCAGCCACACCTCGCAGGCGATGGTGGAGTAGAGGATCGCGTCCCGCAGGCCGGGGGAGGCGGGGCGCAGGGCCAGGGCCCGCAGCGCCTCGCGGTCGACCAGCCCCATCCGGGCCAGACGGGAGTCGTCCCACAGAGCCAGCAGATCGCCGCGGGACTGCCGCAGTCCGTTGGAGGCGTCCATCGATGCCTGGGCCTTGTTGGTGCGGCTGAGGCATTCGTCGGGCACGATGCCGCGCATCGCGGTGGTGAGCAGGGGTTTGTACGCCCACGGGGTGACCCGTTCCTCGGGCCTGACGGCGAGGGCGGCTTCGATGACCCGGTCGTCGAAGAACGGCGTGGCCATGGGCAGACCCGTGCGGGCGGCCATGCCGTCCCACAGGCGGATGATGCGGGTGCAGGAACGGATGGCCTCCAGGTCGGTGTGCATGCCCCGGTCGCGGTGGAGCGGCCGGGCGGTGACCGCCGCTTCGGTGAGGGCCTCGCGGACCGTGCGGGTGGCCTCGGGGGTGACCCAGTCGAACAGGCGCGGCGGCGCCGACCAGCCGAGCATGCCGGTGACGCCGGGCGGGGACGGAGCGTGCAGATGCGCGGCGGCGTCGGCGAGCCAGCTGCCGTAGGGGCGGCTGTCGGCCAGCGCGCGGACCATATCGCCGAACGGCCAGTTGAACAGGGCTTTGAAGCCGCGCAGTTGGCGGGCGGCGCGCAGCGGACGCCGGCGCAACAGCCGGTGGTAGTAGGCCTCGGAACACCAGGCGATATGGTCGCCGCCGATGCCGGTCAGATGCAGTTGACTGCCGCGTTCCCGCAGGGCGGGCAGGTGGTGCAGGGCCCGGGACCGGTCCATGACGCCGATGGTCGGCTCGTCCATGGGGTCGTCGATGTCCAGCAGGTCGGCGTAGACCAGCGGGCATTGTTGGCTGTCCCACACCACGTGCTCGACGTCGGGCAGATGACCGATGGCCCGCTTGGCCCATTCCAGGTCGTCGTGGGCGGGGTCGCGGCTCGGCCAGGTGGAGGCGAGCACCCGGGCGGGGGAGCGGTCGGCCAGGAAGCAGACCGAAGTCGAGTCCAGACCGCCGGAGAGGTCGCAACTGACCACGGCGTTCCCCCGGGTACGGAGGTTCACCGCTTCGGTCAGGGCCTGCCGCACTACCGGCGCGCCTTCGGCCAGGGTCCGTACCGGCTCGGGCGGCCGCCACCAGCGGGAGGTCCGTGCGCTGCGCCCGTCGCGGGAGACGACGAGGGCCTCGCCCGGGCGGACGGCGGTCACGCCGCGGAACAGCGCGTTCTCGTAGAGGGGATGGGGGACCGGCCACAGCAGCCGGACGGCCAGTTCACGGGGGTCGGGTTCGGTGCCGAGGGCGCGGGCCAGCAGGTCGGCGCTGCTCGCGGCGACCCGAACACCGTCGACATCGGCATGGAAGACCAGCCGCAGGCCCGAGGCCGGGCCCTGGATGCGTACCTGGCCGTCCAGCGAGCCCACGAGATGGAAGCTGCCGGGCAGCGTGCGGGCGAGGCCGTCGAGCGCGGCGAGGTCCGTCAAACGTTCCGCATGGCGTAGGAGTTGTTCGGAGGTGAGGCCGCTGCTGCCCACGACGGCGAGCGCGACCCGTCGGGTGGCGGCGGTGACACACTCCGCGTCGGTCCAGCTGCCGGTGAGCCATGGGCGGCCGGACGGGTGGTCCAGGGTTCGTGAGTGGGGAAGGCGGCGGGCTACGCCGGGTGCGTCCGCGCAGTCCGGAAGGACTGCGAAGTACGCTCCGCCGAGGCCCGCGCCCCCAAGATCATGCGATTCAGGCATGGGCTCGGATCAGCTACCCGGCCTCAGTTCTTGCTGAGGATGAGCTGGTCGTTACCGTGGAACTGAAGCAGCCCGGTCTCGGTCCGGAAGTCTCCGCGCCGCACCAGGGTGGGGGCCTCGTATGCCTTCTTCATGACATCTCCTCTTCGATTACTCGGTGATTTCTCTTCGGTGGGAGTTCGACGACAAAAGGCCGGCGGTGGACGTAACTTCCGTCCACCGCAAGGCGGTTCGCCGTCAGGAAGAAAGTAGCAACAGACCCCCGAGGGGCGGCAATACGCGTATGTGCGTATTCATAAGTATTATCGCATTCATATCCGGCAAAAGGGTGTTCGGGTCGCGTGGCGAGCCGCCGTGCGGCCGTGATCCGTATGTGATCAACGTCCCGTAACATCCCTGGCCGGGGGATTCCCGGGGATTCAGGGGATCTGCGACCAAGACGGGGGAAGCGGATGAGATACGGGCGCGCAGCGATACCCGCACTGGTCGGAGGGCTGCTGCTCACGGCCCTTCTGTGGTGGGCGGGGGCCAGTGCGCCCGCACTACACCTGCCGGGCAGCGCCAACGTGATCGACGGTCAGGCCGCCGCCCAGTTGGAGCACTGGCTCACCCCCTGGTCGTACGCCCCTCCGGCCTCGGGGCAGTACGGCGCCGAGCCGCCCGGTGGGATCGGGGGCACGGCATCGAGTGACGGCACCCCCTACCTCGCGCTGTACGCCACCGCGCTCCAGGTTCGGTTCGGCGCGGTCTTCGTCTTCTTCGTGCTCGGGGCGCTGCTGCTGGTCCGCAGGCTGCCGCCGGTGCACGGCCGGATGCCGGCCGCACTGCTCGCGGTGTGGGCCTGGGGCCTGGTTGCCGGGACCCTGGCAGTGGCCGTCTCCGCGCCGTGGCTGCTCGCCGCCCAGGGGCACGGCAGTTATCGCTTCCTGCCGCAGCTGGCGGGCATGATCTCGTCCGGGCGGCAAGTGCTGGTGGCGACCGCGCTGGTCGCGGCGGCGGTAACGGTTCTCGTCGCGCGGGTCGCGGCCAAGGGGGCCGGGCCGCTGCCGCGGGAGGCCGTCCCGGCGCGCGCAGCGCGCCTCGCCGCCACCGCCGGGACCGCGGTGATCGCCCTGTCCCTGGTGGTCCTCTCGTACCAGCCGGTCGCCGCCGCCCTCCAGACGGTCTCACCGGACAGCGGGCTGCTCGCCGAACCCGGCGACCTCCTGCGCCAGTGGCTGCTGCTCGGCGGCTGGACCACCCCGGGGGGTACGCCGCTCGGCGACTGGCTGCTGTATCGCACCGCCGACGTGCTGCTGCTCGCCGTGGTGTGGTGCGCACTGCGTCGGCTGCCCGGACTGCTCACCCGAGCCACCGTCCCGGCGATGGCGACCGGCGCAGTGTGCGCGACCGTCCTCGGGCTGCTGGCGAGCCAGCTGCTGCGGATGGCGCTGGACGGGGCGGGATCGGGCCCACGCTGGGGGCTGCTGTATCTGTCCGCCGACATCGGTGACGGCGTCCCGGCCGCGCTGACCTGCGGTCTGGTGGCGGGAGTCGTGGCTTCGTTGACCCTGCGGGTGGCCGTGGGCCGCGCGAAATCCGCCGAGGTCACAGCCTCCGAGGACCCCGCCCGGCCGTAGACCGACCCGGATCCGGCACGCGGGCCTCTGCGCGAACGAGCCCCGGCCCGCCCTGTCCCGGCCGCCGCATGAGCACGCGGATCCCCCTCGCCGCCACATGATGCCGCCGAGGGCGTCCCCGCCGTCGTGCGGCTTCGAGCCTTCTTACGCGGGGGTGCCCTGCGTGTTCTCGTGGCGGTGCGGTCTGCGGTGCGCGACCATACGGACGCCGACACCAGCCAAGGCACCCCAATGTCAAGAGCAAGCAGCGAGCACCAAGCAGCACGCATCGAGCAGCCACCAGAAGGAACACCGAGACAGGAAGAAGGTCGGACGTGTCCGGCAGCGAAAGCGAGAACCCAGTGATCTCCTCCCCGGCTCCCACGCCAACTCAGCCCAGGACGAACCGGGACTGGTGGCCGAATCAGCTGGACCTTCAGCTTCTCCACCAGCACTCGTCCCGGTCCAATCCGATGGACGAGGGCTTCAGCTACGCAGAAGAGTTCGCGACCCTCGACGTCGATGCGCTGAAGCGGGACGTCTTCGAGGTGATGACGACGTCGCAGGACTGGTGGCCTGCCGACTACGGCCACTACGGGCCGCTCTTCATCCGGATGAGCTGGCATGCCGCGGGTACGTACCGCATCGCCGACGGCCGGGGCGGTGGCGGCGCCGGCGCCCAGCGCTTCGCCCCCCTCAACAGCTGGCCGGACAACGCGAGCCTGGACAAGGCGCGCCGGCTGCTCTGGCCGGTCAAGCAGAAGTACGGCCGGAAGATCTCCTGGGCCGACCTGCTGGTCTTCGCCGGCAACTGTGCCATCGAATCGATGGGGCTCAAGACGTTCGGGTTCGGCTTCGGTCGGGAGGACATCTGGGAACCCGAGGAAATCTTCTGGGGGCCCGAGGACACCTGGCTCGGAGACGAGCGCTACACCGGCGACCGGGAACTCACCGGGCCGTTCGGCGCCGTGCAGATGGGACTGATCTACGTCAATCCGGAGGGGCCCAACGGCAACCCGGACCCGATGGCCGCCGCCAGGGATATCCGCGAGACTTTCGGGCGTATGGCGATGAACGACGAGGAGACGGTTGCGCTCATCGTCGGCGGCCACACGTTCGGCAAGTGCCATGGTGCAGTCGACCCCTCGTACATCGGCCCGGAACCCGAGGCCGCCCCCCTCGAGCAGCAGGGCCTCGGCTGGCGCAACACCTGCGGCAGCGGCAAGGGCGCCGACGCGCTCACCAGCGGGCTTGAGGGCGCATGGACCGCCGAGCCGACGAAGTGGGACCACGGCTACCTGGACAACCTGTTCAGGTACGAGTGGGAGCTGACGACGAGCCCCGCCGGTGCGAAGCAGTGGACTCCCACGGATCCGTCGGCCAAGAGCCTGGTGCCCGACGCGCACGACCCGTCGAAGACGCACGCTCCCATGATGCTGACCACGGACCTCGCGCTGAAGCTGGATCCGGTCTACGGGCCGATCGCGAAGAGCTACCACGAGAACCCGGAGAAGCTCGCGGTGGCGTTCGCCAAGGCGTGGTACAAGCTGCTGCACCGCGACATGGGACCGGCCTCGCGTTACCTCGGCCCGTGGGTGCCAGAGCCGCAGCTGTGGCAGGACCCCGTCCCCGAGGTCGATCACGCGCTGGTCGGGGACGACGACATCGTCGCCCTCAAGAGCAGGATCCTCGCCTCGGGGATGTCCGTCTCCCAGCTGGTCACCACCGCGTGGGCGTCGGCGGCGAGCTTCCGCGGCACCGACAAGCGTGGCGGGGCCAACGGGGCGCGGATCCGGCTCGCGCCGCAAAAGGACTGGGAGAGCAACGACCTGCCCGAGGTGGCCGAGACGCTGCGGACCCTGGAACGGCTCCAGCAGGACTTCAACGGCGCGCAGACCAACGGCAAGAAGGTGTCCCTCGCCGACCTGATCGTCCTGGGCGGGTGCGCGGCCGTCGAACAAGCCGCGAAGAACGCCGGGCACGCCATCACCGTCCCGTTCGCACCGGGGCGCACGGACGCCTCGCAGGAACAGACCGACGTGGAGTCGTTCGCCGTGCTCGAACCCCGGGCGGACGGGTTCCGCAACTACCTCCGGGCGGGGGAGAAGCTGTCGCCGGAGACGCTCCTGCTGGACCGTGCCAGCCTGTTGACGCTGACCGCTCCCGAGATGACCGTTCTGATCGGCGGCATGCGGGCCCTGAACACCGGCTTCAAGCGATCCTCACACGGCGTCTTCACCCAGCGGCCGGAGACCTTGACCAACGACTTCTTCATCAACCTGCTCGACATGGGCACGGAGTGGAAGGCGTCCGAGTCGGCCGAGAACGTATTCGAAGGCCGGGATCGCGCTACGGGCGAGGCCAAGTGGACCGCCACCGCCGTCGACCTCATTTTCGGCTCGCACTCCCAGCTGCGGGCCGTCTCCGAGGTCTATGCATCCGCGGACGCGGGAGAGAAGTTCGTACGCGACTTCGTGGCGGCGTGGGACAAGGTGATGAACCTCGATCGGTTCGACCTCGCCTGAGGCCGCTGTCCCGGTTGGCCACTCGTCGGCCGACCGGGACATCCTCGGGGCACGAGCCAAAAAAATTTCGGACGGGGATGTCGAGAACCCGTGACCGGCTCCGTCCCCGAGGTGAACGCGACCACAATGGGGCGCACCCGCACCGAGGAGAAACACGATGGCCAAGTACCTGCTGCTCAAGCACTACCGCGGCGCTCCGGCTCCGGTGAACGACGTGCCCATGGACCAGTGGGCACCGGAGGAGGTCTCGGCGCACGTGCAGTACATGCAGGACTTCGCGGCGAGGCTGGAGAAGACCGGAGAGTTCGTCGACGGTCAGGCGCTCGCCCCCGAGGGGGCGTGGGTCCGGTACGACGGCGAGGGGCGCCCGCCGGTCACCGACGGCCCGTTCGCCGAGACCAAGGACCTCATCGCCGGCTGGATGGTGATCGACGTCGACAGCTACGAGCGCGCCGTCGAGCTGGCCGGGGAGCTGTCGGCCGCCCCGGGCGCGGGCGGGAAGCCGATCCACGAATGGCTCGAGGTGCGCCCGTTCCTGGCCGCGCCGCCCACCATCACCGGGTGCCCTCACGGTGACTGAGATACCTCAGGTGCCTCAGATGGACGAGGCCCTGCTGCGGAGCCTCACACCGCGCGTGCTCGCCGTCCTCGTCCGCCGCGGAGCAGACTTCGCGGCGGCCGAGGACGCCGTGCAGGACGCGCTCATCGAGGCGGTCCGCGTCTGGCCGGCCGACCCTCCGCGGGATGCGAAGGGCTGGCTGGTCACCGTGGCCTGGCGCAAGTTCCTCGACCAGGCCCGGGCGGATGCCGCCCGCCGCCGACGTGAGGACCGCGTCGACGAGGAACCGCCGCCCGGCCCCACCCCCACCGCCGACGACACCCTCCAGCTCTACTTCCTGTGCGCCCACCCGTCGCTGACGCCGTCGTCCGCGGTCGCGCTCACGCTGCGCGCCGTCGGCGGGCTCACCACCCGCCAGATCGCCCAGGCCTACCTGGTGCCCGAGGCGACCATGGCGCAGCGCATCAGCCGGGCCAAACGCACCGTCTCCCGCGTCCGCTTCGACCAGCCCGGCGACGTCGCCACCGTGCTGCGCGTCCTCTACCTGGTCTTCAACGAGGGCTACTCCGGCGACGTCGACCTCGCCGCCGAGGCCATCCGGCTCACCCGGCAGCTCGCGGCCGCCATCGACCACCCCGAGGTGGCCGGGCTGCTCGCCCTCATGCTGCTCCACCACGCCCGGCGCGCCACCCGGACCGCACCGGACGGCAGCCTCGTACCGCTCGCCGAGCAGGACCGCAGCCGCTGGGACACCGCAGCGATCGCCGAAGGCATCGCGCTCCTCCAGGCGGCCCTCGCCCGCGACCGGCTGGGCGAGTTCCAGGCCCAGGCCGCCATCGCGGCACTTCACGCGGACGCGCCCACCGCCGAGGAGACGGACTGGGTGCAGATCGTCCAGTGGTACGACGAGCTCACACGCCTGACCGACAGCCCCATCGTCCGCCTCAACCGCGCGGTGGCCGTCGGCGAGGCCGACGGACCGCGCGCCGGACTGGCGGCGCTCGCCGCGCTGGACGACTCCCTGCCCCGCCACGCCGCGGTGGCCGCCTACCTCCACGAACGCGACGGCGACCTGACGACGGCGGCCCGGCTGTACGCCGAGGCGGCCCACCAGGCACCCAACCTCGCCGAGCGCGACTACCTGACCCGCCAGGCCGCCCGGCTCAACGCCAGTCGGGGCCGCTGACGGGGCGCACTCGGAGGTCCCCTCAACTGCCGCCCGCTGACCGGGGCTCGGCGAAAGCCCCGGCGGCTGCGGCGAGGGCGGCGGTTCTGGCGGCATCGGCGGGCAGTTGTGGGTCGGGTGGTGTGCGGAGGAGCACCAGATGGTGGTACAGCGGCGCAGTGGCGGCGATGAGCAAACGCCGCGCGTCGGTGTGCGGTGGGAGCTCGCCGCGCCGGACCGCCCGGTTGACGACGATCTCGCAGCGGGCATAGCGGTCCTCCCAGAGCCGCTGTTGGGCGTGGGCGGCTTTCTCGGAGCGGAACGAGGCGGCGATCAGTGCGGTCACGATCGGTGGCTGTGCTGTCAGGGCTGACTGGATCTCGTCGTTCAGCGCTGTCAGGTCGCCTTCCAATGAGCCGGTGTCCGGTGGCTGCCAGTCGTCGTCGCTCGCCGCGTCGAGAACGTCGGCGAGCAGACCGCCGACGTCCCCCCAGCGCCGGTACACCGTGGTGCGGTGCACGCCGGCGCGAGCGGCGACGGCGTCCGTGGTGAGCCCGTCAAAACCGTGTTCGCCGAGTTCCGCGAGGACCGCATCGAGTACCTGCGTACGAATGCGGGCGGTGCGGCCCCCGGGGCGGCGGCGGGTCGGCGGTGGTGTGGTCTCTTCCGGCTCCGGCTTTGGCGTTGGCTTTGGCTCTGGATCTGGGGGAGCCATCTCTGGTTAGTCCTTTGCTCTGGGGGTCGCCATTATGGCAGCATCTTAAAGCAGCACCTGTCGCACTAGTGGCAGACATTCCTTCAGAGAGGAAGCAGTGCCTGATGCCGCCTGTTCCCGCTGTTCCCGCCGACCCGACCGTGGTCCATCCCCTGCCCGAGCAGCCGCGCGTGGCGCTGCTGAAGCCGCTGATCACCTCGCCGCTCATCGAAGTCGGAGAGTTCTCCTACTACGACGATCCCGAGGATCCGACGGCCTTTGAGACCCGCAATGTGCTGTATCACTACGGGCCGGAGAAGCTGGTCATCGGGAAGTTCTGCGCGTTGGGCGAGGGCGTGCGGTTCCTCATGAATGGCGCCAACCACCGTATGGACGGCCCGTCGACGTTCCCGTTCCCGATCATGGGCGGTTCCTGGGCCGAGCACTTCGACCTCATCACCGGCCTGGCCGGGCGGGGTGACACCGTGGTGGGCCATGACGTCTGGTTCGGTTACCGGGCCATGGTGATGCCCGGTGTCCGCATCGGTCACGGAGCGATCATTGCTTCCGGGTCCGTCGTCGTCGACGACGTTCCCGACTACGGCATCGTCGGCGGCAACCCCGCCCGTCTCATCCGCCGCCGCTACAGCGATGCCGACATCAACCGCCTCCTGGCCGTGGCCTGGTGGGACTGGCCGCTTGAGCACCTCACCGAGCACCTCCGCACGATCATGTCCGGCAGCATCGACGACCTGGAGAACGCGGCGGCCCCGCTTCGGTGACCCACTAGCTCTCCCGCACTTCACCGTTCCCACGCGTCAGAATCGAGCCACCATGACCGACCAGCAGGTAGAGCGCGCCGTCAAGGCCACGTTCGAGATCTATGAGCTCGACGAGAGCGTGTACGACGAGCACGCCGAGGGGCCCAAGCTGACCGGGTCACGATCCGAAAGCGCAACCAGGGCGTGATCGAAGGAACGGGCGTCGCCGAGGTGCTGACAGCCGTATGACTCCCGTTACAGATTTCCCGTACTTCGGAATCGAGCCGCCAGCATGTCTGTTTCGTCGCACCACAAACCCTTCGCCGACTGGCTTCGCACCCACGCCGCCGCCCTCACCCACCTCGACCCCGAGGCGCCGCTCGATGACCTGGAGCCGCTGCGTGCCCTCATCGGCGACGCCTGCGTCGTCGCGATCGGCGAAAGTTCCCACTTCATCGACGAGTTCGCCCTCATGCGTGAGCGCATCCTGCGGTTCCTGGTCGAACGCTGCGGCTTCACCGTCCTGGCCTTCGAATACGGCTTCAGCGAAGGTTTCCACCTCGACGCCTGGGCCCAGGGCGAGGGAACGGACGACGACCTGTCGGCCCACCTCGCCGCTGCGATCCCCGTGGGGCTCGAAGAGCCGTTGCGTTGGATGCGCCGGCACAACCGCACCGCCGCACCACCGGTGCGTTTCGCCGGCATCGACATCCCAGCGGCCGGCGGGTCCTTGCTCCCCGCCTTGGCCCCCGTCGCCGACTACCTGCACGACATCGATCCCGAGACCCTGCCGACGGTGCAGACGGCGATGCGGATCGCCGAATCGTTCGCCGGTGGCTCCGGGGCCGTCGCCGCGCCCGCGTGGGCACGCCTGGCCACCGCCGAACAAGACGCCCTCAGCGCGACCCTGACACGGCTGCTCATCCGGTTCCGCTCCCTCGAACCGCTCTACGTCTCCCGCAGCGACCAGCACCGCTACGACATCGCCGTACGTCGACTGGAAGGCGCCTGCCACGCCGACTACACCTTCCGTGCCATGGCCGACCTCTTCGCCGGCGAAGGGCTGACCGCCGACACCTCGGCCCGGGACGCCTACATGGCACAGTCGCTCCTGTGGCACCTGGAGCGCTTCGAACCCGGGACCCGCGTCGTGCTGGCGGCCCACAACGCCCACATCCAGAAAACACCGGTCTCCTTCAACGGCCATCTCACCGGGCTCCCCATGGGACAGCACCTGCACCGCGCACTCGGCGACGACTACGTCGCTCTCGGCCTGACCAGCACCACCGGACACACCGCGGACATGCCCCGCGACGAGAACACACGCTTCGGCTTCACCATCGACGCCACCGCGCTGGAACCGCCCGAGCCGGGAAGCATCGAAGCCGCCTTCGCCGATGCCGAACTCGGGCTCAGCATCGCCGATCTGCACCGGGCACGCCGAAAGACCCCGGACAACGCCGACCCTGCCCCGGGCCCCGACCGCATCCGCATACAAAGCGCCTACCTGCACACCCCCGTCCTCGAAGCGTTCGACGCCGTCCTCCACACGCCGACCTCCACCGTGGCCGACAACCTCAACATCACCTGAGACAGCCCCGACAGCCCCGACAAGCCAACGACCAGGGCGGCGAGGCCGAGAAAGCACACCCGGCACACGAAGTCCGGCCGGAGAAACAGGTGGTCGCTCCGGTCGGACCGCCTTCACGGGAAGATGGAGCCGGCCCGGTCCGTGGCCTCGAGGCCGTAACCCTGTGCAGAACCAGGCCCGTATGCTCAGCCCCTTCGCACAAGAACCGATCAAGAAACCGACGGAGAAGACACGTTGCCTCAGCCTTCGATCGAAGAACACAAGGTGACCGGCCCCGAGAGCGGCCCGTACGCGGTCACGGCCGGCCCTGATGGCGCGCTGTGGTACACCCAGGTCCACAGCGGCCGGATCGGTCGGCTCACTCCGGCCGGTGCACACACCGACTACCCACTTTCAGCGGACTGTGGGCCGACGATCATCACACCCGGCCCCGACGGCGCCCTCTGGTTCACCGAGTACCAGGCGCACCGGATCGGCCGCATCACGCCAACCGGCCGAATCGACGAGTTCCCGCTGCCCACGCCCGCCTGCGGCCCGTTCGGCATCACCCAAGGGCCCGACGGCGCACTGTGGTTCACCGAGACCGCGGCCGACCGCATCGGCCGGATCACCCCCGACGGACAGGTCACCGAGTACCCCCTGCCGGTCACCGGCGCTTTCCCCTCCGCGATCACCGCGGGCGGCGACGGCGCGCTGTGGTTCACCCTGAACCAGGCGAACGCCATCGGGCGGATCGACACCGCAGGCACGGTACGACTCCACCCCCTGCCAACCGAGGCCGCGGCACCGGTCGGCATCACCGCAGGCCAGGACGGCGCGCTGTGGTTCGTCGAGATCGCCGCCGGTCAGATCGGCCGGATCACGACCGACGGCGACATCACCGAATTTCCGCTCCCCGACCGCGAAGCACGGCCGCACGCCCTCACCACCGACGCCGACGGCACCGTGTGGTTCACCGAATGGGGCAGCAACCGCGTCGGGACGATCACCCCCGACGGCACGATCACCGAACACGACCTGCCGACCCCCGGCAGCGAACCGCACGGCATCACCCTCGGCCCGGACGGCGCACTGTGGACGGCGCTCGAAACCGGCGCCCTCGCCCGCATCAGCCATGCCCCCACATCGGACGGCCACCCCACCCGAAACGAAGCCCCCGTACGACAGTGACCTGAGTGCCTTGTGAAAGGCGCCTCGCTGAGCTTGTAGAAAGCGTTCTGGCTCGGCAGCGGTACCACCCCCGCGCCGTGAGTGTCCTCCACCAGCTTCACCACCCGCAGGATCAACGTCGAGCCCACGAGATCCTCCAGATTTCCCGCCGACCACCTCAACAAGATCGTTCCCGCAGTCCTCGTCAACCAGCAAGATCCTTGAGTCCAGGATTTCCGGCGCATCACATGAGTCGTGTGGTGCTCGTGCCTGTGCCCGGCCGTTCACGATCGCGGCGCCAAAGGGGAAATAAGACGCTGGCGAGCGACAACGACGGCTGGGGCGAGGGCTCAGGCGGCACGGTTCGGCCGGCTCCTTGCGCCGATGCCGGGAGAGCTGCATGCCTGTGCGGCGCTGCGCGCGGCTGTGACAGGTATCGGCCGTTCGGCACCGGCGCGGAGGTGGCGGCCGCCAGCCGGCGCCCCAAATCGGTACATTTACCCGCCAGGGCAAGCCAGGCCCCAGGCGCGTCGACGGTCGCGCCCTGTGCTCATGAACCCTCGCGGGCGAGGAGAATATGTTCGATTTGAGTGCGCCGATCGTGACCACGTTCCTCGTGTATGCGGTCGTCATGATCGGAGTGGGTGTCTGGGCGTACACCCGCACTCATACCTTTGCCGACTTCGCGCTCGGCGGCCGCAGGCTCAGCGCGTTCGTCGCCGCCCTGTCCGCAGAGGCCAGTGACATGTCCGGCTGGCTGTTTCTCGCGTTTCCCGGAGCGGTGTACGCGGCCGGGATCGGTGCTAGCTGGATCGCGGTCGGCCTGGCGGTCGGCACCTACCTCAACTGGCGGTTCGTCGCGCCGAGGCTGCGTACCTACACCGAGCGTGCCGAGAACGCCGTGAGCCTGTCGGCCTACCTGGAGGAGCGGTTCGAGGACCGCACCCGAATGCTCAGGATGGTCTCGGCGGCGGTCACCCTCGTGTTCTTCACCGTCTACGTCGCCAGCGGTCTGGAGGCCGGAGGGCTGCTGTTCGAGCATGTCTTCGGCATCCGTTTCGGGCTCGGGGTGACCCTGACGGCCCTGGTGATAGCCATCTACTCGAGCCTGGGCGGCTTCCTCGCCGTGAGCCTGACGCACGTGATGCAGGCGACGCTGATGTTCCTCGCCCTGATCGTGGTCCCCCTGACCGCTATCGGGGCCCTCGGAGGATTCCGGGAACTGCACGATGCCCTCGGCAAGAAGGCGCCGGGCCTGCTGGACATGGGGGCAGAGGTCAGCTACGCCGACGGGAAGTGGACGGCAGGCGGGCCGCTCGGTGCCGTCGCGATCATTTCGCTGCTCGCCTGGGGTCTTGGCTATTTCGGTCAGCCGCACATCCTGGCCCGCTTCATGGGCATCCGCAGCACCCGTGCCATCCCCACGGCCCGCCGCATCGGAACGGGGTGGGTCATCGTCGTACTCCTCGGCGCCACACTCGTCGGCCTCGCGGGCATCGGGCGGCTCGGTACGCCGCTCCACGACCCCGAGACGGTGTACATCGTCCTGAGCCGCATCCTGCTCAATCCCTGGATCGCCGGGGTGATGCTGATCGCGGTACTGGCCGCGATCATGTCGACCGCGGACAGCCAGCTGCTCGTGTCGTCCGTCGCGCTCACGGAGGACTTCTACCGCGCGTTCCTCAACCGGCGTGCCTCGGACCGGGCGCTGGTGTGGGTCGGTCGCGGGGCCGTCGTCGCGGTGATCCTCGTCGCCTTCGTGATCGCGCTCAACGGCGACGGACTGCTGGGCATCGTCGCCTACGCCTGGGCGGGATTCGGCGCCGCCTTCGGGCCGGTCATCCTCCTCTCGCTGTACTGGCCGCGTATGACCTGGGCAGGAGCCATGGCCGGGATCGTGTCGGGTGCGACCACGGTGCTTCTCTGGAAGAAGATCAGTCCACTGCTGGGGCCCCTCGCGTCGGACATCTACGAAATGGTCCCGGGCGTGCTGGTCGCCACGGCCGCCGCACTGGTCTTCGGCAGGTTCGTCGGGCGGCCGCCGAAACGGGCCTTCTGGCGGATGCCGGGAGGCGGGGTGAGCCAGCTGATGCTCACCCCGTTCCTCACCCACGCACCGGTCGGCATGGCCGTCCTGGACACCGATCTGCGCTACGTCTGGGTGAACGAGCCACTGAACCGCCTGATCCCCCTCGAACAACGACTGGGAAGGCAGGTGGGTGAGGTACTGCCGAGGATCGAGGCGGAAGCCTTCGAGGAGCAGATGCACAGGGTTCTCGAGACCGGGAACCCGGTGCTGGACTACGAGTTCCGCGGCCCCAGCTACACCGATCCCGACCGCACGCGCGCCTTCTCCGCCTCCTTCTTCGCCATGAAGGACCGCCACGGCCGGTACGTGGGCATCTGGTACATGATCATCGACGTCACCGAGCGCTGGCGGGCCCAGGAACGCCTGGCGCTGCTGAACGACGCCGGTGCCCGTATCGGCAGCACACTGGAAGTGACACGGACCGCGCAGGAACTGGCCGACGAGGCCGTACCGTCCGTCGCCGAGTTCGTCGCCGTCGACCTGCTGGACTCGGTCATGAGGGGCGAGGAGCCGACCCCCGGACCGGTCGGCATGACGCCCGTCATCCGCCGAGCCGGGCAGCATTCGGTGCGCGAGGGCTGTCCGGAGGCGAGTCTGGCCGTGGGCGAAACAGTCCGGCGTGGCCCCTCGTCGCCCGTGACCCGCTGCCTGCTGGAAAGCAGGACTCTCGTGGAACGGATCCTGGACCGCTCCACCAGCGCCTGGGTGACCGAAGACCCGTCAGTGGGCGCCTCCATCCGCAAGTTCGACTTCCGCTCCCTGATGGTGGTTCCGGTGCGGGCGCGCGGCGTCACCCTTGGCGTGGCGACGTTCGCCCGCTCCGGGCGTCAGGGCCCCTTCGAGGGCGACGACGTGCGTCTCGCCGAGGAACTCGTCTCCCGCGCGGCGGTGTGCGTCGACAACGCGCGCCGCTTCACCCGCGAGCGCACAGCGGCCCGCTCCATGCAGAGTTTCCTGCTGCCGCAGGAGCTCATGGGAGGGTCCGCTCTGGAGGTGGCGTCGTGGTATCTCCCGGCGGATGCCCCCAGCGGTGTGGGCGGCGACTGGTTCGACGTGATTCCGCTCTCCGGAGCCCGGGTTGCACTGGTCGTCGGGGACGTCGTCGGACACGGCATGAACGCGGCGGCGACCATGGGGCGTCTGCGCACCGCGGTACGCACGCTCGCCGATCTGGACCTCCCTCCGGACGAACTGCTGGCCCATCTGGACGACCTGGTCATCGGCCTCATGGGGCCGGCGGAGGCCGAGGACGAGGCCGCGGGTGCCGCGTTCATGGGGGCCACCTGTCTCTACGCCGTGTACGACCCGGTCAGCCGACGCTTCACGCTGGCCCGCGCCGGTCACCTCCCACCCGTGATCGTCGGCCCCGACGGCACCGCCGACCTTCTCGACCTGCCCGCCGGACCGCCACTCGGCCTCGGATACCTCCCCTTCGAGTCCGTGGAACTGGAGCTGGCCGAAGGCAGCCTCATCGCGCTCTACACCGACGGCCTCATCGAGACCTTCGACCGGGATCTCGACGTCGGGATCTCCCGACTGGGCGACGCCCTCATGGAGCCCAGGCCGACACTGGAGGAAATCGGCCTGGGCGCGGTCGACGCCCTACTGACGGGACCGCCGTCCGACGACGCGGCCCTGCTCCTCGCCCGGACCCGCGTCCTGGCTCCGGACCGGGTCGTGTCATGGAACCTGCCCAGCGACCCGGCGGCCGTGGCGAACGCCCGCACCCTCGCCGGCCGGCAGCTGGCGGAGTGGGGCATGGACGATCTGGCGTTCACCACGGAGCTCATCGTCAGCGAGCTGGTCACCAACGCCATCCGCCATGCGACCGGACCGGTAAGTCTGCGCCTGATCCGGGACCGTGGCCTGATCTGCGAGGTCTCCGACGCCAGCAGCACTTCGCCGCGCCTGCGCCATGCCCGGACCACCGACGAGGGAGGACGGGGCCTGCTGATCGTGGCGCAGCTCGCCCGGCGATGGGGCACCCGTTACACAATGACCGGCAAGATCATCTGGACGGAGCAGGACATTTCTGCCGACATGGCCGCCCGTTGGTGAGCGGGTCCCGCATTGGCCGGACGAGACGGTAACCCGGACCCCACGGGCCCGAGGCGGCTACCGCCGTGCCCGTGAGTCGGCCCCCCCGGCCCAGGCGCCCGCCAACGACCCGACTGCTCAAGGCTGTTCGGATCCGGGTGGGGGAAGCCGGGCGCGCGACCTGCCGGCGCGGACCCGTCAGCCAAGGACCTCCCGCAGCCACGACCGTTCCGCGCGGCTGGTGGCGCGGGCGATGGTGAGCATGCCGCGGCGGTAGGGGTCGTCATTGTCATCGGCGCCCAGCGGGCGGTCACCGTCGTAGAAGAAGCTCGCGGGCTGCTCCAGAAATTCCAGCCGACGGCGGAGCACCGCGTGCTGATCGGCGGCGTCGGGTACCTGGGAGAGGAAAGCCAGGACCGTGAAGTACCGGGTGCTGTCGCTGATGTCCAGGCCGTCGGCATCCCGCAGACGACGCAGCAGTTCGCAGCGGCCGGCGGCCGTCAGGCTCAGGGTATGCCGCTGGGCGGCCGAGGCGCCCGGTTCGGTGCGCCGGTCCAACAGCCCGGCGCCGACCAGCCGGTTGATCGCCGGGTAGAGGCTGCCGTCACTGACCGGCCGAGCATGGCCCGTCAAGTGCGCTATCCGGCGGCGCAGTTGGTAGCCGTGCAGCGGCCCTTCGGCCAGGAATCCCAGTATGGCGAGTTCGAGCATGCTGCTACTGTCGCACATCGAAGCGAGGTACCTCGAATCGATATAGGAGACGCAGATGATGTACACCGAGGAATGGGTGACCACCCGGGCGCGCAACGCCTACGAGCGCGGCCAGGCATCGTTCGACATACGGCCCGAACGGACGGCGCTGCTGGTCATCGACATGCAGGACGAATTCGTCCGGCCCGGCTGGAGCCCGTATTGGGTGCCCGCAGCCACCCGGATGGCACCCCGGCTCCAGCAGCTGGTCGAAGACTGCCGGGCCCTCTCCGTCCCCGTGATCTGGACCATCTTCGATGACACCCATCTCGGACTGGACCGGCCGCACGCCCTGCGGTTCCTCCCGCACGCCGACACCGACTGGCGCCGACCGGCCCCCGCCGAGGTATGGGGCCAGATGGGCCGCCGCCCCGACGAGGCTCTGATCCGCAAACCCTCCTACGGCGCGTTCTACGACACCCCGCTCGACACCATGCTGCGCAACCTCGGCTGCGACACCGTCATCGTCACGGGAACGCTCACCAACTACTGCTGCGGCACCACCGCCCGGCAGGGCTATGAACGCGGCTACAAGGTCGTCGTCGGATCCGACGTCACGGCCACCGACGACGAAACCCGGCAGGAACCAGAACTCGCCGTCCTGCGCAAGGGGTTCGCGCTCGTGCTGACGGCAGAAGAGATCACTCACCGACTGACCGCGACCTCCCCGGTGCCGGAAGTGGGGGACCGGGGGAACGTTTCCTGATGAGTTGAGGCTGTGTACGCGCGTGTGTGGCAGTGGAACACGTCCGGTGCAAGGCCGGCGATGTTCGGGGTGAGATGTTCGGGGTGGATGTTCGCTAGGTAGGCGTAGCGTTCTCGCGTGCGTCGGCCGAGGGCCCGGCGGAGTAGCGGTGCCAGTCAGCCGGGCCTCGTGATCATCGACCGGCCGGGTGCAGTTCTCGCCTGCGCGTCCAGGCGTCAGCAGGAGGTGCGGTGACGGAGACGGTGCACGGCTTCAGAGGGAATGGAGCCGCTCACACATCGTAATTCTCGTCGAAGGTGTCGCGCCGGTCCTGTTCCTCCTGCTGCTGGCGCAACTTCTCTTTCCACGCTTCGTCGGCGGCCGTGCTGCCGGAACGCTGCGTCCCCTTTTTCCTCTCCTCGCGGAGCTTCGCATCAGCCTGTTCACGGGCCTTTTGCGCCTCGGACTTCTTAGCCATGGTCTTTCATCCCTAAGGGGAGATCACTGATCGGCTTTCGATCAGCATCGCACGTCGATAAGAAGCTCGCATACGGAGTGCTACCGCCGTTTGAACCTTCTTTCGGTGCACCGGACGTCCTGCTCCGGTACGGATCTCTCCATCATGGCCGTCAGGCCCGCAGTGCGGTACGAACCCGATGTTCGTCGTGATGCCGTTGTGGATCGGAGCCGGACTCGGCGGACCGATGGTTGCCCCGATGCACCGCCATCGAGCCTACGGCCGGAACCCAGCCGGCGGCATGTCATTCCTGCCCGCTGCCGTCCCAGGCCGAAGGAGTCAGCAGAATGCCGACCTAGGAGCCAGGTCTCGCCTACAGCAACTCGTCGGGCAATTCACGGGCAAGAGGAATGGGCCTCGGTGAATGACGGTGCCTTGTGCGAACGGTTTGAGCCGCTCCTGCCGGTGCGCATGCAATTCTCGGCAACTCCCGACCTGGGCAACGATATGCAGCGTGACAGTCAGTTCACGTCTACGTTGTCGAAGAGTTCGAGCATCTGGGTGAGTACACGCTTGCATGCAGTCAGCTCGGCATCGGTCAGGTCGCCGCCGACCTGGCGCAGGAGGGCGTGCTCGCGGGTGGTTACCGCGGTGATGGCCGCCCTGCCGTCGTCGGTCAGCTGGATCAGCGAGGACCGCTGGTGGGCCGGATTGGGGGTGATCTCGACCAGCTGCCGGGTTGCTGCGTCGTTGACCATGCGCTGCACGAATTGTCGGCTCAACGCCTGTGCGCGACCCATCTGCGGGACGGTCATGGGACCGTGCGCGAGAAGCAGATCCAGGACGGCGCGCACACCGACGGAGAGCCCCTCGATGGGTTCTGCTTGTTCGACCTTGCGCTGCACGCGTCGGTACAGCGGGCCGACCAGTGCGAAAACTTCCGTGAGCCGGCGTCCGAGGTCGTCGGGTGCGAGGGGAGTGTCAGCATCATTCACCTGGCCAGGATGACACCTGCGTTGCCAATACCCCAAACCATATGGCACCTTGGTTGTCATGACTCGTGCATCTGACATGTTCTCGTTAGACACCGCAGACGGCCACCTCGCCTACCGCGACACCGGGGCAGGCCGGCCCCTGGTACTGCTGCACGGCGGCTTCCTGGACCACCACATGTGGGACGACCAGGTACCGGTCTTGGCGTCGGACTACCGGGTGATCGCGCCGGATGCCCGCGGGCACGGCGGATCCTCCGTTGCGAGCGCACCGTTCCGTCAGACCGATGACCTCGCAGCGCTGCTACGTCACCTCGATGTCGGCCCCGCGATCCTCGTCGGACTGTCGATGGGCGGAGCCATCGCCGTCGATACCGCACTCGAACACCCCGATCTGGTACGTGCGTTGGTCGTCAGCGGCGTCGGTACCAGCGAACCCGAATTCCGGGACCCTTGGATCCACGAGATCCAGGCCGAGCAGGCTCGGGCGCTGGCTGAGGGAGACGCCGAGGGCTACGTCGAGGCGTTCACCCGGATGGCGCCGGGACCGCACCGCACGCTCGACGACCTCGACCAGGACGTCGTGCACAGGCTACGGGAGATGACCCGGCGGACCGTCGCCAAGCACACCGGCGCCGAACCCGACCACCGCGTGCCCGTGACCGACACCTGGGAGCGAGCCGCGAAAATCACGGTCCCGGTGCTGGCCATCAACGGCGGCATCGACTCGGACGACCACATCGGCATGGCCGAACGTCTCGTACACATCGTCGCCAACGGCCGGGTGACGACTATCGAAGCCACCGCTCACTACCCCAACATGGAGCGACCGGATACCTTCAACGAGATCCTCGGGGACTTCCTCCGCACCGTATCCGCTCAAAACGGCTAAGCGGTCTCTTCGATCAGTAGCTCGTTGTTCGGGACGTGCTCAGCCGGAGGAATCTCACAGGCGCTGAGTGGGCAGTGCTGGAGCCGTTGCTGCCCACGAGCAACCACCGGTGCGGCCGTGGCGCGACCACCAGAGATGATCAACGGGATCATCCACCGGCTCAGCATCGGCTTAGAGGCCGCGAAAATAGGCGAATTGGCTACGTGCGTGACTCTGCGGCGCTGACAGTTGACTTGGAGTGCACTCCAAGTGCTGGAATCTCCGAGCCGACTTCACGCCACGAGCTTGGGGCTGCATATGACGGACTCTCCTGTCGCACTTATCACCGGTGGCGGTAGCGGGATCGGGGCCGCGACGGCTCGGCAACTGCTAAGGCTTGGATACCGCGTGACGGTCACCGGTCGGAGCGAGGACCGGCTACGTCGATTCGCTACCGAGCTTGGAGACCCTGACGGTTTGCTGGTGATGCCGGGCAACGCAGCCGACCACGATTGCGTTCGCACGGCGGTCGAGGCGACGGTGACGACGTTCGGGCGGCTCGACGTCGTTGTCGCCAACGCGGGCTACGCAACCTTCGACGACCTGGCCGACGGTGACCCCACCGGCTGGCACGACATGGTGCTGACCAACGTTCTCGGCCCCGCGTTGCTTATCAATGCCGCACTGCCCGCGCTCCGAGAGAGCAAGGGCCGGGTCGTACTCGTGGGCAGCGTGGCCGGTCACATCCACACGCCGGGCAACATCTACGGTGCAACGAAGTGGGCCGTCACCGGCATCGCGGAGAACACCAGGAGGATGGTGACCGCCGATGGCATCGGCGTTACCCTCGTCTCGCCGGGGGCGACGAGGACGAACTTCTTCGACAACGCCCCTGGCGGTCTGCCTGATCGCGACTTTCTCTCCGCGGATCAGCTGGGCAAGACGATCGTGTGGGCCATCGAGCAGCCGAGCGGTGTCGACATCAACACGGTGATCGTCAGGCCGATCGGCCAGCCTGTGTAAGCGCGGTTCACGGTCTGCGGTGAGGGCGGGTCTGCCAGCGATGCGTTGTCCATGCACGGCGGATGAGGCTACGGATGGTGATGATCGTGTCAGTGAGGTTGAAGAAGGCTTCGATGACACTGCCTCGTCGTTCGTAGCAGCGTGTAAGAGCTCGCGCACATAGGCGGCGTGGGGGCCCGGCGGCAAGCCGGGCACAGGTCCCGGTGATCATGGAGTTGCGACGCTCTGTGATCATTGGGGAGACCCGTGCCCGTCCTGCCATCATGGCTGACCGACCCGCTCTGGGACCAGTTCGCGGCGCTGCTGCCTGAGCGCCCGACGGTCGACCCGGCCCATCCGTTGGGGTGTCACCGCCCCCGCATCAACGACCGGATCGTGTTCGACAAACTGCTGCAACTTCTCCGGTTCGGCTGCTCCTACCAGGGGATCGCCGACACGACGTGCTCGGCGACCACCATCCGCAACCGTCGCGACGAGTGGATCCGGCTCGGCGTCTTCGCCCGGCTCAAGCAGATCGCGCTCCAGTCCTACGACCGGATCGTGGGGCTCGTGCTCGACCAGATCGCCATCGACGGCTCCATAACCAAGGCCCCTGGCGGCGGTGAGGTCGCCGGACGCTCACCGGTCGATCGTGGCAAACAGGGCTTGAAACGCTCGGGTATGACGATGGTTACGGAATCCCCCTCGGCAGGGTCCTGGCCGCCGCGAACCGCCACGATTCCCCGTTGCTCGCCCCGACCCAGGACCTGTTGGATGACCTCGGGCCGCTGCCCGGCGACATCACCGTGCACCTGGACGCCGGCTACGACTCGGACAAGACCCGCACCGAACTCACCGCCCGAAACCTGCACCGGCGCATCGTGCACAAAGGCGAGAAGGCGCCGATCCAGGCGAGCCGGAGGTGGCACGTCGAGCGGACCCATGCCGGGCAGAACGCCTTCCACCGGCTCGCCCGCTGCTACGAACGCCGCACCACCGTCGTCAACGCCTTCTTCGACCTCGCCGACACGATCATCACCGCCCGTAGCCTGATCCGCCGGGCATGGACCACCCATCGCTGGGACAACCGGCCGAACCGCCGCCCATGAGGGCACGCCTGTCTCCGCGAGCTCCTACGCGCGCTCGGGCTTGCGTGCCTCGATGAGGGTTCTGGAGGAGTGGGCGATGAACGGGCCCTCGGCCTCGATCTCCTCGTGCAGCTCGCGCAGGCGGCTGCGGTACTGCTCGACGGTGAAACCGGGCACCGTCCAGATCACCTTGCGCAGGAAGTAGATCACGGCGCCGACGTCGAAGAACTCCATCCTCAACCGTTCCGTGCGCACGTCGGCGATCTCCAGGCCGACGGCCTTCGCTGCCGCGCTCTCGTCGTCAGGGTGCCGCTTCCGGCGCGCCTCAGGCTGCGGCCCCAGGAAGTACTCGACCAGCTCCCACACACTGGCGGGGCCGACGTGCTGGGCGAAGTACGCCCCACCCGGGCGCAGCACTCGCGCGATCTCCGACCACCATACCGTCGCGGGATGCCGACTGGTCACCAGGTCGAATGCCTCATCGGCGAACGGCAGCGGCGGCTCGTCCGGATCGGCGACGACCACCACCCCGCGCGGGTGCAGCAGCCTGGTCGCCTTGGCCACGTTCGGCGGCCAGGACTCCGTCGCGGCCATCGCGGGAGGCAGTTTCTCCGCCCCGGCCAGGACCTCACCACCACCGGTGTGAATATCAAGCGCCGCCGACACCGCCGCCAGCCGCCGACTCATTGCCTGCTGATAGCCCCACGACGGGCGTTCCTCGGTCGCCCGGCCATCCAGCCAGGAGAAATCCCAACCCTCCACGGAAACCGACTCAGCCTCGGCGACAAGCTCTTCAAAAGGACGCGACATACCCACATCATTACGCCCCAGCCCACCCGTACGCACAGAGTTTTCCGCCGTGCCACCCAGCAAGCCGGTGACGGGAACAACGTACGGTAACGGCCGGAACGGCTGCCCATGTGGGCACGCCTATCTGCGCGAGCTCTTACAGTGGCGCAATCTGCCCGCACGCTTCGGTCCATGGCAGACCGTCCACAAACGCCACCGACTGTGGTGCTCCACAAGGGGCCTTGGTCAGTTCGGGGGCCTGCCCGACGGATCATGCGACAGTGTCGTGTCCGGGCGACCCCGCCTCGTGGCATCTCGTCAGCGCGCCCCCCGTGCGGCCGCGTTCGCCCGCCACTCGCGGGCGATGGAGCGCATCAGCGCCGGGTATACCCCGACGTACCGGAAGGGTTTGATGGCGGCCATATAGAGGGTTCCGAACAGCCCGTTCGGCTTCACCAGGACGGCCATCTGGCCGCGGTAGCCGCCGGACCCGTCCGGGACCCAGCCGATGTGCATCACTGCGTGCACGGTCTTGTTGCCCATCTCGGCGGCCCACTCGTCGTCCCTCAGATAGAGGGAGGTGAACGGGGACGAGCCGAGGTCCGGGCCCTGGGGGCCCTCCCGAAGGTCCTTCGGCAAGCGGCTGTGCAGGGAGGGCAGTCGGGTGCCGATGCCGGTACCGGACTTGTCCCAGCCGAGCAGTGCTCCGAGTTTCCAGCGGACTGCGAAAAGAACGCGGGAGACGGCGCCTTCTCCGCTCACTCCGTCCCTGATTCCGTCGGCGGTCTGGCGCACCAGCCACACAAGGTCGTCGGGTCCACCGGGGGTGTCCAGCGCCCACACGTCCTCAACCGTGAAGTCGCCGGCGATCTCGTGGATCCGCCAGGGGCGGTCGGTGTGGGCGGTCCGGGGAAGTCGCATGAGCAGGCCCCTCTCCATGCAGTTATCTATACGGTGGCGTATAGATCGAGCATAGAGCCATCTATACGCCGCCGTATACTCGTCGGCAGGGACGTGAGGAGGCACACACCATGGGCGCGACCCGCACGCCACGCGGCAAGTGGATCGAGGAAGGCTTGCGGGCACTCGTTGCAGGAGGCCCCGAAGCGGTCCGGATCGAGGTGCTGGCGCAGGCACTTGGCGTCAGCAAGGGTGGCTTCTACGGGTACTTCCGCAACCGGGACGCGCTGCTCACCGAAATGCTCGACACCTGGGAGTACGAGGTCGCCGAGAGCGTGATCGAGCAGGTGGAGAGTGGCGGGGGAGATGCCAGGGCCAGACTGGAGCGACTGTTCGCCATCGTCGCGGCCGCCGCCGACGGGCCGGTCCGGGGCACCACCGCCGATCTGGCGATCCGCGAGTGGGCCCGCCGCGATGCGGACGTCGCCGAACGCCTGCGCCGCGTGGACAACCGCCGTATGGATTACCTGCGTTCGCTGTTCTCCTCCTTCTGCCCCGACGAGGACGAGGTGGAGGTCCGCTGTCTGATCGCCGTCTCGGTGCGGATCGGAAACCACCTCCACGCGGCCGATAATGGCAAGCGCAGTCGCGCGGAGGTGATGGCGCTGGTCAGGCAACGGTTGTTGGAGTAGCCCCGGGTCTGCACAGTCGTGCCAAGGCGCCGGTTCGTGTGGTGTCGCTGGGCGGTGCGGAGGGGGGATCGGTGGGTCGGTCGCCTGTCGTCGCCTCAGTGCCGGTGGTTGGCCAGACCCGCGCGTTGCACTGCTACCGGTACTGGCGCAACCAGAACGCCCGCCATCCGCACCTCCTGGCCGACCAATGTCGTGAACGCGTCCGGGTCGGCAGCGAGAAAGGCATCCGCTGGGGCGGCCGCCCTCGCAACCCCGCGGTCTGACCGTCCGCCCCCGTGATCGTCGGTGATCCAGCACGGGCGGCTTCATCGCAGGAACCTGCCCGGTCAGGGCCTTTCGGGCTTGCGGGCCAGGAGGCAGGCGTGCGGTCTGTTCACCCGTCCGCCGGGCTCCTGCTCCAGTCGGGCGGTGACGACGAGTCCGGCCTGGCCCAGCAGGCCGACCATGTGGCCCAGGGGCAGGAGGTGCGACTCGTAGGACACTGGACGGCCGTAGCCGTGGGTCGGCCGCAGCCGTTCATTGCCGACGTAGTCTCCCCAGAGCAGGAAGCCGCCGGGCGCGAGCGTGCGGTGGAATTCAGCGAACACCGCCGGCAGCCACTGCGGGGGCGTGTGGTGGGTGGAATACCAGGCCAGGATGCCGCCGAGTTCGCCGTCTCCCGTCTCCAGGGCCGTCATCGAGCCCTCGGTGAACCGCAGGTTCGGATAGGCGTGCCGGGCCAGCCCGATCATCTTCGGTGACAGGTCGACGCCGAAGGCGGACACCCCCAGCCCGGCGAGGTGCGCCGTGATGCGGCCGGGGCCGCACCCCACGTCTGCGACTGGTCCCAGACCGGCCGTCCGCACGAGTTCAGCAAACCCCGCCAGCATCGCCCGGGACAACGGGTCCATCTCGGCTGGAGGCGGGACGCGTTCGACGTAGTCGGCGGCGACCGTGTCGTACGACTCCCGGACAGCGGTCAGAAAGGCGGGCTCGGCCATACGGGCGACCCTAGACCAGACAACTGACAGGCCGTGGCGCGACCTTGTCGACCTGTCTGACATCCACCGCTGCAGACACCCGGCCGTCACAGCGACCCGGCGAACCTCTGCGGTCAGAGCACTGGCGAGACGACGCGCCGGCACCGCCCATACCCCTGTGGGTACGGGCGGCACGGACGCCGGCGGCCCAGCGGCCCAAGTCAACTGGCGTCGTCCGTATGCGAAGGGAGCCCCCGTCAAGGTCGCGGTTCGGGTACCCCAGGTACTGCGCCAGGCACTGCCCCGGAAGCCTGCGGCTGCTGCGCCGGCAGGGGAGGTTCGGGCGGTGGTGGGGTGCGGCGGGTGGTGGTCGCCAGGGTGAGGAGGATGATGGCTGCGCCGCAGGCGGTGACGATCCAGTAGGCGGGGCGCACTGCCTGGGCGAAGCCCGTGCCGGAGTGCAGTCCGGTGGTGAGCACCGCACCGAGTACGGCGACGCCCAGTGCCTGGCCGAACTGGCGGCTGGTGGAGACGATCGCGGCGGCCACCCCGGCCTGTTCCTTGGGCATGCCGGCCATGGCGGCGTTGGTGACGGGGGTGTTGGCCAGTCCCACGCCGATGCCGATCAGGATGTACGCGGTGAAGAGCAGCCCGTCGGTGGTGAGGGCGTCGCCGGCGGCGAGCAGCGCGCCGCCCGCGGTGGTGGCCGCGCCGGCCAGCAGCAGCGGCAGTCGGGGGCCGCGGGTGGCGGTCAGTCGCCCGGAGAGCGGTGAGGTGAGGATGTTCATGACGGCCATGGGCAGCAGGTACAGGCCGGCGGTCAGGGCCGACAGGCCGCGTACGTTTTGCAGGTAGAGCGTGTTGAGGAAGAGGAAGCCGCCGAGCACGAAGAACGAGCACACCGCCATGGCGCCGGCTCCGCTGAATCCGGCGCTGCGGAAGACCCGCAGGTCCACCAGCGGTTCGTGGCGCCGGCTCTCGTAGAAGAGTAGGGCCAGGAGCGCGGCCGGTGCGGCCAGTGCGCAGCCGAGGGTGCGCGGGGCGGTCCAGCCGGTGCTCGGGCCTTCGATGATGGCGTAGGTCAGGCTGCCCATCAGCACGATGACCAGGAGCTGCCCGACGGGGTCCAGCCGGCGGGGGCGGGGCGCGCGGGACTCGGGTACGAAGCGCGCGGCGCAGACGAGGGCGGCCAGCCCGATCGGCAGGTTGAGCCAGAAGATCGATCGCCAGCCGACGCCTTGGACGAGTACCCCGCCCACCATCGGGCCCACGGCCATCGCCACGCCCATGACCGCGCCCCAGACGCCGATGGCCCGGGCGCGCTCGCGGGGCGCGGAGAAGGTGTTGGTGATGATGGACATGGCCACCGGGTTGAGCATCGAGGCGCCGATCGCCTGCACGATGCGGAAGGTGATGAGCCAGCCGAGGTCGGGGGCCAGTCCGCACAGCAGCGAGCCGAGGGTGAAGAGAGCCAGGCCGGTCTGGAAGACGCGGCGGCGGCCGAGCCGGTCTCCTGCGGAGCCGGCGAGCATCAGCAGCGCGGCCAGCACGATCAGGTAGGCGTCGGTGGTCCATTGCAGCCCGGAGAGCGGACTGTGCAGATCGCGCTGCATGGCGGGCAGCGCCACGTTGAGCACCGTGTTGTTGAGGTTGCCGAGGAAGACACTCGTGCAACAGACCGCCAGCACCAGCGTGCGCTTCCGGCGGGTGAGTTCAGGCTGAGTGGACACAGCCGGGCCCAACTCCTCTCTCCGTGGGCCATGGCCCCGTGATGTTCCAGACCGCCGCGGAAAGATCGCTGCGTGCGCTCAGCCTGCCTGCGGGAGACCGTCATCGGGAGGCCCGGGTAAGGGGGGCCCTGGCAGGGCCCCCCTTACCTGACCTGGTCGATGCATACTGCATATGTGGGCACTGCACGGGGGAACAGGACGGAACTAGGGGATTTCCTACGCAGCCGACGGAGCCGGGTCACACCGCATGAGGCGGGTCTGCCCCCGTCGGCGGGTCGTCGGCGTACCGACGGGCTGCGGCGGGAAGAGGTCGCGATCCTCGCCGGCGTCAGCATCGAGTACTACCGGCGTCTGGAGCAGGGCAAGCAGCAGCGGCCGAGCCCCGCGGTCCTGGAGGCGATCGCGCGGGTGCTGAAGCTGACCGATGACGAGCACCGCCACCTCGCGGAGCTGAGCCGGGGCAGGGCCCAGGCGCCGTCTGCCGGGACGCAGCGGGGCCGGGCGTCCCGTACGGTCCGGGCCGAGGTCCGCCGCATGCTCGACATCGCCCACCCCTATCCGGCGTGTGTGCTGAGCCGCTCCAGCGACCTGCTGGCCGCCAACCGGTCCGCGCTGCGCCTCTTTCCGGGCATCGAGGAGTGGCCCGAGCGGAACCGCAACACCGCGCGTTACGCCTTCCTGCACCCCATGGCCCGGGAGCTCTACGCGAACTGGGATGACGTGGCCCGCGGGGTCGTCGCCCATCTGCGTACCGCGGTCGTGGTGCACCCGGATGCCCCGGACATCCGTGAACTCGTCGACGAACTCGCCGAACACTGCGGTGAGTTCGCTGCCCTGTGGCAGCGCTACGACGTCCAGGCGCGCACCAACGGGAGGAAGGTGTATCGCCATCCGACGGCGGGGCGGATGACGCTCACATACGAAGCCTTCGACGTGGCCCGCAGCGACGGTCAGCGGCTGGTGGTCTATCAGGCTCCGCCGGACACGGCCGACCACGAGGCGCTGCTGCGTTTGTCGGCCTAACCCGTCGGTATATCGCGGCTCTTCGACTGCGGCTCTTCTCTCGCCTCTCTTCCGTCGCGTCTCTTCAGTTGCTACGGGCGCGTTCGGGTCTTTTTTCTCTCGCAATGCGTTCACCCTGTATTGGCCTTTCCGTGGCCTGTGGTGCGGGAATTTATTCCGCGCCGATGAAAAAACTTACCGGGAGGTTTCAGGGGTTCACGGCGTGCCGAGATTCGCTGTTGCATGCGCTCTGACCTGCGAGAACTTTGATTGAATCGGAAACTGTGCGGTTTATCCAACTTGCCTATGCGCCCTCCGAGTTGACATAGATTTAACTATGTCGTTTGTCACTTCGGTGTGAACTGGAAGGTGTGTTAGCTTGATCGTCATGGTGAATTTAATTCCTGACTCTGCGGAACGTTTCAGCAAGTTTGCGGAATTCTATGATCGTGTGCGCCCGCGGCCTCCCCAGGAACTGGCGGACCTGCTGCGGCAGTGGTCCGGGTCCGCAAACCCGGCCGTGGTCGACATCGGCTGCGGCACCGGCCTCTCCTCCACGATCTGGCCCGAGGTGACCGGAGTGGAGCCCTCTGCCGAGATGCGGGCCATCGCGGCCGGGCGCGGCATCAACGTCGTCGACGGCACGGGCGAGGAGACCGGACTGCCGGACGGTTGCGCGGACATCGTGACCGTCAGCCATGCCCTGCACTGGTTCGATGCCGCGCGGGCCTTCCCGGAAATCACCCGCATCCTGCGGCCCGGCGGGGTGCTGGCCGCCTTCGACTTCGACTGGCCGCCCGCCGTCGACCCCGAAGTCGACGCCGCCTACCGGGAGTTCGAGGCGGCCCACACCGCCCTGGAGGCCGAGCGCGGCCTGCGCCCCACCTTCGCCCCCAAGAGCGAGCACCTTCGGCGACTGCGGGACAGCGGCCTGTTCCAGCACGTCAACGAGGTATGCCTGCACATGAAGGAGACCGGCGGCGCCGACCGCTTCGTCGACTTCGCCTCCAGCCAGGGCGGGGTGATCGCCCTGCTGGAGGAGGGAGTCAGCGAGGACGCACTCGGCCTGACCCGGCTGCGGGAGGTCACGGCACGCCGGATGACCGACCGGTCGACGTGGTGGTGGACCTGCCGGGTTCGCCTCGCCACGCGCTGACCTGCCGCAACACACCGAAGTACGGGGGAGGAACACACCGTGGGACGCCTTGTCATGCCCGACTGCCACGGGTATCCGCAGCTGGCCGAGCTCGTCCGTCGCTGTCCCGGGGGCGATGCGGTCGAGGTCTTCGACGGCCCCTGCACCACACCGTCGCAGCTCGCCGAGCGCATGCGCGGGGCTCACACCGTGCTGCACTTCTTCCACGGCCGGCCGCTGGACACCGGCGCCCTGCTCGCGGAACGGCCACGCCAGGTCGTGGTGGCCGGCCCGGCCGGCCCGGTGGTCGACACCGACGCCGCCCGGTCCGCCGGGATCGCGGTCTACGACACACCGGGCCTGGCCGCCGATTCCGTTGCCGAGTTCACCCTGACCCTGCTGCTGATGCTGGCCCGCCGGGTGCCGTCCGCCGTGGGCAGCGCCCCGGGCTGGCACCCGTCCGGAGGGCGTGAGTTGTCCGGACGACTGCTGGGGATCGTCGGATGGGGGCATATCGGCTCCCGAACGGCCCGCCTGGCACAGGGCATCGGCATGCGGGTGGCCGCCTGGTCACCGTCCCTGGACGAGGACACCGCCCGCGCGGCCGGGGTCACCCCGCTGCCCCTCGACACCCTGCTCCGCACCGCCGACGCGGTGAGCCTTCACCTGCGGTCCACACCGCACAACGAGCAGCTCATCGACGCCCGCCGGCTCGCCCTGCTCGGTCCGCGGACCCTGCTGGTCAACACCGCCCGCGCGGCGCTGATCGACATGGCCGAGCTGCGCCGGCGCCTCGCCGCCGGCCTCCTGGGCGGGGTGGCGCTCGACGTCTTCGACCTCGAACCGCTGCCCGCCGACGACCTGCTGCGCAGCCACCCCGACTCCCTGGCCACCCCGCATATGGCGTGGATGACCGAGGACGCGGTCGGGCGCTTCCTCGCCGCCGCCGTCGCCTTCGCCACGTCCGGCGACACCGCCGCCGGCCCCATCCGACAACTCGTCTGACGGTCCGGCGGCCCGCTTGTGCGGTGCGGACCGCCGGACGGCGCGCCACGTCGCCATCGCACGACACCTCAACCGCACGCCTGTTACTGCGCTGCGTCCGGAAGTCGACCGCCCGGCCGCATAGGAGGAAAAGGGGGTTTCCGCATGGTCCTTCCCACCACTGTGACCACATCGCCGCACCACACCCGCTCCGAGGACTTCACGAGCCGCACCCTGAGCGCCCTGCGCCGGCAGCGGGAGCTGTGCCGCGACCCCGGCCCGACCAGCGACCTGGTGCTCCAGGACCTGCTCGACCAGGCCCGCAGCACCTCGTTCGGGCGCGAACACGGCCTCGGCTCCGTCGCCACGCTCGCCCGATGGAAGCACACCGTCCCCATCCGCACCTACGAGGACTTCCGCCCGTACGTCGAGCGGCAGTTAGCGGGCGAGGCACACGTCCTCACCCGCAGCGCGCCGTACGCGTTCCTGAAGACCTCGGGCTCCAGCGGGCAGCCCAAGTACGTCCCCACCACCCGGCACTGGCGGGAGCGCTACCGGGGCCGGGGCCTGTACGCCCAATGGGGCCTGTACGTCGAGCAGATCGGCACCGAGCACCTGACGGCCGAGCACATCCTCGACCTCTCCTGGGAGCGCACCCCCGCCTCCAGGAGCCTGCACGGCTTCCCCCTCTACAGCATCTCCCGGCGCCCGGCCGCGGTCGGCCCGGAGGACTGGGTACCGCCCTGGTACGACGCCCCCTGGCTGCGCGGCGACGACGAGGAGGAGTACACCGACAGCCTCTACCGCAAACTGCGCCTGCTCGCCGGGGCCGACGTCCGGCTGGTCGTCACCCTCAACCCCTCGAAGATCGTGGGCCTGGCCGAGCAACTCGCGCTGCGGGGAGCCGAGTTGGTCGAGGAAATCGGTCGCGGCACCGTCCGCGGGCGCCCGACGGGCGGCGTCGCCGCCGACCCCGGCCTCGCCCGGGAGCTGGACTGCACACTGCGGCGCCGCCCCGACGGTCTGCGCCTGACGGACCTGTGGCCCCGCCTGTCCGTCATCGTCTGCTGGAACTCCGCCTCCGCCGGCCTCTACCGGGACTGGCTCGACGACGTCACGCCCGGCATCCGCAAGCTCCCCTTCAGCACCACCGGCACCGAGGGCATCGTCACCATCCCGGTCGACGACCACCCCTCCGCCGGCCCCCTCGCCGCCGACCAGGGCGTCTTCGAGTTCGTCCCGTGCCGGGAGGACGACGACGGCGGACCGCTGGACCCCGCCGCCGAGACCCTGGACCCGCACGAGCTGGAAACCGGCCACTCCTACCGGCTCGTCATGAGCCAGGCCAACGGCCTCTACCGCTACGACGTGGGAGACGTCTACACCGTCCTCGGCCGGGTCGGCGCCCTGCCGCGCCTGGAGTTCGCCGGACGCGCCGGCTTCGGCAGCTCCTTCACCGGCGAGAAACTCACCGAAGCCCACGTCTACGAGGCCGTGCGGACCGCCTACACCGGCGACTGGGGCACCCTGCCGCTCTTCACCTGCATTCCCTCCTGGGGCACCCCGCCCGGCTACGTACTGGCCATGGAATGGGACCCCAAGCTCGGTGCCGCCGAGCGCGCGGACTTCACCGCCGCGGCCGAGGCCGCGCTCCAGCGCTGCAACCCGGAGTACGCCGAGAAGCGGCGCAGCGACCGGCTGCTCCCGCTGCGGCTGCTCCCGTTGGCCCCCAAGAGCTTCCTCGCCATCGCCGAGGCACAGCGCCGCAACGGCGCGGCGGCCATGCAGATCAAGCACCACTGGATCCAGAACAACGACGCCCTGCTGACCGTGATCGAGGACCTCGGCCTCCCGCTGTACGCCTGACCCCCCTCCCTCGCCTTGTTCTCGTACCCCCTCCCTGCTCGTCACCCCTGAGCTCCCTTCCCCCTCACTTCGGAAAGTGACAGCCACCGTGATCACCGAAGAACCCCCGGTGGAGGCGCACCGCGTCGAGTCCGTCACCGCGGCCGACGGCACCCCACTCGCCCTCCACCAGTGGATACCGAAGAACCCGAAAGCGGCCGTCTTCTACGTGCACGGCCTCCAGAGCCACGCCGGCTGGCTCTTCGAGACCGGGCCCGAACTGGCCCGCCGCCAGATCGCCGTGTACGCCCCGGACCGGCGCGGCTCCGGCAGCAGCGGCGGCCCGCGCGGCCACCTGCCCTCCTCCGCCGCGGTGCTCGACGACTACACGGCGCACTTCGAGGCCGTCCGGGCCCGGCATCCGGAGCACCTCCCGGTCACCGCGGTCGGCCAGAGCTTCGGAGGCAGCGTGCTGGCCGCGCTGCTCGCCACCGGCCGCATCTCCCCGGACGGCGTGGTCCTCTGCGCCCCGGCCCTGGGCCAGCAACAGGCCCGCCACGGACAAGAAGGCGTGCGCCGCCTGCGCACGCTCCAGGGCCACCGCACCTCCCCGGTCACCCTGAAGGACGAGGACTACACCAGGCAGCAGCCCTACCTCGCCTTCATGGCGAACGACCACGCCATGCTGCGCCAGATCACCGACGGCTTCCGCGCCGTGATGGCCGAACTGGAGCTGCTCTACACCGAAGGACCCCGGTGGGACATCGGCAGCCCGGCGGCCCCGGTGCACTTCGCCCGGCCCGAACGGGACCCCATCATCGACCTGGACACCGCACGGTCGACGCTCGCCCGGATGTGCCCGGACACCGTCGACGCCCACTTCGACGCCGACTCCCACTACCTGGAGTTCTCGCCCGTACGGGCACAGTTCTGGGACTGGCTCGCCGACGTCGCCTTACGCACGCCCAAGGCTCCCGCCCCACCCACCGACGCCGCGGCGATCGCGGGGGCCGCGGCGCCCGCCGGTCACCGAACACAGCCCGCCGCGTGCCCAGGAGGCCCGCGGTGACCTGCACGCTCGCCATCGCCGGCATCCGCACCGCGCAGGTCCCCCTGCACCGCCCCTTCGCCCACGCCCGGCACGCCCACGCCCGCACCGGCTCCGTCCTGCTCACCCTGGAACTGGACGGCGTCACCGGCTGGGGCGAGGGCGCTCCCCGCCCGTACGTGACCGGCGAGACGCTCACCGGCGCCGTACAGGCCCTGGAAACCTTCGACCCTTCCGTACTCGGCCCGCTCATCCCGGCAGACGACTTCCCCCGCGCGGTCGGCGTCCTCGCCTCGCTCGACCTTCCCCGCCTGCTGGGCGGATCACGGCCCATGCCGGCCGCCGCGGCGGCACTGGAGACCGCACTCCTCGACGCGCTCTGCCGACGGCACGGCCTCCCCCTCTCCGCCGTCCTGGACGCCTGCCCCTGGGCGGCGGACGTGCTCGCCGCGGACAGCCGTCCCCGGACGGTCAGCGAAGTGGTGGACCTCAGCCGCACCCCCGCCGAGCAACTGGAGGCACTGCCACCCGAGGCACGCGCCCGCCTCACGCACATCAAACTCAAGGCCCTCGACAGCCCCGAGGAGACCGTCGAGCGCGCGCTCAAGGTACGCGGCCTGCTGGGCCCCTCGGTGCGGCTGTCCGTGGACGCCAACGGCGGATGGGAGCCGCCCGCGGCGGAGCGCGGCGCACGGCTGCTGCGCGAGCAAGCGGCCGTCGACTGGATCGAGGAACCCACCGCGCCACGGGACTGGTCCACCCTGCGCCGCATCGAGGAGAGCGGTACGCCGGTGATGCTCGACGAGTCGGCCATGGACACCGCGGACGTGCAATGGGCGGCCGCGACCGGCGCCGCCTCCCTCGTCAACATCCGGATCTCCAAATGCGGCGGGCTGCTGCCCTCGCTGCGCATGGCCGTACGCGCCCGCGAACTGGGCCTGCGCGTCCAAGTCGGCGTCCAGGTCGGCGAGATCGGCCCCCTGTGGTCGGTCGGCCGCACCCTGGCGGCGCGGCTGGCCGAGGTCGTGGCGGTCGAATGCGGTCGCCAGGACGAATGGTTCCCCGCCCCGCTCACCGACCCGCCCCTCGCCGTCGACCGGGAGCACCACACCGCTCCGCCCCCGCCCGGCCCCGGTCACGGCCTGCGCCCCGCCGACGCCCTGACCGCCCACCTGACCGCGACCACCGCCGGTAATACCGGGCCGCAGACGACCGCACCGCGACAAGGAGCCCCATGGACCTCGCACGACTCATGACGGCACAAGGCCCCAGGTACGGAGTGGTGGACACCGATCGCAGGACCGTCAGACCCCTTCGGGACCCGGCGGGCCCGGAACACCTCGCAGACCTGGCACAGCCGACGGGCTCACGCGGCGGCGCCCTCACCTCCGGCCCCTCCCTGGCACCCGAGAACGAGAGCGTCCCTCTGGACGAGGTCAGACTGCTGGCCCCGGTGGTCCCGGGCAAGATCGTCGTCATCGGGCGCAACTACGGCGGCCGGCCGGATGCCGCCGGAAACCTGATCATCCACCTCAAGCCCACCACGTCCGTCGTCGGCCCGGACGACCCGATCGTGCTCCCGGACTCCTCACACGACGTGCGCTACGAAGGCGAACTCGCCGTCGTCATCGGCCGCACCTGCCGCTCGGTGGCCCCCGAGGACGCCGCGCACCACGTCCTCGGCTACACCTGCGCCAACGACGTGACCGCATGGGACATCGGCACCGACGGCGGCCAGTGGACAAAGGCCAAGGGCATGGACACGTTCTGCCCCCTCGGCCCCTGGATCAGCACGGACCTCGACCCCGCGGCGGCCCTCATCACCACCCGCGTCAACGGCGAGATACGCCAGAAGGGCAGCACCGCCCAACTCACCCGCAGCGCCCTCACCTTGGTCTCCGAGATAAGCCATCTCATGACGCTGCTCCCCGGCGATGTCCTCCTGACCGGCACCCCCGAGGGCAGCGCCGCCCTGACACCCCACGACACCGTCAGCGTCGACATCGACGGCATCGGCACCCTCCGCAGCCCCGTCGTCGCCACCTCCAACTCCCGTACTACAGGGCAGGGTTGAGGTACTCGGCGCCCCGTCGCGGACGGGGCGCCGGCCGGACCGACGGACGCGGTCGTCTCAGCGCTGCCGGGCCTTGCGACGGCGGACGACGAGGTAGCCGCCGGTCGCGACGAGCGCGCCGGCCGCCGTGGAAAGCAGGCCGACGGGTGCGCCGTTGCCGGTCTCCGCGAGGTCGTGGGCTGTGGACGGGGCGGGCGCGGGGGAGGAGGCCGAGGGCGCCGGGGTGGTGCCCGCGGGCGCAGACGACGAAGGCGCGGCGCTCACCTGCCCCGGGCCGGACGGGGCGGCCGTCGTCGACGACTTCCCGCCGCCCGGCTGGGTGCCGGCCGCACAGTCGGTCCAGAAGACCTTGTGCTTGGCCCGGCCGTGCTCGCCGTCGAAGGTCCAGAAGAGCTTGTAGTGACCGTCGGGCAGCGACAGATCCTGCGTACGGCCGTGCCCCTGACCGTCGAGCGCGAGGGAGCCGGACTTCACGGTCGTGCCCTTGGCTCCGGCTGTCGAGGCCCAGGCTTCGATGTGCCAGTCGACCTTCTGCCCGCCGTCGAAACCGAAGGCGTCGAGGGAGAAGGCGCAGACGTGCGGTTCGTTCTTACGGAGGTCCGCACCGGTCGCACTGGTCGCGGCGTCGTGGATCTTCACCGTGCCGTTGTCGCCGTGCGCGGCGGCAGAAGCGGAAGGGGCGAGCAGCAGGCCCGCGGCCACGGTGGCCGAGAGCGTGCCTGCGGAAACGAGCGGGCGCATGGGCATTCCATCGTGGGAAGAGGAGTGAGCTGTGGGGGGCGGCTCAGCTTCCTGCGCCCCCGGGGGAGCGTCAAGACACCTCACATCACGTTTGCCGCATCCCACATCACTCGTCCCCTTCATCTCAGATAACGATTGGGGACCACGGACCACGGACCACGCACCCCGGCCCACGGACAACCACGTGGCCGAACCCCCACCGAACCTCCGCCGCCTCACCCGGCGGCCCGGCAACTCCCAACGGATCACCCTGCGGTAGCGTCAGGTTCCGGTTCGGGAGCCGATGTGCCGGGACCTCTGCTACCCGGCCGGTGCCCCATCCGTCGTCGGCGCGGGGTGCGGGTGGCGCCGGGGGTGCGAGTGGCGCCGAGCGAGGCGAGGGCCACCGCCAGCACCCCGGCCCATTGCGGGGCGGCGAGGCGCTGGCCGAGGAGCAGCAGGCCGACGAGCGCCCCGACGGCCGGTTCGAGGCTGGTGAGGATGCCGAACACGCGGGGTGGCAGGCGGCGGAGGGCCTCGAGGTGAAAGGTGTAGGGCAGGACGCTGGAGAGCACGGCGACCGCGACGGCGAGGGCGAGTGTGCCGGGGTCCAGCAGCCGGCTGCCCGCCTGCGCGATGCCGTAGGGCAGGCTGAGAAGGGCACCCCAGGCGACGGCGAGGGCCAGCCCGCGCCCGTCGGGGACGCGTTCGGCGAGACGTTTGCCGATGAGGATGTAGCCGCCCCAACAGCAGCCGGCCAGGGCACCGCAGGCGAGCCCCGCGGCATTGAGCGGGATACCGGAACGGCTGAGCAGCAGGACACCGACGGCGGCCAGACACCCCCACACCACATCACCGGCCCGGCGTGAGCCGAACAGTGCGATGGCGAACGGACCGAGGAACTCCATGGTGGTGGCGGCGCCCAGCGGGAGACGGTCGACCGCCTCGTAATAGCTGAGGTGATGGACGGCGAGCAACGTTCCGGCGGCGGCCGCGATGCCGAAGGTGGTCCGGTCCCAGCGCAGTCCGGGGCGCCACAGGGCGCTGAGGAGGACGGCGGCGATGCCCAGGCGCAGGGCCACCACTCCGGCCGGGCCCACGGCCGGATAAAGCCGCGTGGTGAGCGCGGCCCCGCACTGCAGGCCGACCACACCACCCATGACCAGCCCGGGTGCCGGCACGGCACCCAGCCCTCTGCCGACCGCGGCGACGGTTCGTTCGTGGCGGGTGCGCAGCTGATGGATGGGGACCTCCTCGCTCGTGCCGGATCCTGGCCGAAGAGTTCCTCCACGCCTGCACGTGGACATCCACATCCGGCCGCGCCGACGCCCCACACCGCTGGAGCATCCACTACGACTATCACCGGCGTCACGGGAGTGTAGTCATAGCCGTCGTCCGCATGGGGTTTGGCCGGTCGGCGCTGACGTGGTCCGTGGCGGGAGCGCATCGGTGGGACGCCGCGCACGAGGGGTTCAAGCCCATTGCTGTCGTGCAGAGCTGGCGGAGATCCCGATGGCGAGGGTCGGCCTGGCCCACTCGCTGAACCGTTGGTGCGCGGGTCGGTCCGGACGGGCCGAAGCCTCAGGGCAGTTGCCGTTACGGGCATCCTGTCGTGGCCACGCAAGGGCCGCCGACACCTGTCCATCCCCGTACCGACGTCGGCTCCGCCCTGGGGTCGTACCGGAGCGGTCGGAACCACCCGCTGGAGCAACTCCGACCCCTGATCCGGGACCAGACGCCCCACCGTTCGCCATCACAGCCGCCAACCTGGTGATCAGAGCAGTTCAGACGTTACCTGAGGCGTCATCTCATACGGTGAGTCGAAGGCCGAATCACCAAAGGGTCCCGGCGCCGGGCTTGTGGCCCGGACGCCGGAACCCTTGGTCAGTCCATGTCTTCCTGCTTACTCGTCCCCCTTGCCGCCCTTGTCGGCGAAGGAGTTGTTGCAGCCCATGGACGAGCCCATCTTGGTGTCCTGCGAGCCCGCGTTGCCCTCGCCGCCGAGCGCGTTGCCCAGCAGGCCGTTGACGAGCCCGACCTCGCCGAGGACGTCCACGTTCAGGTCGTGCGACCGGCACTGACTGCCCTGTTTGACGTTGAACGTGCTGCCGCCACCCTTGCCGCCACCCTGGCCGCCCCCGTACTCGCCGTCGGCGTACGCGTTGCCGGCGCCAAGGAGGCTGACGGCGCCAAGGGCAGCGATCACAACGGCAGCTTTGCGAAGCTTGCGCATTTCATCTCCGGTAGATTGAACTGATGCGATCAGTAACTGATCGACTTCGTACAGTTACGAAAGGGTAGTGCGAATATCTCGTAACAACGTGGGACGACGCGCCGGATAACGACAGGGTCCCTCAGGTGGACTCCCGCCAGGAGCCCGCACGCCGGCTCACCTTCACCCGCAGCGCTCACCCGCCCCGAACTGCGGCCCCGCGCCGCCGAAATGCGCGCCGACCTGCACATCCTGATGTCGCGCGTGCTGCAAGAAGCCCCGTGCACCGGCGGGCCGTCAGGCGGCATGGACGTCAAAGCCGGAAAGCACGCGACTGGCCGCCCTCATCGTCGGTTGGCGGACGGACGGTGCCCCAACCGAGCTCCTGATCGCGACAATAAGAATGATGTTCTTGAAATCCACCTGCGTGTACGCCGGGGCGCGATGACGTCGATGTGCCTCTGCGTATCCCAGTACGACGGAGGCTTGGCCCCGGTGCCGCGGGGCCCGGGGCAAGTCCACTTGCCCCCGCAGTGTCCGGGCCATCTCGCCGTCGAGACGCTTGAGGATCCCGTGCATCCGATGGAGTCCACGATGGACGTTATCGACGGTGGCGAGCACGGCGTCCGGGTCCGGCAACTGCGCCTCGGGGTACCCGCGCACGGTATACGCGCGGCGCGTCGTCCAGGCGTGACTTCAGATCGTCCGTGACGCGGTCGGCCCGGAGCGCGTGTCAGGAGTTGTTCAGCTCGGAGTTGTCGAAGTCTGAAGTCCAGGAGGCACTTGTGTCGTGCTCTTGCGCTGCTGTGCCCGAGTCCAACTCGGCTGCCTGGTGGTGTGATTGCATCACCCACCAGTTCGGGAGCGCGAGCATCCAACATCGCCCCTGCGCCACGCTGCCAGCAGGTCACCGGCTGCACGTGGTCGGCGGTGCCCTGGTCGTGTCAGGGCCGCCCAGCAAGTGCCCACCGCGATCTGCTGGGGCGTACGTCAAGTCCCCCAGCGGTTATGGCCCGCCGGGGCCGCATGCGTAGGTAGGAGAAGGCGCTCGTTAAGCAGGTGTACGAGCACGTCGTAGGCACCGAAGAAGGCAGTGCGCAGGCTGCGCAGGCTGCGCAGACGAACAGGCGGATACCACGTGTACGCAAGCTGCCACGCAGCGTCGGATCGATGAACCGTATCGGTTCGGTCGTCAGGACATTCACAGCGTTCTCGATGAGCCTGTTGACTCGGCCGTTGACCACGAAGAAGTCGGGTCGTACTCCACCAGTACGGCGAACTGCGCAGGTGAAAGGCTATGCAGCGACAGGAGCACCATCACCGCCCGTGCCACTGTCCGGCCCCGGCCGCGCAGCAGGCCGCGTCATCGCTCACGTTCGGCAGCCGACGCATTGGCATGCAGAGAGGGCGGGCGCACACTGACCACAACCTCGCCGGGTGGGCGGACGCTGCCGGCGCTTCGATCGAACACCCGGCGAGGGCCATGTCAACGCCTGCCCCTGCCGCTTTGAGCGAGGCGATCTGAGACTTCAGGTAACTCGCTCACGCCGGCCGGGGCCTCGCTCGTAACGGACCCGTGTCACGAGCCCGATCGTGACCACTGCGAAGAAGCTCAGTGGCCCTTGTAGCGGGTGGCGAGTGCGTGGAACGCTTGCTTCGGCTCCCAGGGCATATCGGGGTAGGTGCGCTTGTCGGCGGGATAGCCGCTCTCCTCGTCCAGGACTTTGACGATGCCGTAGGAGGCGAGGTCCTCGTCCGGTCCGGATGTCCGGTGGGGTGTGCTGAAACCGGCGAAGCTGAACCAGAAGACGGAATCGACGCCCTCCCCCTCGAAGACGGTCATCAGATCGTCGAGATAGCGGACCTGCTCGCCCTCGTCGCGCACCAGGCCGGGTTTGAGGGTGACGCCGTCGGCCTCCCTCGCCAGGTACCATCCGGCGCCGCCGTGCTCTCCCGCTCCCCGGTAGGTGCAGCAGCCGGACTCCATGATGGCGACGGGCTTGCCGTGGCCGCATTCCTTGCGCAGGTCGGTGCGGAAGGTGGCCGCGTTGCGCAGGCTACGGAAGGCGTCCAGGCCGACGATGTCGAACGGGGTCCAGTCCACGCCGTCCAGAGGGCAGGAGGCATAGCTCACGCGGCCGCCGAAGAGGGGCCGCACGGCGTCGACGACCTCTCCCAGGAAGGTGTTCACCTTGTCGGGCATGCCCTGGAGCGCGGCTTCGCGGCCGGGGCCCGCCAGGACCGGAATGCGCTCTTTCAGTGTGTCCCCGGGAAGGTAGCCGCGGGCGAATATGCTGAGTTCGCAGCCGGCGACGAAGACGACCTCGGCGCCGTCGCGCCGCAGTCGCTCCGCTCGCTCGGCGCAGTCGGTGAGCAGCGGCAGCATCTCGGCGTTCGACAGCTCGCAGGGAAACGGTGAGCACCAGACCTCCAGGCCCGCCTCCGCCGCGAACCGCGCCGTAATCTCGATACGGTCCGGATCACCCCCGGTGATACGGACAGCGGTGCAGTGCAGACCCTCCGCGACGACACGCATGTCCCGTTCGACGTCCCGAACGTCGAAGACGGGACGCGACGTGTCGCCGTTGGGGAAGGTGCCGGTGTCGTAATGGATGCCTTTGCCGCGCAACATGACGAATGCCTCCTGTGGGATGACTATGTCTGCCGTACGGAGTCATCGTCCAAGCTGCCGCTGCGGCAGAGTCAAGGCCGCACCGTGGCCGGCCTGTCGAGCCGAGGGGCCGACCGACCAGCCCCTGGTTCCTGCCCAGTTACCGACAGAACGTCCGGAAAGGCGATTGGCATTCGCTGCCTTTCCTCTCTGCGCGACGCGTGGGGAGGCGTCGCCTTCCCGAACCGCGCCCGTATGACAGCCACCCGCGCCGACTCGTCCCGCGCACCTACCAACTCGCGAACGTCTCAGTGGCAACCCGAGACCTCGAGAGCCTTGGCGTCCGAGACCAGATTCCGGACCAACTCCAGAGAACCCGGCTCCGACGGGGCGTGGCGCTGACCAGCACAACAAGAGCGGGATGCCGGCGCTGGCGCCTGTTACGGCTGGTGGACAGGAGACATGGGGAGGAAGCGGACGCTTGACGAGAACCTTCAGGCCACGAGAACCGCTCGGCCGGGGACGGCATCCGGCGATGACCCGCTGCTGCGGCTTCAGCAGGAGAAGCAGTCCTCTGGCGGACCCTGACCCCCGTCCGGAGTGAGAGCTCTCGACCGCACCCACGCGTGGCCAGAACGTGACAAAACGACAGGAAACGTTCGCCCTCTGGAACTGAGGCGCCCCCAGGACGGGGCCAAGAGTTATCGCCGCGAGCTGGCCGAAATCTTTCGACGTCGAGCAGAATGAGGGGCATGACGGAAGGCGCGCCAGAGGAAGACATCATCGAAGCCGCATGGCAGAAGCTGCTTACTGCCCATCGCGTGGACGCCCGGTTGCTACGCGCTGCCTACGCAGAGCCCCGACTACGGCAGCTGTTCCCCTGGGTCGGCATGGGCGAGTTGCACTTCAGCCGGTGCACAGAGCCGCGTTGGACCTGGGACCTCCCGTTCATCGCCCCGATGCTGGGCGGCGGCTTCTGCGTCGGCGGGCCCTCGCGGTCCCAGAGCGTCGGCCCCGCCCCGACTGCGGAGGCTGCCATCGCGATGGTGCTCGAACGACTGCCGCCAGGCTGCGGTCGCGCCTTCGTTGGTACGCCAGAGGAACTGGCCGAAAAGGAACAGTCGGAGTAGTCGGAGTAGTCGGAGCGAATACTCCTTTCGTTCATGTGGTCACTTCGCTGGCCGGGATGACCAGCAAAGAGAGGCTGCGTTGAGCCAGTACTACGGCATGGGCGACCAGACGCTGTGGAACCCGTCCAACGGGGCCTCCCGCCTGTTCATGAGCCAGGTGAGCGTCTATCAAGCCGAGCTGGGTCTGCCGTCCGGAATCGGGCCCATGCAGGCTGACGAGTGCCAGATCGACCCCAGCGTGTTCACAGCGTTCGTCGACGCCCTGCTCGCGTGGCATCGGAGAGTGAGCCACGCGGTCATGGCCGCCCTGTCCGAAGGGTTCGTTGCCACAGTGCTGGTCCTGGCGGAGAGGGCGGGCATCGAGGTGAACTGGCACCCGGTCGACTTGGCCGAGAGCGGCGAGCCGAAGGATGTTCACGTCCCGACGGCCCTGGATTCTCCTGAGGGTGCGTGGGCAGCCGCCCTTCGGCAGAGGTCACGCGAGCTGGGTCGCTTCATGGCGAGCTGAGGCTGGCCGGCCAACATCCGAGGAGGACTCGCACGCCAGGGGAAAACGATGTCCTATGAGCGACGGTGCTGTCGGGGGACGTGAACAACGACCCATTGCGTTCACCACCGTCGCGCTTGCGGGTGCCGTCAGCCGCCGCCGAGTGGCTCGCCGTGCCAGCGCCAGTTCGTCCGGCGGGCGCGATCGGTGGTCTCGATGCGGCCGGTGGCCCACAGGAGGGTGGACCACGGGTCGTCGATGACGGCAACGTCGGGGAAGAGTCGCGCAAGGACCCGCTCGCTCAGGCCCTGCGCAGGTTCCCAGGAACGGTCGAGGTCGTGAGTGACGTCATAGGTGTGGACCAGCGTCTCGACGACGCCCATGGCGGCGAAGCCCTCCGGGTCGGACGGACCGAAGACATGGGGGGCCAAGGCGGTCGGGTCGGCGCTGTCGACGACGGTCGCGAGGAGCCCGCCGCACGCTTCCATAACGGTCAACAGCCCATCAGACCCTGACGTCCGGTCGGCGAAGATGACGTTGGCCGGGCCGTTTTCCCGAGCCTGGGACACGAGCAGGGGGACCCGAGACACCTCCATGGTCCTCGCGACCCCGAACCGCATGGCGTAGGTGAGCAGGTCGTCCGCGATGTGCTCCACCGTCTCCCAACATGTCCATTCCAGGCCGCCGGCCCGGCTGTGCCATCGAGCAGCGGGGACGTCCCTGAGCACGCCGATGCAGTGTGCGACGGCTTGGCGCACGTGCTCCCCGCTCACCTTCAGGGACAGTTCTTCGGTCTGAGACATGCGCGGAAGCCTACAAGGTGCTCAGCCGAGTGATCCGAACCGACCGACTGGATCTGTGTCCGCTCACCCTCGATGGCGTGGACGCCTTCGTCGGTCCCCCTGTTTGTCACCGATGTCACCGCTCAACTCCGCATCGTCGAGCACGAGCTGAGCGCCCGGAATCCTTCACGACAACGCCGGAATCATTTCTGAGCAGCGGGAACTCGAAGATCACATGCGGTGGGACAACGGCTTCTGACACGGGTGCGCGGCCTGACCGGGCCCATTGTCGGCACGCTGGGCAGCCCTTGCGGAAGGGGGTCGTCACATCGGGAGGGAGAACAAACGCACTGGTGCTGAAGGCCAGTGTGCGTTGTCGTGCAGGGGCGTCACCATGGTCCGCAGCGACATGGTCGCCAAGCGGTTTGCGGGTTGTTCGACGACTACGTCTACATCGTTGTCCAGCTGGTGCCATCCGAGGCGCTGGTACAGCGGCACGAGGGGAGGCCGGCAGAACAGGAGTGCGTGCTGAGGGCCCATGGTGCGGGCGTGGTCGAGTGCCGCTGTGACCACGAGCCGAGCCAGCCCCTGGCCTTGCATGTCGGGTGCGACAGCCACCCCACCGACGCCCACCACTTCTGTTTCGGCATCGCCGATCGCGACAGACAGCCGTAGCAGGCCGGCGTGTGCCACAAGCCGGTTGCCGTGTCTGATTCCGAAGTGTTCCTCTTTTGGCAGCCAGGTCAGGCCGGTCTCGGCAACGCCGAAGGGATCGTCGCCGTCGCCGAGGATCTCCTCCTGGTCAGTCTTCGTGTACCGGGGGAGCCGCACCACAGTCGGTGCTACGGAGGATGGGGAGTCAGACATCCTCACATGATGATCTCTCCGCCGAGGACTGCCAAGCGATTGCTCAGCCGTTCGTCGATGGTGGCAGCGGTACGAAGAGCGCTGGAGCCTGGCCCAAATGTTGCTGACCGCGCTGGATCTGGCCCGTCGGATGTATCTGATCAAACCGTCGACGAAGGCCTGACGAGCCAGTGATCGGGGCCCGAGTGAACGGGGCCCGTCGGCCGCGGCGACCGCGTGCCGTTCGGGCCGCGCTGAGCGTCCGAACGGTTTTGCGCAGGGCGTCGCGGACGTGTTCGGCGGTGCGGCCTCGGGCAGGCAGGTGCAGCAGCCTCACCTGCCGGAGACAAGCTCGGCCAGGTGATGCAGCGAGTTGGTGAGATGGTCCGGGCCGAACGGCGGGAACTGGAGGTACTCCCGGATGGACTGCGGTACCGCCGACCAGTCGTAGGTGAGCGTGACCTCTGTGGCGGACGGACCGAGCGGTGTCAGGTCGTAGCGCCAGAGCCAGCCGCCGAACTCCAGCTGACCGTCGTCCTTCTCCGTTCCCGTCAGCCAGCCGATGGCGTGTGGCGGGTCGAGCACCTGGACCTTGTTGGCCGTCTTGTAGCCACCGTCCGGATGGTTGGAGTGATACATGTCCATCCGGAAAATCTGCCCCACCTCGGTCAGCGGCGCCCGGTCGACGGCTGCCTGAACCCAGCCGGTGCCATCGATCGCAGCATGGGTCGTCGGGTCCGCCAGCACCGCGCACACCCTCGCGGCGGGCGCGGCGACAGTCAGGGTGGCGCTCATGTTCTCCTGGTCCACGGTGTGCACGCTCCTTGTCATCTCGTCTTGGGCCTCCCGCAGGCGCGGAAGGAGGGCGCTCCGCCTGTGCAGACGACGCGGGGAGGGGGAACCCATCGGTCGTGACGCATCGGCCGTGTGGGCGGAACCGCACCCGTGCCACCCATCATGGTCCGTCATTCCTGGGCGGGCAGCCCGCCTACGCTGCCCCACCCGCGTCTCACCCAGCCCCCGTACGGCCCGGACCAGGCTCTGCCCGCCCTGGAAGCCCTTCTGGCCATGACCCACAACACCGCATGTGCGGCGGGCGAGGAACACGAGGCCGGCCGCCTCGCCGTCGGCCACCGCGCCATGCCGGCCGGCCAGCGCAGGGCTCGTCCCTACGCTGACCCGGCCGGCGCTTTCCACTACGACCTGTATCGGAAGCGGATGCGGCCGCGGGTGAGGTCGTAGGGGCTGAGTTCCACGAGCACTCGGTCGTACGGGAGGATCTTGATGTAGTTCTTCCGGATCTTCCCGCTGATGTGGGCGAGCACGGTGTGCCCGTTCTGGAGCTCCACCTTGAAGGTGGCATTGCGTAGGCACTCGATGACGGTGCCTTCGACTTCTACGCCCCCTGCTGTTTTTGTCATGATCTCTCGCTTCTCCCGTTCTGCGACGGGGTATTCGGTGGGTTCGGTAGGAAACGAATGGGGTGTGCGGTCAAGCGCCATGCCCTTCGCCGGCGGTCGTACGCAGCCAACTCCTCGGCCGGTGTGGCGTGGCGGAGCGTCACCGGCGGACGAGCTCCAGGGTGCCGGCCGCGCGCCGGGCACCGATGTTCTCGAAGAGGGCGGTGGCCGCCGCGTTGGCCTCATTCACCTCGGCCCAGGCCGAAGCGGTCCCGGAGCGGTGCAGCGAACCCAGCGCGTGCGCCAGCAGCGCCCGGGCGATGCCGCGGCGGTGCCGGTCGGCCCGGACGGCGATCAGCCCGATCCGTGGCTGTCGGGTCAGCGGAGCCACCCGGACCAGTCCCACGTACTGGTCCAAGTGCCGTGCCACCGCGTACTTCGACGGATCGACCAGGGTGGTTCCGGCCGGGCGGGGCAGCACCTCGGCCGGCATCGACTGCCATCCGACGGCGGCCTCGACCTCGTCGCGGATGATGTGGTCCAGGGATCGCAGTGGGCCCTCCTCCGCCTCACCGGCGGGCACGATCGTCACGCCCGACGGGGGTCGCACCGAGCCGAGCCCGGTGACCTGTGGGTCGGTGGGCACGCGATAGCCCCACTCGCGACGTACGGCGGCGAAGCCGGCCCGCTCCCAGGCGGACCTTGAGTCGGGGTCGGCCTCGTCGACGACGGTGTACAGCGGTGTGGGCAGGTCCGCCAGCATCGCATCGGCGATGCGGTCGAAGGTCGAGCCGTGCCACGCGTCGATGCTGATGAAGAGCCGTCCGTCGGGCCGGTACGAAGCGTCGCCGCGGCCGACCGTCCGGTCGTCCTCCACGGCGTGCCACTGCATCTCCGAAACCCGCGTGACGGCGATTGCGTTGTCGCCCGTGCCCGAAGTGGAATGCGCAAAGTTCATAGGTTTTGCCTCTCAGGAGTGCCTTGCCTGAGGCGCTCCCGGCGACACCTACGTCAATCGCCCACCGTGACGAAAAGGGGGAGCACCCACATGGATACAGCCTTCATGGGTCTCACCTCCTCGCGTTGTCTCACGGCTGCCCAGACGGTACCAGCGGGGGTCGGCCGGCCCAACCCATTTACTGTCGGCGGGGGATCATCGATTGCCTCGATCAAGGCCGTGCGCGTCACGGGGACCCCAATCCCCCATGCCCAGAGGTGATTTGGGGGATTGATCTGGAAGATCCTTCCTCTCTGGATACGCTGTTCGACGAGGTGCGGGAGCTGGACGCAGTGGTGTGCTGTGCGGTCAGCGGCCCTCTGGTGGATTGGGCGACGGCAGCCGATGACGAGATCGCTGCGGGAATGCGGGGCAAACTCTTGGGGCAGGTTGTCCTGGCCCGGCGAGCCGTGCGTCATGTCCGGGACGGCGGCTCTGTCACGCTGCCCGGAGGACCTACACGTGACCGGTGTGGGCCGTTGACCAGCGCATCCCATCCGTCAGGTGCTCAAGATAGGCAGGGTGACTGACCGTCACCGTGATGTCGACGTACGGACGTTTTTCGAACGGGCGGTTTTCCAGCAGTCGCCACACCCGCCAGTATTCCAGATCGGCGGGGTCCTCCCACGTGGCCATTTCCTCGCGCGATTCGCCGGGCTCCCAGGGGTGATCCTCGTCCTCCAGTGTCGCAACCTCACTCCACAGCGGTACGTTGCGGACCGGGCTGGAATGGTAGGTGGTCACAACGTCAGCGGCTCGCCGAGAGAACGCTTCGGCATTTCTCACCGTGAAGACGTAGTGGGATATTTCGTCGTGTCCCGAACCTCCGCCCAGCTCGTACACATCCTTCGCCTGGCGCCGGGGTTCGAGCACAGTCCTGCCGTCGTCCGCCACCAGATATCCAGCCGCGTTGACCCGCAGCTTCTTACCGAAGATGAAGCCATACAGCTCCGGGAACTCGTCCTTCAGCCGCATGCCTGCGACGATCTCCTTGCCCCGCTCCTCGGAAAAGGGGTACCGGTCTCCACGGGGCACTCGATCGTCGTCGTTGTGCAGGTATCCGTTCGCCAGCAGGAACCACGCGTCCACCAGCAGAGCCAAGGGAAACGTGGTCCTTTTTGGGACCTGCCAAGCGTCGGGATTGATGAGATGCACCCTCCCGCGGAAGGTCGGGCCTTCGACAGTGTCGATGGACACGGTGAAAAGATCAGTCATGGCGAGATACTCATTCAGTCGGGAAGTGGTGGCCGCCGATGACCACCACAGATCTCAGACAGTAACCGCCCCCACTGACAACAATCCCCGCCGTCCCCGTACGACAGCTCCAGGGACTGACCTCAGTTCACAGAGGCGTCCGTCCATTTGAAGACGGACCCCAGTACTCCTGCCGGTCCCGGAAGCTGAGACGGCATCAGGGATCCATCAGGGATCCATCAGGGTGCTATCGGGGGCGATCCCTGATGCGTCGCACCGCGGCTGTGCGGCACGGTCGTGAGCATGACTTTCAAGCCTCCTTCCTCCAACGCCGGGACCGCGACGACAGCGGGCCGACGCAGGCGGGTGCCGATGGCGGCGCTCGCCTGCGCGGTGCTCGGCGCGGTGACGCTGGGCACGGCCGTCCCGGCGGTCGCGGCGCCCGCGGCGCCCGCCGCGCGGCCTGCCACCACCGGCGACACCACCGGCGACCGGTTGCCGGAGCTGGATCCGCAGGCGTTGCAGCATGCCCTGTCGAGCGCACCCGACCGCGTCACGGGCGTGCTGGCACGCGTGAGCGGGCCGGACGGCCACTGGACCGGGACGTACGGCACCGCCGACATCATGACCGGCGCGCCGGTGCCGGTGGACGGCCGGTTCCGTCTCGGCAGCGTGACCAAGACCTTTATCGCCACCGTGATGCTGCAACTGGCCGCCGAGGGCCGCGTCGACCTCGACCAGCCCGTCCAGCGGTACCTGCCGGACGTCCTGCCCGACAGCTACCCGCCGATACCCGTCCGCACCCTGCTCAACTTCACCAGCAGCCTCCCCGAACTGACCGCGGACGACCTGCCCACCACCCCGGACGGCATCGTCGAGCACCGCTTCGACGACCACCCGCTCTCCGAACTCGTCGCCAAGGCCGTCCGGCACAAACGCCCCTTCACCCACCCCGGTTGCATGCAGGTCTACGGAGCCACCGGCTACTACGTCGCCGCCATGCTCGTCGAGGAGCTCACCGGACACACCTACCAGCAGGAGATCACCACCCGAATCCTGCAACCGTTGCACCTGCGCGACACCACTGCCCCGCAGACCGACACCACGATCCCCGGCCCCCACTCCGACGGCTACATCGCGGTACCTCGGCCGGACGGCGGATCGCAGCTGGTCGACATCACCGAACAGAATCCCGGCGCCGGCGGCATGATCTCCACCACCGCCGACCTCGACCGCTTCCTGACCGCACTCTTCCGGGGACGACTGCTGTCCTCGACCGAGCAGGCGGAACTGTTCGACGTCCCCGACGTCCCCTACCTCGGCGGCACCGCCCACGACCCGGGACAGGGCCGCGCCTACTACGCCGCCGGCCTGATGCGCGTGACCCTGCCCAATGGCGTGACGGTGTGGGGCAAGACCGGCACCACCTTCGGCTACACGAACGGCATGTTCACCACCCGCGACCTGCGCCGCCGCCTGGTGTACTCCTTCAACCCCACCACAGGCGGCGGCAACGACCTCGCCCTGGTCAACCGGATCCTGTCCGCGACCTTCGCCCCGTGAGCGTCAGACCTCATGGCTGACGATCACCTTGCCGAACGCGGCTCCTGACGCGTAGGCCCGGTCCGGCCGATCTTGCCGCGCGCCCGACGCCGCGCGCTGATTCGACAAGATCGACCGGACGGGGCTCTAGTCGGCAGACGGGACAGGCACAGGTCCGGTGATCATGGAGTTGCGCAATTGGGTGGAGCAGTGCCTACAACAGCTCCTCGGGAAGGCCATCGACGAACAGTAGCCGTCGTTCCAGTGCTGTCTCCCGTAGCTGGAGGGCTTCCTCGTATTCGGGGGACGTGTACCACTGCCTGGCCCGCTCCCTGTCGGGGAACTCGACGACGACCAGTCGGCGGGAGGAAGTCCAGGTCCCTTCCGCGGCCTCGGGCATAGCGCCGCGGATGATATAGCGGCCGCCGTAGAGACGGATGGAAGCCTCCGCCAACGTGCGGTATCTGTCGGCCAGTTGCTCGTCCAGCACCTCAACTTCGGAGATCACGTAAGCAGGCATGCGAGCCATGGTGCCAGGCTCACCGCCCTTGGCAAGCCTGCCGTGTTCGTGCCGCTCGCTTCCTCGGCGGGGAACGAGCAGGCGCACAATGCTCAGCACCTTGAGGACGCAGGCGCCGCCGTGGCGCTGGTCGGCGAGGTCACCGCCGACCGGCTGCAGAACGCCCTGGGGCCGCTCCTCGCGGACCCGGCGCGGCGTGCGCGGATGGCGGCGGCGGCCCGGTCGCACGGACGGCCGGATGCGGCGGACAGGCTCGTGGACGTGCTCCTGTCCGCCGCGTCCGGTTGACCCTCCGGGCCTGGTATGGCGGGAGGTTTCGCGGGGGAGGGGCGCAGCGACGTCGATCACCCCGGCAGACGGGGGCGTGTGTGTGCGGCAGCACCGGGGATGATTGGCTGGCCCCGGCAATCTCGCCCCGACCCGAACCGGCCCGGCCGGCAGGAGGACTCCGCAGTCATGAGCAGCCCCTTTGCGTACGAATACAAGGTCGTCACCTTCCGGGAGTCGTTGATCGGCGACGCGCTGGACAGCGACAAACTGGAGAAGGTTCTGAACAAGCATGCCGAGGACGGCTGGGGCCTGAAGGCCATCACCTCCGCCGACGTGAAGGGTCGTATAGGTCCCGGGGCCGTGGAGGGGCTGCTGCTGACCTTCGAGCGTCCGCGCGGGTAACCGGACCCATAGCCGTGTCGTGCAAGAAGGCCCGGGTCGGAGGTCCGGGCCTTCTTGCACGACGCCAACGGCCGGCCGGGCGTCCAACGGGCCGTGGGTTTCGGACGGGCCGGGCGACTCGGCCGTCGTCTCAACTCACCAGGTTCATCCAGGTGTTCGGGCCGACGACGCCGTCCGGGGTGAGCCCCCTGGACCTCTGGAAGGTGATCACGGCGTCCCGGGTTCCGGCCCCGAACCGGCCGTCCACCGTGACGGCGGCGCCGTGGGCCTTCAGCTCGTCCTGGACTGCCCGCACGGCCGCGCCGGTGTCGCCGTTCCGCACGGTGGCGATCAGGTGTTGCCAGGTGGCCGGCCCCACGAGGCCGTCGGGGGTCAGCCCCTGGGCCCGCTGGAACGAGATCACGGCGTCCCGGGTTCCCGTCCCGAACCGGCCGTCCACCGTGAGGGACGCCCCGTGGGCGCCGAGCAGATACTGCACGGTGGTCACCTGTCGGCCTGTCTGTCCCTGTTGCACCAGAGGCCAGTTGGGAGCCGGCAGAGGGGGCGTGTAGTCACCCAGGGCGAACGTCTTCAGGTCCTTTTGGCTGCCGTTGAAGACGTCCTGGTCCCCCGGGAAGGTGCCCTTGGCGGCGGTCTGCCAGACGGTGTAGGTGTTCCAGCCGGCGGGGAGCGGGGTGGGTGTGCCGGACTGGTTGACGATCCACAGGGGGGCGGTTTTGCCGAAGCCTCGGTAGTTCCCGGTGCAGGTCGCCCACCAGCCGGCGGCGGTGTAGATCGCCGGGTGGCGACCTGTGCGGGCGTGGTACTCGTTCACGAATGCCGTGATCCAGCTGGTCATTGCGCTGCGGCTGAGTCCCCAGCAGGTGTCACTGGGCGATTTGGCCTCGATGTCCAGGGCTCCGGGGAGGGTTGTGCCGTCGCGCCTCCACTTGCCGCCGTGGGCCAGGAAGTAGTCGGCCTGGGCGCGTCCGCCGGAGGCGTCCGGGCGGGCGAAGTGGTAGGCGCCGCGGATCAGGCCGGCGCCGGCCGCCCCGTTGTACTGCTGGGAGAAGTAGCTGTTGGTGTAGCTGACGCCTTCGGTCGCCTTCACGTAGGCGAAGGCGGCGCCCTTGGCGGCCGTCGCTTTCCAGTCGATATGGGGGTTGTGGCCGCTCACGTCGAGCCCGCGCACCTGGCCCGTGGACGGGGCCGCCCCGGTGGCCGCGGTGGTGTCCGCGTGGGCCACGCCGTGGACGTCGATGCACAGGGCCGCGAGCCCGGCGGCGAGCACCGCCGCACCGCGGACCCGCCACCCGGATCTGCCCACCGCGCCCCTGCGGGCATGGGGATACCTCATCGCTGTCTCTCCGTTCTGGTTCCGTGGTCGGTCATGGCCGGCGTCGTCGGCCCTGCCGGGCGTGCGACGCCGTGCACCGGCCCCTGCGGCGCCCGAGGCACCGGCAGGGACCGACGGGACGGCTGGGCGTGGCCCGTTACGGGCGCACCAGGCCGTAGAAGACGGATCCGGACAGCGGGTAGCTCTTGTCGAAGACGCCGTACTGGCCGGGACGGGCGGGGTTGGACGTGTTGCCCGAGATGACGCGCACGGTCGCACCGCTGACCTGGTCGACGACGCCGATGTGGTACCGGTTGTGCGCGCTGCCGAAGATGATCAGGTCTCCGGGCTTGGCGGTACCGAGGCCGCTGGTGCCGACCCACTTGTGGTGTGCGACGGCCCAGTCGTAGACGCGGGGCACGTAAGTCATGAAGGGGATGTCGGCACCGGCTTGGCGCCAGGCCCAGGTGGCGAAGGCGGCGCACCATTCGTTGCACACGCTGTACGGCTTGCCGGGAACGCACTTGTGGGAGTCGGCCGTGACGCCGATCTGGCTCTTGGCTGTCTTGACGATCCTGGCCCGGAGTCCGGTCGTGGCGTGGCAGCTCTTGACGAGCCGCTCGATGCCCATGGTCTTCATCGTCTGCTCTCCGGCGATGCCGTCCGCCGAGAGGTGGTGGGCGGCCTGGTAGCTCTTCACCGCGCTGGTCGTGGGCGTTCCGTAGTCGCCGTTGGCCGGGGCTCCGGCCTTGGCCTGGACCTGCTTGACCACGGACGTGAGTCCGGCGAGCGTCTGCGGGCCGATGACGCCGTCGACGCCGAGGCACCGGTCGCTCTGGAAGGACAGCGTCGCCGCCTTGGTCTTGGGGCCGCCGACGCCGTCCACGTCACCGGCGTTGTAGGCCAGGCCGTTGAGGTCGCGTTGGGCCAGCTTGATCTGGGACGAGGCGGCGGCCGGCCTGACCGTTGACGCGGGGGCCGCCGAAGCCTGGCCCGGCACGGCCGCCAGGGCACCGGCCGCGAGCGCGGCGGTCAGCAGACCGACAGCGGTCCGCCGGGAGCGCCGTTTCGGATGCCGGGTTGCAGGAGCGTTGGTGGCAGGGACGCTGGTGAGCATTTTCGGAACTCCTCGTGTCCAGGGAGAAGAGGAAGCGAAGATGACCGGGAGGAGCGTTCACGCGGCGTGTGGTGCGGCCGTAGGCCCGCTGATGCGTCCCCGTGATCCGTCCCCGGTTGGCGACGGCGGCTCCCCCGCGTCCGCCGTCGCCAACTCGGTTCTACGGCAGGCCGCGTTGTCCGGTGTCGGCGAAGCAGCTCCGGACAACCGGCTCCGGACAATAAGCTCGCCGCGACACTTCACGGACCGGGGGGCGGTACAAGTGCCAAGGAAAGAAACGCCGTTGGAGGACGACGGCAGCGCATTGACCGACTTTGCCGCGGGGTTGCGCCTGTTGCGGGACAAGGCGGGCAAGCCCACGTACCGCCAACTGGCGGCGAAGGCGCATTACTCGTCGACGACACTCGCCGATGCGGCCGGGGGCCGAAAGCTGCCCAGTCTGGAGGTCACGCTCGCCTTCGTCCGGGCCTGCGGGGGCGACGAGGAGGAATGGAGGGCGCGCTGGCACGAGGTCGCTGCGGGCCTCGCCCCCGCGTCGCCGAGCGGGCGGGACCGCGCGGGCACGGAAGAGGACCGGCCATGCCCCTATGTGGGCCTTGCCGCATTCCAGCAGGAGGACGCCTCCTGGTTCTTCGGGCGCGAAAGACTCACGGACGACCTGGTCACCCGGGTCCGCGCCGATCGGTTCGTCGCGGTGTTCGGGGCGTCGGGATCGGGCAAGTCCTCGCTGCTGCGGGCCGGTCTGATCCCGAGCGTGAGCGGGGGCGATGCGGACGGCGGCCCCGAGTGGCCGGCCCTGCTGTTCACCCCGGGCGCGCATCCGCTGGAGGAGTGCGCGGCCCGTCTCGCGGCCTTCGCCGGGGGCACGGCCCCGGCACTGCACAGGGAGCTGAGCGGCGACCCCCGGGCCCTGCACCAGGCGGTGCTGCAGGCGCTGGCCACAAGGGATTGCCCCGACGGCACGGATCTGCTGCTGGTCGTCGACCAGTTCGAAGAGGTCTTCACCCTGTGCCGGAGCAAGGACGAACGCGACGGCTTCGTCACCGCGTTACTCACCGCGGCCCAGGCCGCCAACAGCCGTACCCGCGTGGTCATCGGTGTCCGGGCCGACTTCTACGCGAGTTGCTCGGAGCACCCCGAACTCGTCGCGGCCCTCCAGGACGCCCAGTTGCTCGTCGGCCCCATGTCGACGGAGGACCTGCGCCGTGCCGTCAGCCGGCCGGCCGTCCGCTCCGAATGCGCCGTGGAGACAGCGCTGCTGGCCCGTGTCGTGGCGGAGGCCACCGGACAGACCAACGTCCTGCCGCTGGTCTCCCACGCCATGCGGGAAACCTGGCTCCGCCGCCGCGGCAACACGCTGACCCTGAGCGGCTACGAGGCCGCGGGTGGCATCCCGCACGCCCTGGCCAACACCGCCGAGGCCCTCTACCAGCAGTTGAGCGCCGAGCAGCAGCGGCTCACCCGCTCCGTCCTGCTGCGGATGGTGGCCCTCGGCGAGGGCACCGACGACACCAAACGCCCCGTACCGCGGGCGGACCTCGGCCCGGACACCGGCGCCGTGCTCGACCTGCTCGCCCGGGCGCGGCTGGTCACTCTGGACAGGGACGGAGCCGAGCTCACCCACGAGGCGCTGCTGCACGCCTGGCCCCGGCTGCGCCGCTGGATCGACGAGGACCGGGCCGGTCTGGTCATGCACCAGCAGATCACCGAGGCGGCCGCCGTCTGGCAGCGGCAGGGGCGCGACCCGGGCGCCCTGTACCGGGGCGGCGTCCTGGCCGCGGCGCGTCAGTGGGCCGCCACCCGCGGCGACGCGCTGGTTCCCGGTCCCCGCGTCGAGGAGTTCCTCGCCGCGTCCGTCCGGCACGCGGGCCGCGCGACCCGGTTGCTTCGCGCCGGAATCGCCGTCGTGTGCGTCCTCGTGCTCGTCGCGTCCGTGGCCGCCGTCGTGGCGTTCAACAAGAGCGCGACCGCCCAGGCCGAGCGCAACAACGCCATCGCGGGGCAGGTGGCGGAGGTCCAGGCCCAGGCCGACCAGCTGCGGGAGACCGATCCTTCGCTCGCCGCCCAACTCGACATCGCCGCCTACCGCATCCGTCCGCAGCCGCTGCTGCGCACCGACCTGATCAGCGCCGCCGGCGCCCCGGTGTCCCGGCCCCTGGCCGCCGGGAGCGGCACCGTGTACGCCGTGGCCTACAGCCCCGACCGCCGTACCCTGGCCGCGGCGGGAGCGGACGGCCTGATCCGGCTGTGGAACGTCGCGGACCCGGCCGACCCGGTGCCACTCGGCCGCCCCGTGGCCAGCCACAGCCAGTGGGTCTACTGGCTCGCCTTCAGCCCCGACGGCCGCACCCTGGCCTCCGCCGGACGCGACCGCACCGTCCGGCTGTGGAACGTCACCCGCCCGGCACACCCCGCCCCCTGGGGGCCGCCGCTGACCGGCCACAAGAGTTACGTCTTCTCCGTCTCCTTCAGCCGGGACGGACACACGCTCGCCAGCGCGAGCGACGACGGTACGGTCCGGCTGTGGAACGTCGCCGATCCGGTCCACCCGCAGCGGCTCGGACAACCGCTGAAGGGCCACGACCACGGTGCCGTGGCCTCGGCCGCGTTCAGCCCCGACGGCCGCACCCTCGCCAGTGCGGGGCACGATCACACCATTCGGCTGTGGGACGTCGCCGACCCCGCCCGCCCGCGGCGTCTGGGACAGCTCACGGGCTTCAAGGACACCGCCTACGCCGTCGCCTTCAGCCCCGACGGCCGCCTCCTGGCGGGCGTGGGCAACGACCGCACCGTCCGGCTGTGGAACGTCGCGGACCCGGCCGATCCGGTGCCGCTCGGTGCGCCCCTGACCGCTCACCACGACTCTGTGTACGCGGTCGCCTTCAGCCCGGACGGACGCGTGATGGCCACCGCCGGAGCGGACCACACCGTCCGGCTGTGGAACGTCATGGACCCTTCCGCACCCGTCCCGATCGGGCAGCCCCTCACCGGTCACACCGAATACGTCTACTGGCTGGCGTTCAGCCCCGACGGGCACAGCCTGGCCTCGGCCGGGGCCGACCACACCGTCAGACTCTGGCACCTCCCGAGCACCCTTCTGCCGGACCCGAGCTACGTCAACACCGTGGCCTTCAGCCCCGTACGGCACATCCTGGCCAGCGGCAGCACCGACAGCACCGTCCGCCTGTGGAACGACGCCGACCCCGCACGGCCCACACTCCTCGGCCGTCCTCTGACGGGGCATCACAACGCCGTGCGGAAGGTGGCGTTCCGCCCCGACGGCAGGTTCCTGGCCAGCGCCAGCCGGGACGGCACCATCCGGCTGTGGGACGTCCGGAACCCCGCGCGGGCCGCGCTGGTGGGACAGCCGCTCACCGGCCACCGGGGTGAGGTCAACTCGGTCGCCTTCAGCCCGGACGGCCGGACGCTGGCGAGCGCGGGCCTGCACGACAAGCAGGTCCGCCTGTGGGACGTCTCGCGGCCGGCGCACGCCACCGGCCTGGGGGAGCCGCTCACCGCCCACAGCGGACCGGTCACCGCCGTGGCCTTCAGCCCACGAGGGCATGTGCTGGCCACGGCCTCCTCGGACGACACCACCCGGCTGTGGGACGTGACCCGTCCGGCGAGGCCCGTCCCGCTGGGCCACCCCCTCGCCGTCCGGAGCGGCGGTGTGTACGGGGTGGCGTTCAGCCCCGACGGCCGGACCCTGGCCACGGCCAACGTCGACCACACGGTACGGCTGTGGAACGTCACCGACCCCGCACGGCCGCGGACCCTGGCCGAGCCCCTGACCGGCCACACCAGCTTCGTGTACGCGATCGCCTTCAGCCCGGACGGGCACACCCTGGCCAGCAGCAGCGACGACCACACCGTGGACCTGTGGAACGTCACCGACCCGGACCATCCGTCCCAGCTGGGTACCGCTCTCGTCGGCCACACCGGGCCGATTGACGACGTGGCCTTCGGCCCCGACGGCCACACCCTCGCCAGCGCGAGCGACGATCGCACCCTACGACTGTGGACCCTCGAGCCCGACCGGGCGATCCGGCGGCTGTGCGCCGCGACCGGCGGTGTCACCGCGCGGCAGTGGCATCAGTACGTGCCCGAACTGGCCCTGAACCAGCCCTGCTCCTGACGCGGCCGGCAGCGCCGAGCGCACCTACCCCACCCGTCTGACCTGCGTGTCTCCGTCGTCATTGGCCGACCGTTGCTGTCCGGTGCCGGCTCGCCGACACCGGACAACCACATCGGCCTAGACAAGTGTCGGTGGCACGAGCGGGACCGGCCGGCGCAGCCGCGGGCCCCGCTGTCACGGGCCACTGCTTCCATCCCGACGAACGAACGGAAAGCAGATGTCCACTCGGAAGATGACGGCGCGGCTCGGTGTGCTGGCCGCTGCCGTAACGGTGATCATCGGCGGTCTGTCCGCGACGGCGGACGCCTCGCCCAACGCGGCCACACTCCAGTACGGGAGCCAGGGCTGGGGAGTGAAGTGTGTGCAGCAGGCCGTCAACGACTGGGTGTGGCGGACCCGCGGTGACTGGCCGCTGAAGGTGGACGGCAGTTTCGGGTCCGGGACCCGGACCTGGGTCAAGAAGTTCCAGTCCGCCTCCGGTGTCTCCGCCGACGGCGTCGTGGGCAAGCAGACCGGCAACAGCGTGCTGGACAACCTTCAGGGCGACAGCACATGGCGACACGACTGCTACGACTACGTCCCCAGCACCCACGGCTGACGGGCTCCGTCCTCCGCTCGGGGCGGGGGGCGACCTGCCGTCCGGTCCCTGGCAATGACCGCGCCGCGACCGCCGCTTCACGCGAGGCGGCGGTCGCACGGCGCCGGCCGCTCACGGCCTGATCACTCGTCACCCACCCAACCTCCTTTAACACTTGAGTAATGTTGCTGACGGCTAGGGTGCCGCACCACTCCCAGGATCGGCACCACACCTCGAAGGGGGCGATCAGCGCATGACCAAGCCTGAGAGCGCGGGATACGACGATGACTACCGCTACGACGTCGTCATCAGCGGAGCCAGCCTCGCCGGCAGCGCGGCGGCGATTCTGCTCGCTCGACGCGGTGTCCGCGTCGCGCTGCTGGAACGCCGCTCGGACCCCGAAGCGTACAAGGCGCTGTGCACCCACTCCCTCACGGCCAACGCCTACCCGGTGCTGGACGAACTCGGCCTGATACCCGCAATCGAGAAGGCGGGCGCCGTCCGCAACGACGCCCGCTGGTATACCCGTTGGGGATGGATCGAGCCGAGGGCCGCGCCGGCGGGCCCCGAGCTGCCGTACGCGTACAACATCCGGCGCAGCACCCTCGATCCGTTGATCAGGTCCCATGCGGCAAAGACCGCCGGCGTCGATCTGCTCCTCGGCCATCAGGTGACCGGACTGGTCCGGGAAGCCGGGCGCACTGTGGGGGTGCGCTCGTCGACACCACAGGGTGAGCGGGAGATCCGGGCCCGTCTGGTGGTCGGTGCCGATGGCAAGGACTCGGCCGTAGCGAAGTTCGCCGAGGTGCCCGCCCGGCGGTACGAGAACGCGCGGTTCGGCTATCTCGCGCACTTCCGCAACCTTCCGCTGCGCGACGGGATCGGTCACGTCTGGTTCCTCGAGCCCGACATGGCCTACGCGTTTCCGAACGAGGACGGGGTGACGGTCCTCGCGGTGCTCCCGGACAAGAAACGGCTGCCGGCCTTCCGGGAAGACCTGGAGGGCAGCTTCCTCGCCTTCGTCCGCGACCTGCCCGAGGCGCCGTCCATCGACTCCGCCGAGCGCATAACGAAGATCACCGGCACGGTCAACTATCCACTTCACAGCCGCAAGCCGACCGCACCGGGCGTCGCCCTCATCGGCGACGCCGCCCTGACCAGCGACCCCCTGTGGGGAGTGGGATGCGGGTGGGCCCTTGAGTCCGCGCAATGGTTGGCACAGGCGGTCGCCTCCGCCGCATCCGGTCAGGGCGACCTCGACAGGTCGCTCGCGATGTACGCACGCAGACACCGGCGCCGGCTGCGCGGTCACCAGTTCCTGGCCGCCGACTTCGCCACGGCCCGTCCGTTCAACCCCTTGGAGCGGCTGATGTATGCGGCGGCGGCCCGCGACGAGTCGGTGGCGCGGCATATGCACCGGTTCGCATCCCGTCTGATCGGACCGCTGCGCTTCTTGAACCCCGTGGCGGTGGCCAAGGCTTCGGCCGTCAACATCAAGCATCGCGGGGCGACTGCGCGGTCACTGTGAAACTGGGGGTCGGCTCCACCGAGACCCCGCGTATCCGGTTCATGACGGACCTGGTTGTCCTGCCCCTGCCCCTGCCCCTGCCCCTGCCCCTGCCCCTGCCCTGGCCTCCGACGGAGCGGTGGCCGCGCGCCTTTATGCCTGCCGCCGAGGAGGATGCCCCCAGCTGACGGCGCAGGGGACTGTGCGTTGGCTCGGGCGCGTCGTCGTAGGCGAGGAGCCATCGGTAGCAGACAATACATCGGAGTTCTCCGCCCCGGAGACCACCCTGGGGTGCGAGGGCGCGCGTGGCGCTGCAAGGGCTGTGCCGAAGCCTTCAGTCAAGCGAAACGACTCAATCAGCCACTTACAGCGGTCCGTTCGGACACACCTGCGGTGGGGTCTTGCCAGTCGTGGCGGCACAGCCGTACATTCCTCGACCCGAAAGACATCGGATGAATCACCGATGCACTCTGAGTGGCCCCGCTGGTTGTCTCCTCTCGGCACATGCGACGTGAGACCTGCAACCCACAACAGAGACGTTCAGGGTGGCCCTGCCGCGGACTGTGATGCGGGCGTCGCGCTGGGCGTGCGTCAAGCCTCCGCCGCAGTTGCCTCCCGACCAGGAAGAACACCATGCAGATGCCCCGCCACCGCTCCGCCTACGCCGTCGCCGCCGTGCTCGTTCTGGCCGCGTTCGCCACCGCCTGTGGCGACGGAAGCGATACCGCAACGGGTTCGGGCGCCGGCAGGAAGCCGGCCATCGGCATCGACCTGCCGCGTTCCGATTCCGACTTCTGGGATTCCTACGGGAAGTACCTCAGAAATCACATCAGCTCCGATGGCGTCAACGCCCTGCCGCTGAGCAGCTATCAGTACGACGCGGCCAACCTGGACGCGGACGTCCAGGTGTTCGAGAACCTTGGAGCGAAGGCCATCGTGATGGCCCCGCAGAACACCGCCATCTCCTCGACGCTCAAAAGGCTGGAGGCCAAAAAGATCCCGGTGATCAGCGTCGACACCCGGCCGGACAAGGGCGACGTCTACATGGTGGTCCGTGCCGACAACCGGGCCTACGGCATCAAAGCCTGTGAGTTCTTGGGCAAGCACCTGGGAGGAACGGGGAAGGTCGCCGAGCTCCAGGGCGCGCTGGATTCGGTCAACGGCCGTGATCGCTCCGAAGCGTTCGCGGCGTGCATGAAGACGAAGTTTCCGAAGATTCAGATCTTCGAGCTCGCCACCGAGTGGAAGGGTGACGTCGCCTCCGCCAAGCTGAAGAAGCTGCTCGCCCGCAACCCCGACCTGAACGGCATCTACATGCAGGCCGGCGGCGTCTTCCTGGAGCCGACGCTGACGCTGCTCAAGCAGAAGGGACTCCTCCAGCCGGCCGGCAAGGCCGGGCATATCACCATCGTCTCCAACGACGGAGACCCGCAGGAGTTCACCGCGATCCGCAAGGGGGACATCGACGCGACCGTCTCCCAGCCCGCCGACCTCTACGCCAAGTACGCGCTGTATTACGCCGAGGCGGCAACTGCGGGCAAGACGTTCACACCGGGAGCGACCGACCATGGCTCCACCATCATCAAGCTCGCCAACGGGCTGGAGGACCAGCTTCCCGCCCCGCTGGTGACCAAGGCGAATGTGGACGACAAGTCACTGTGGGGCAACGACGTCGGCTAGGACCGCGGCCGGGGGAGGTTGCGCCGGCCCGTGGCCCGTTGCCGGTCGGTGTCGTGTGCGGCTACTCGCCGTCCAGTTGTCTTCTCAGCCACCGTTCGACCCCCACCACGTGGACGGACGCCGCGGCGCCTGCCGATTCGGGATCGCGGTCGACCAGGGCTTCGTAGATCCGCGTGTGCTCTCTGTGGGTCCGCTCGAAGGCGCCCTCCTCCTCGTATCCGCGCCACACCCGGGCGCGGAGCGTCTGGGACGAGAGCCCTTCGAGGATCGCCGCCATGGACTCGTTGCCCGAGGCCCTCGCGATCACCCGGTGGAAGGCGACGTCGTGCGCGAGGATCTCCTCCGGGTCGGCGCTCGCCCGCATCGCCTCAAGGTGCTGCGCCACCTCGGCAAGCTGCTCCGCATCGATGCGCGCGGCGGCGAGGGCCGTCGCGGTGGACTCCAACACCCGGCGCACTTCGAGGAGTTCGAGCAGTCGCGGGCCTGGCGAGAGGTCCGCGACGGCACCGAAGGTCTCCAGGAGGTTGCCCGCCTCAAGCTGGGTCACGTAGATCCCCGAGCCGTGTCGGGCCTCCAGTACGCCCATGGCGGTCAGGGCGCGGACCGCCTCACGCATCGAGTTCCGGGAGATCCCGAGCCGGGCCGCGAACTCGCGTTCCGTGGGCAGGCGCTGCCCCGGCTCCAGAAGTCCCTCCCCGATCATTGACTTGATCTGGTCGATGGCGCGCTGCGTCACCGTTGCCTTCGGCGCATCTACCCGCTCCGCACGCGTCTCCACTTATACGCCTCCCTGGTTCGCTGCGCGGAGTCTAGCTCCGCAAGTGGTCGGACCACTATGGCTTGTTCTGGCGCAAAACCCGGAGAGAACCCCTTGACGCCGCTGAATGGTCCGATGAATAGTCGTGCCCTGCCGGTGAAGCGACCCGGCTGTTGATCTCCTGTGCATCACGAAAATCCCCATGACCTCAGTGCAGTGCCATCGGTGAGGAGCCGCAGCAATGGCCGGAAAGACTCTGAGAATCCCCTCGCGGGCAGTCCGTGCGGCGGCTGCGGCCGCCTGTGCCGCTCTCGTTCTCGCTGCGTGCGGAAGCACCAAAGACGCCGCCTCGTCCGGCGGCGCAGGAGGCGGGGAGGACAAGGTCGGCGTCGTGCTGCCCCTGCTCACGTCGCCGTTCTGGCAGTCGTACAACGACTATGTGCCGAAGATGGCGACGTCGCAGGGTGTGGACGCCCTGAAGACGGTGAACTCCAACAGCGACCCGTCGCAGCAGATCACCGACATCAACAACCAGCTCAACCAGGGTGTCAAGGGTCTTGTGGTGGCCCCGTTGGACAGTGCCGCGATCGCCGCGGGCCTGGACCAGGCCGAGCGCAAGGGTGTCCCGGTGGTCGCCGTGGACGTCGCCCCGGAAAAGGGCAAGGTCGCCATGGTCGTACGGGCCGACAACAAGGCGTACGGCGAGAAGACCTGCGAATACCTGGGGAAGACGGTGAAATCGGGCAAGGTGGTGCAGGTCATGGGTGACCTCGCCTCGGTCAACGGGCGTGAGCGCTCCGAGGCCTTCCGGACCTGCGTCCGGAAGAACTACCCCGATCTGAAGGTCCTGGAGATTCCCGCGAAATGGGAGTCCGACACGGCCGCCGCCAAGCTGGACACGCTCCTGAACGCCAACCCCGACATCAAGGGCATCTACCTCCAGGCCGGCGGCGTCTACCTGGCACCCACCCTGCAGACCCTCAAGTCCAAGGGGATGCTGAAGAAGACGGGCGAGAAGGGGCACATCGCGATCGTCTCGAACGACGGCATCCCGCAGGAGTTCGACGCCATCCGCAAGGGCCAGATCGACGCCACCGTCTCCCAGCCGGCGGACTCGTACGCCAAGTACGCCATGTACTACATCAAGGCGGCTATGAAGGGGAAAACGTTCAAGCCCGGCCCGACGGACCACGGCTCGACCATCGTCAAGCTGCCCAACGGCCTGCTCGAAGACCAACTGCCGGCACCCCTGGTCACCAAGGCGAACGTCGACGACCCCAAGCTGTGGGGAAACACGGTCAAGTGAGCTCCCTCGACACCATGACCCGCCCACTGGTCGCCGCCGAGGGCATCGTCAAGCGCTACGGCCCCACCGTGGCGCTGCGCGACGGCCGGCTGACCGTCGAAACCGGAGAGTCCCACGCCCTGGTCGGCCGCAACGGCGCCGGTAAATCCACTCTGGTCTCGATCCTCACCGGGCTGCACACCCCCGACGCGGGAACGGTCAGCTTCGACGGGGAAGCGGCGCCGCCGCTCTCCGACCGCGATGCCTGGCGCCGCAAGGTCGCCTGTGTCTACCAGAAGCCCACCGTCGTCCCCGGTCTCACGGTCGCCGAGAACCTCTTCATCAACCGGCAGCCCACCGGCAGGGGAGGCCTCATCAGCTGGCGCCGCATGCAGGCGCAGGCCGCCGAACTCCTCGACACCTGGGACGTACGCGTCGCACCCGACGCCATCACCGCGGAGCTGAAGGTCGAGGACCGCCAACTCGTGGAGATCGCACGGGCGTTGAGCTTCGGCGCCCGCTTCATCGTCCTCGACGAACCCACCGCGCAACTCGACAACAGAGAGATCGAGCGGCTCTTCGACCGGATGCGCGGCCTGCAGGAGTCCGGGGTGACCTTCCTGTTCATCTCGCACCATCTCCAGGAGGTGTACGAGGTCTGCCAGACGGTGACCGTGCTGCGCGACGCCCGGTGGATCACCACCGCGCCGGTGGCGGACCTGCCGCGCGGCGCCCTCGTCGAGGCCATGGCGGGCGAGGAGGTTGCGGAGCGTGAGGCCGTCGCCCGCCCGGCCCCGCCCGCCGACGCGCCCCTGCGTCTCGATGTACGCGGACTCACCGGCGTCGGCGACGTGTTCGAGGACGTGGACCTGACCATCCGCCGCGGCGAGGTGGTCGGCCTTGCGGGATCCAGCGGCAGCGGCAAGATCGAGCTTGCGGAGAGCCTCGCCGGGCTGCACACCCCGACCGGGGGGCAGGCGGAACTGGACGGCGCGCGGCTGCCGTTCGGCGACGTCTCCGCCGCCTTGCGAGCCGGCGTGGGCTGCGTACCCCGGGACCGGCATGAACAAGGTCTGGTGTCCGGGATGACCATCGGTGACAACGCCACCATGAGCGTCCCCGATCGACTCGGCCGATACGGTCTGGTGGGCACCACCGCCAAGCGCTCTTTCGCCAGGGACCTCATCCAGCGCCTCGACATCCACGCCGAAGGTCCCGAGCAGCCGGTGTCCGACCTGTCGGGCGGCAACGCGCAGAAGGTCGTCATGGCCCGCGCCCTGGCCAGTGACCCCCGCCTGCTCGTCCTGATCAATCCGACCGCCGGTGTGGACGTGAAGTCCAAGGAGTCGCTGCTCGCCCGGGTGGACAGCGCCCGCGACGACGGCACCGCGGTGCTGGTCGTCTCGGACGAGCTCGACGACCTGCGGCGCTGCGACCGCGTCCTGGTGCTCTTCCACGGCCGCGTCGTCGCCGAGCACCCGGCCGGCTGGCACGACCACCAGCTGATCGCCTCGATCGAAGGAGTTGACCGTGGCTGAGACCAAGGCCCCGAACCTGCGGGCCGCCACGACCACCCCGCCCACGGCCACCCCGTCGAAAGCGTCCAAGAGCGTACTGTGGCGCAGGGCACGTGAGTTGGCGCTCGTCCCCGCACTCCTCGCCCTGCTGGTCCTCGGCGCGGTGGTCAACGACTCCTTCCTCACCGAACGCAACCTCATCTCCATCCTCGGCGCCTCGGCCGCGCTCGCCATGGTCGTGCTCGCCGAGTCCCTCGTGCTGATCACCGGGAAGTTCGACCTCTCCCTCGAATCGGTCGTCGGCATCGCGCCCGCGCTCGGCGCGCTGCTCGTACTGCCCGCCGCCAGTGCCGGTTTCGGCACCCAATGGCCCGTCGCCATGGGGCTGTTGGCGATCGTCGTCGCCGGTGCGCTGGTCGGCGCCTTCAACGGGATCCTGGTGGTGAAGTTCAAGCTCAACGCGTTCATCGTCACGCTCGCCATGCTGATCATCCTGCGCGGCCTGCTGGTCGGCGCGACCGAGGGCAAGACCCTCTTCGGCATGCCGGACGCCTTCTTCGCCCTCGCGACCACCACCTTCCTCTCCCTTCCGATGTCGGTATGGGTGGCGGTGGCCGCCTTCGGGCTCGCCGGTCTTGTGCTCAGGTACCACCGCTGGGGACGGGCGCTGTACGCGATCGGCGGCAACCCGGACGCGGCCCGCGCCGCCGGCATCCGCGTCGAGCGCGTGATGCTGGGAGTCTTCGTCGTCGCCGGTGTTCTCGCGGCGGTCGGCGGTCTGATGCAGACCGGCTACGTCGGCGCCATCAACGCCAACCAGGGCCAGAACATGATCTTCACGGTGTTCGCGGCCGCGGTCATCGGCGGCATCAGCCTCGACGGCGGCAAAGGCACCATGTTCGGTGCCCTCACCGGCGTCCTGCTGCTCGGTGTCGTACAGAACCTGCTGACCCTCGCGCAGGTGCCGTCCTTCTGGATCCAGGCGATCTACGGCGGCATCATCCTCGTCGCCCTCATGATCGCCCGGGTCACCACCGGCCGCGCACAGGACTGAACCCGACCGCACGCGCGGCTCCGAAGGATCCGCGTCGGCCGCCCCCCTGCCCGCGCCTCACCCGCGCACCCAGCAAGGAGAACCCCGTGAAACTGCTGCGCCTCGGCGACCCCGGGCGGGAGCGCCCCGCCCTCCTCGCCGATGACGGCCGGTTCCTGGATCTGTCCGGTCTCACCGCCGACATCGACGGTGCCTTCTTCGCCTCCGGCGGCCTGGAACGGGTCCGGGCCGCCGCCGCAGCCGGCGAACTGCCGGAGCTGGACGCGGCCGGACTGCGCACCGGCGCCCCCGTCGCCCGTCCCGGCAAGGTCGTCTGCATCGGCCTCAACTACCGCGACCACGCGGCGGAGACGGGCGCCGCCGTCCCCGAGCGGCCCGTGGTCTTCATGAAGGATCCGGGCACGGTCGTCGGCCCGTACGACGAGGTGCTCATCCCGCGCGGCTCCACCCGGACCGACTGGGAGGTCGAGCTGGCCGTCGTCATCGGCGCCCGCGCCCGCTACCTGGACAACGTGGAGCAGGCACGGGACTGCGTGGCCGGGTACGCGGTCAGCCACGACGTATCCGAGCGGGAGTTCCAGCTCGACTTCTCCCCGCAGTGGGATCTGGGCAAGTCCTGCGAGACCTTCAACCCGCTCGGGCCCTGGCTCGTCACCCCCGACGAGGTGGGCCGGCCGCAGTCGCTCGGCCTGCGGCTCGCGGTGAACGGCGAGGTCCGGCAGGACGGCCACACCACGGACATGATCTTCCCGGTCGGGTATCTCCTCCACTACCTGAGCCAGTACATGGTCCTCGAACCCGGCGACGTGATCAACACCGGCACCCCGGCGGGCGTCGCCCTCGGCCTGCCCGGACAGCCCTATCTGCGTCCCGGCGACATCGTGGACCTGTCCATCGACGGCCTCGGCAGCCAGCGCCAGACCTTCGCCGCAGCGTGACGCCCGTGACACCCATGACGTCCGTGACGCCCGTGAAAGAGGCCCTATCAGTGAACCAGGCCCCCGTACCCGAGACCGCCGGCTCTCCCACAGCGGTGCCCACCGGCTCTTGGCGGATCACCGCCGTCGACACCTACGACATCCGCTTTCCCACCTCACGCGAGCTCGACGGCTCCGACGCGATGAACCCCGACCCCGACTACTCCGCCGCCTATGTGGTGCTGCGCACCGACGCCGAAGACGGCGCCGAAGGGCATGGCTTCACCTTCACCATCGGGCGCGGCAACGACGTCCAGGTCGCCGCCATCGAGGCGCTGCGACCGCACCTGGTCGGCCGGCCGGTCGACACTCTGTGCGCGGACCCCGGCTCCGTGAGCCGTGATCTGACCGGTGACAGCCAGCTGCGCTGGCTGGGACCGGAAAAGGGCGTCATGCATATGGCGATCGGCGCCGTGGTCAACGCCGTATGGGACCTCGCCGCCAAGCGAGCCCGCAAGCCGCTGTGGCAGCTGCTCGCCGACGCCGAGCCCGCGTGGCTGGCCGGCCAGGTCGACTACCGCTACATCGCCGACGCGCTGAGCCCCGCCGAAGCCCTCGCACTCCTCGAACGCGGCCGCGAGGGCGCCCCGCAGCGCGCGGAGCTCCTGCGCGCGACCGGCTACCCCGGCTACACCACATCCCCCGGCTGGCTCGGCTACTCGGACGAGAAGCTCACCCGCCTCGCCCGCCAGGCGGTCGCGGACGGCTTCCGGCAGATCAAGCTGAAGGTCGGCGCCGATCTGAACGACGACATACGCCGCTGCCGCGCCGCCCGCGCCGCCGTCGGCCCCGACGTCCGCATCGCGATCGACGCCAATCAACGCTGGAACGTCGACGAGGCCATCGAATGGACCCGAGCCCTGGCCGAGTTCGACCCCTACTGGATCGAGGAACCCACCAGCCCGGACGATGTCCTCGGCCACGCGGCGATCCGGAAGGCCGTGACCCCGGTGAAGGTTGCCACCGGCGAACATGTGCAGAACCGCATCATCTTCAAACAGCTCCTGCAGGCCGGCGCGATCGATGTGCTCCAGCTCGACGCCGCCCGCGTCGGCGGAGTGAACGAGAACCTCGCCATCCTGCTGCTCGCCGCCAAGTACGGGGTGCCGGTCTGCCCGCACGCCGGGGGAGTCGGACTGTGCGAACTCGTCCAGCACCTCTCGATGTTCGACTACGTCGCGCTGTCGGGGACGACCGAGGACCGCGTCATCGAGTACGTCGACCATCTGCACCAGCACTTCATCGACCCGGTCCGTATCGAGCAGGGGCGCTACGCCGTCCCGACCGCGCCCGGATTCTCGGCACAGATGCGGCGGGAGTCCATCGACGCCTACCGCTACCCCGACGGCACGTTCTGGGCGGCCGACGCCGCCGGCAAGGAGGCCAAGGCATGAGTGCGCGTACCGTGACCAGCCATGACGCAGAACTGCACGGCCTGAAGGCCCTCGTCACCGGCGGCGGCTCCGGGATCGGACTGACCACGGCCCGGCTCCTGGCCGCACGCGGCGCCGCCGTGGCGGTCCTCGACCTCGCACCCGACGCCGCGACGGCGCCACTGCGCGGCTACACCGCGGATGTGGCGGACGACGCCTCCGTCGTCACGGCGGTGGCGGAGGCTGCCGCCGGTCTGGGGGGCATCGACATCCTGGTGAACAACGCCGGGATCGGCGCCATCGGCACGGTCGAGGACAACGACGACGCGGAGTGGGAGCGGGTGCTGGGCATCAACGTCCTCGGCGTGGTGCGCACCACCCGCGCCGCTCTGCCCCACCTTCGGGAATCGGCGCACGCCTCGATCGTCAACACCTGTTCCATCGCCGCCACGGCCGGGCTGCCGCAGCGGGCGCTCTACAGCGCCAGCAAGGGCGCGGTCCTGTCACTGACGCTGGCGATGGCAGCCGACCATGTCCGCGAAGGGATCCGCGTCAACTGCGTCAGCCCCGGCACCGTGGACACCCCTTGGGTGGGCCGGCTGCTGGCGCAGGCCGCCGACCCCGCCGCCGAGCGCGCCGCGCTCGCCGCACGCCAGCCGATGGGCCGTCTGGTCACCGCCGACGAGGTGGCGGCGGCGATCGCCTATCTGGCCGGCCCCGGCGCGGCCTCGGTCACCGGCACCGCCCTGGCCGTGGACGGCGGCATGCAGGGCCTGCGACTGCGCCCGGTGGGGCAGTGATGGCAGCCGCGGCGAGCGACAACACCGAACACGCGGCCCACCCGCCCGCACACGCCATGCCGCGACGCGCCCTCGGCCGCAGCGGCATCGAGGTCACCGCGCTCGGCCTCGGCGGCGCCGCGATCGCCGGTCTCTACCGCCCGGTCGACGAGGACAGCGCCGCCGCCACCGTCGAGGCGGCCTGGGACGTGGGCATCCGCTACTTCGACACCGCCCCGCACTACGGCCTGGGTGTCTCCGAGCGACGCCTGGGCGCCGTGCTGCGCACCAAGTCCCGTTCGCAGTACGTCATCTCCACCAAGGTGGGCCGCCTCCTTGAGCCGTACGACGCGGAAGGCTCCGACACGGGCTCCGCCACGGGCTCCGACCTGGCGAACGGCTTCGCCGTCCCCGCCACCCACCGCCGTGTCTGGGACTTCAGCGCCGACGGGGTGCGACGCTCCCTGGAGGAGAGCCTGACCCGCCTCGGCCTCGACCGCATCGACCTGGCCCTCATCCACGACCCCGACGACCACGGCGAGCAGGCGTTCCACGAGGCATATCCGGCGCTGGAACGGCTCCGCTCCGAAGGCATGGTGGGAGCCATCGGCGCGGGCATGAACCAGACCGCGATGCTCACCCGGTTCCTCATCGACACGGACGTGGACGCGGTCCTGTGCGCGGGCCGCTACACCCTTCTCGAACAGCCCGCACTCGCCGAACTGCTGCCCGCCGCCGCGAACCGCGGCAAGAGCGTCATCATCGGCGGTGTCCTCAACTCCGGGATCCTCGCACACCCCGTTCCAGGAGCCACCTACAACTACAGTGCAGCCCCCGGCGAGTTGCTGGAGCGGGCGCTGCGGATGCGGGAGGTCACCGAGGCGTACGGTGTACCGCTGCGCGCCGCCGCTCTCCACTTCCCCTTCGGCCACCCGGCCGTGGCGAGTGTGCTGACCGGAGCGCGTTCGGCGGCGGAGGTTCGGGACGCGGCGACACTCCTGAACGCACCGGTCCCGGCCGACGCATGGGACCGGTTGCGCAAAGAGGCCCTGCTGCCGCGCCACGTCCCCGTGCCGGAGGCCCGATAGCCATGCGCGTCCGGACACGACGTCCCGGGCCTCTTCGCCGAGCGCGCCGCCGACTACCGGGCCACCGTCACCCGCACCGCCGACCCGCGCACGGCCATCGCCGCCGCGCTGGCCCACCGGCAGGTGCCCGGAACCCTCATCGTCCCCCAGGGGTTCCCGGCCGCATGGCTGCCGGACGGCGACGGGACCCGCACCGACATCCCACCACTCGACGTGCGCGCACTCGACACGGCGGGCGGCGTGCTCACCACCTGCGCCCTGGCCATCGCCGTCACCGGCACGATCGTCCTCGACGCCGGCCCCGGCCAGGGCCGTCGGGCACTCACCCTGCTGCCCGACTACCACCTGTGCGTCGTACGCGCCGACCAGATCGCCGCGGACGTGCCCGAAGCACTGCGCCGACTCGACCCCCGCCGCCCCCTCACCTTCATCTCCGGCCCTTCCGCCACCAGTGACATCGAGTTGGAACGAGTCGAGGGCGTGCACGGACCGCGCACCCTGGACGTCATCATCGTCGACAGCTGAGGAGCCCCCCGCCCATGCGCATCGCCCTGCACACCAAGGTCCGCGCGGACCGCATCGCGGAGTACGAAGCGGCTCATCGCGAAGTGCCGCAGGAACTGACGGCCGCCATCCGCGCCGCCGGGACCACCTCGTGGACCATCTGGCGCAGCGGCACCGACCTCTTCCACGTCCTGGAATGCGAGGACTACGCCGCCCTCCTCGCCGAACTGGAGCAGCTGCCGGTGAACATCGCCTGGCAGGCACGCATGGCCGAACTCCTCGACGTCATCCACGACTACTCGGCGGACGGAGCCACCGCCGGCCTCCCCGTCGTGTGGGAGCTGTGAGCCTGATGGGCATCATCGACGCGCACCACCACGTATGGGACCTCGCCGTGCGCGACCAGGACTGGATCAACGGACCCGAACTCGCCCCGCTGCGCCGCGACTTCCCCCTCTGCGACCTGGAGCCGCAGGCACGCGCGGCAAACGTCGACCACACCCTCCTCGTCCAGACGATCACGGTGGCGGAGGAAACCCCGGAGCTCCTGGCGCTCGCGGCCGAGAGCGACCTGGTGGCGGGCGTGGTCGGCTGGACCGACCTCACCGCGCCCGACGTGGCCGAGACGCTGGCCCGGCTGCGTGCCCTACCCGGCGGCGAGTGGTTGCGGGGCATCCGCCACCAGGTGCAGGGTGAGCCGGACCCCTCATGGCTCACCCACCCCGACGTACTGCGCGGACTGCGGACGGTGGCACACGCGGGCCTCGTGTACGACGTGCTCGTCCTGCCGCACCAGCTGCCCGCGGCAACGTCCGCCGCCCGCCGACTCCCAGAACTCACCTTCGCGCTGGACCACCTGGGCAAACCACCCATCACCTCAGGCCAGTTGGCGCCATGGTCGGCTGCCGTCCGAGAGTTCGCGGCGCAGCCGAACACCGTCTGCAAGCTGTCCGGCATGGTCACCGAGGCCGACTGGCGTCGGTGGACGGTCGACGACCTGCGCCCCTACGCGGACACCGTGCTCGATGCCTTCGGCCCGCAGCGGTTGATGTTCGGATCCGACTGGCCGGTGTGCACGCTCGCCGCAAGCTACGCCGTGGTGGTGGACGCCACCGGTGCGCTCCTCGCGGGTCTGAGCCCTGACGAGAAGGCCGCCGTGTGGACGGGCACCGCCGAGCGCGTGTACGGGCTCGCCTGAGCCGACCTCTGACCTGCGCGGACGCCTCAGCGAACACGCCTCGGCGGGCGGAGGCCGGTCGCGGCCCGCTACGCCGAAGCCGACGCCCCGCGCGAACGCAGCCTGCGCAGCATCCGCGCGTCCTGGAACCCCACCGCGCGGGCCGCCGCCTCGACGGTGGCCCCCTGGGTGATCAGGTGCTCGGCCCGCTCCGTGCGCAGTTCCTGCTGGTATCGCAGTGGGGTCAGACCGGTGGACGCCGCGAACCGACGGGTGAGGGTCCGCTCGCTCAATCCGATCGCCGCGGCGAGGTCGGACAGCGCGAGCCGGTCGGCGAAACGGGCGTCGATGAGGTCCTGGGCGCGGTGCACCGCGTCGCTGACGTGCGCCCGGTGCCGCAGCATCGCGCTGGCCTGCCGCTCGTCGCCGTTGCGCCGCGCGTAGACGACCATCTGCCGGGCGATGCGTGCGGCGGCACCCGGCCCGTGGCGTACGGCGACCAGATGGAGGGCCAGGTCGATGCCGGAGGCGATCCCCGCGGAGGTGACCACCGTGCCGTCCAGGACGTAGAGCACGTCTCGTACCACGGTGGCCTTCGGATAGCGGCGGGCGAGTTCGTCCTGGACATCGTGGTGGGTGGTGCAGCGCCGCCCGTCCAGCAGGCCGGCCCGGCCCAGCGCGTCGGCTCCGGCGCACACCGAGGCCACCGTGCCGCCCGCCGTGTGGTGGGCGCGCAGCCAGGCCAGTGTGCGGGCCTGGAGGCGACCGGTGTCCCGCAGGGCCGGGGCCCGCCACCCGGGCACGACGATCAGATCGCCGGCGGTCAGCGACGGCAGCTCCACCGACGCCTTCAGCGGCACGCCCTGCGCGGTGGGCACGTCCTCCCGCTCGGCCACGAACGCCAACTCGTACCTGAGCCCCTGATCGGCCGCGGTCGAGAAGACCTGGGCCGGTCCCGCCAGGTCGAGCAGATGCAGTTCGGGGACGAGCAGGAAGACCACCCGGGTCACGATCCGGTCAGCTCCTTAACGGTGGTGACAGTGGCGAAACGTCCGGCCAGAGCGTACCGGGTCCGCTCGATGACGTCCGCCGGGCGCAGGGTGCGCGGATCGGCCAGCACCTCGGCGTACGGCCGCCCGGCGGGCGCGTCGGGATGCGGGATCGGTTCGGTGGCGGTCGCGTCCACCACGAACGTGACGGCGTAGCCGAGGTCGGAGGCCAGCCGGGTGGTGGTCTCCACGCACTGCTCGGTCCTGATCCCGCAGGTGATCAGCGAGCGGATGCCCCGCTCGGTGAGGATCTGCTGGAGGTTGGTGGTGGTGAAGGCGTTGTGCGAGGTCTTGACGAGCACCGGTTCGCCATCCCGCGCCGCGAGCGGCTCGATCAGCCGGACGTGGCCGAGCGCCGGGTCGAAGACGGTGCCGGTGCCTGGCTCGGAATGCAGCACCCACACCACCAGGTCACCGCGGTCCCGCGCGAAATCCGTAAGCCGGGCCACCTGCTGTGCCACCTCGGGGTCGGAGCCGTACTGCCAGCTCTCGCGCTGCCGGAAGGACTCCTGGACGTCAATGACGAGCAGCGCGGTGCCGGTCGCCGGGTGGTGTGCCTGGGCGTTCGTGTTCTCGGTCATGCCCCGATCCTCGCCCGGCCCGGTCGCCGGGTGCCAGGCATGATCGTGTCTGTATGCGGAACGATCTGGACACCGTCGCACACGGGCTCACAGCCCTTTCTGGGCGAACAACCGCCACCGCTGTGCTCCAGCGGCCGTGCAACGAGTCGAGCCCGTTCGGCATGTCCCTCAAGGAGAACCGGCCGGCACTTTCAGGCAATTGCGTCGATCACCTGCCGGTGAACCCGCCATCGCCAAAAACCCGTTGGCGGACCACGGCGACCACTGCTACTTTTCCGGAGGCCGTGCGAGAGACCGAGGAGGTGGTACCCGTGAACGCAGTATCGACATGGGTGCTCCCCTCCGGGGCCACGGTCGGGCGATAGGTCGTCCGGGAGCGCCATTCAGGAGCACTCCCGAAAGGCACGACCATGCACTTCACTTCTGAACGGCGTCTCGACGACGGTGTCCTCGAGCGCGAATTCACCCTCGGTGAGATTCCCGGCTTCCTGTGGACGCCCGCGTCCGCATCCGCACCGGTCCCGCTGATTCTGCTCGGCCCCCCGCCGCTCGGACTGCGCAAGGTGTACCCCCGACTGGTGGCGCGGGCCCGGCACGCCGCGGCGGATGGCTTCGCCACGGCCACCATCGAGCTCCCCGGCAGCGGCGACCGGCCCCGTTGGGCCGCCGCCGAGCAGGCCCTCGCCGACCTGCGCCGGGCGATGGAGGCCGGCGAGCCGGTCACCGACGAGATCATCGACGCCCTCATCCTCCCGCTGGTCGCCAAGGCGGTCCCGGAATGGCGGGTCACCCTGGACGCCCTCCTTGCGCTGCCCGAAATCGGCGGCCCGGTCGGCTACTCGGGGGGAGTGATCTCCATCGGCGTCCGGCTGGCGATGGTCGAGCCGCGCATCGTGGCCGCCGGTCTCTTCGCCGGGAGTTTCGTGCCTCGCGCGATGTTCGAGGAGGCCCGCCAGGTCACCATTCCGCTGCACGTCCTGCTGCAGTGGGACGACGAAGGGAACGACCGGCAGGCGGCCCTGGACCTGTTCGACGCCTTCGGCTCCAAGGAGAAGACCCTGCACGCCAATATGGGCGGGCACACCGGCGTCCCGCAGTTCGCGGGGGACGCCGCGGCCCACTTCTTCGCCCGGCACCTGAAGTGAGGCCGGGCCGTCAGGCCACCGGTCGACGGTAAGCCGTGTTGGCCAGGACGTCCCTCGTAGAGGGCACGTCCCGGCTCTCTGCTGTTCATGCCGCGGGCTTAGCGCGGGGCCGGAACGTGAACGAGCGGCCATGGACCGAGACTGTGCAGGACGCCTACAGCTCGCACCGGCCGCACTCGCGGGCCGGGAACTTGACGCGGGTGACGGGTGTGTCCCGATGGCTGGTGGTCTCACGCCAGATGGTGTTCTGCTTGCCGCCGGGGCAGGTGACGGTGTGTTGGTCCCAGTCGGATGGTGAAGCGGGTCTTGTCGGAGTGACCCGATACGGCCTGCTGACGTGAGCTGACCGGTTTGACCGGTTTGACCGGTCCGGTTAGCTCCACTCGGTGATCGCGGCGGGCGTGGTGGATCTGCTCGGCGTCGATGTATCCGGCGTCCACCAGGTGCTCGTCCGGCAGAAGGCCCCGCCCGGCCAGGGTGGTGTGGATGTCTTCCAGGACGGCATCGTCGTTGACCGGTGCCGGGATGGTGTGGATGTGGGTGGACAGGTGCGGGGCGTCAGGCTCGCAGGTCTCGCTGAGGTGGACCTTGTAGCCGGACCAGCCCAGATCCCGTTTGGCCCCGGTCCTTGCCTCGGGCTCATAGGGGGTGCGTAAGCGGATCAGGCCGGGGGGAAGGTCCTTCAACTCACGCCAGCGCACGCGAGGAGTCTTCGGGCGTTCAAGCCAGCCTCTGGTCCTTGATGGCCAGTTCGCGGTCGCCTTGGCGGTAGCCGACGCTGCGGATGCCGAGTGCGGATTTGAGCTGCCGGGCAGGGACGACCTGCGGGGTGGGGGCGGGGCCGCGGCCCGGTTTGGGCAGAGGGTAGGCGGTGGTGGTGGCGGAGTGGAAGGTGATGTTGCCGTCTGTCTTGGTGAACAGCTGGTGGACGTGCCCGTTGAGGCAGGTGACGGAGGAGAAGCGGCGCAGGAGGGCGATGACCTTGAGGGCGTCGTCGGTGCTCCAGCCCCACTGCGGGTACATGGCGAACAGCGGGATGTGGCTGAAGACCACGATGGGGGTGTCCGACGACAGTCCGGCGATGTCCCTGCGAACGAAGTCGATCTGTTCGTTGCCGAGGTGGCCGAGCTTCTCCAGGCTCAGGGTGTTGACCAGGGCGATGAAGTGTACGCCGTGGGTGTCGAAGCTGTACCAGCCGTCGCCGAGCGTGCCCATGCCGAAGGTCCGCCGGTAGGCGCGGCCTGCATCGCCGATGGAGTCGTGCTCGCCCGGCACGGTGAAGATGCGGTCCGTCTTCATTGCGGTCATCAGCTGCTTGACCTGGTCGAACTGTCCGGCCGTGGACAGATGGGTCAGGTCGCCGCTGTGCATGACGAAGTCCGGCCTGAATCCGAGGGAGTTGACCTGGTTGATCGCTTCGGTGAACGAGCCGACCACGTCCAGGTTCGCCGGGCCCCGGAATCCGATATGGCTGTCGGAGACCTGCACGAACCGCAGCGCGCCGCTTCCAGCCGCACCGTCTCCGGCGGCGGCCGCGGCGTTGGTGTCCCGGGAGTCCGCTATGTGGCTGATCACTTCTCCACCGGCCACGGTCAGCACCACCGCGCCCCCGAACCACCCTGCATGCCGGAGGAGTTGACGCCGATTCATGCCGTGTTCGGTATCGGGCCGACCGGCGTCTCCGGCCGATGCCCCGTCGTCACTGTCGTAGTAGTTCGTCATCAGGTCACCTCCACGGTGGCGGTCATGAACGGATGGATGGTGCAGAGGTAGGCATAGGTGCCGGGCTTGGTGAACGTGTAGCTGTAGGTGTCGTGGGTGGCCATGGCGGCCGAGTGCAACGGACCGCCCGCTCCGGCGCTGGTGACGGTGTGGGAGTCGCCGTCCTGATTGGTCCAGGTCACCGTCGTGCCCACTTTGACCTTCAGCGTGGCCGGAGTGAAGGCGAAGTTCTTGATCGCCACGGCGTTCCTGGCCACCGGTGCGGCCGGCGCGCCCGTGCCCGAGGGACTCATGGGCATGCTCATGCCCGGCATCGGCGAGGTGCCGGAAGCGGAGCCCGCCGTGTTCCCCGACCCCGTGGCTCCGCTCCCCGACCCCGTGGCTCCGGGCATACCTGCCGTCTGGTGCTGACCCGGACCGGGTGTGATGGCGCCGGCTCCGGTGGACGAGGAATGCGACGACTGGCCGCATGAACTGAGGAGCCCCAGTGCGCCGGCAGTGGCGATGGTGGCGACGGCCAGCCCGGCCGCAGTCCGTGATCGACGGCCTGGTGGACGAAAGTTCAGGTGCATGGTGTCCGTTCCTCACTGATCAGGCGGAGACGGGGACTGCTCCGGCGGGGCGGACGCAGCCGCAGGGATGTGTGTGAATGCCGTGTTCAAGGGCGCGTGCCCGTCACGGAGTCGGCGGTCGAGCACCGGCCGAGGCTGCGCGGTGGCGCCGACTTCGATGCACGGGGCGGGGTGAGCGTGGCCGGCGCCAGGAGCGCTTGCGTCGCGTGGTGTTTTTCGGTCACCTCTGGTCCCTCCTTTGCCGCGTGGGGAATCGATGAGGAGTTGCGCGTAAGTCGACTCTTGTCCGGCTCCACGGACGGCGGGGCTCCCACGGTTCGATGGATATGCACTTTTTGTGAGCCCTCTTGTTTTGCGAGACCTCTTGGCGTAGCCGCGGATCAGCCGGCCTCCTGTGGGCGGCGCACTCGCTGGGTCCTGGTGGCGCCGCAAGGGCGGCAGGGACGTATCGCCCGCGGCACTCACAGAGCGTCACCCGTATCGTGCCGTGCGTTACGGGACAAAGCGGTACATGTGCGCGATGATCGACATATGCCCTGGAGTTCCAGAAAACGTGGTCCAAGGACCGATCCGGATCGCTCCGCGCACCGTGTCACTGGTAAAGGGACCCTTTCGACCGCAGACGAGGAACTGCTGCGCACTCTGTACGCGGAGCACGCAGGAGCCCTGTTCCACTACGTGCTGCGACTGACCTCAGGAGATCGGCAATGGGCGGAGGACGTGGTGCAGGAGACGATGCTGCGAGCGTGGCAGCATCCCGCCGCGTTCGACCCCGCACGCGGCCCGGCCCGGGCATGGCTGTGTACGGTCGCCCGGCACCTGGTCATCGACGCCCACCGGGCCCGGCAGGCCAGGCCGGCCGAGGCCGGCGGCGAGGTGCTGGAGCGAGCCGCCGAGCAGAAACCCGGCGAGGACGATATCGAGCAGGCACTTCAGAGCTGGGCGATTGCCGACGCGGTCCGGTCGCTGTCGCCGGACCACCGCGCCGTCCTGCTGGAGACCTACTTCCGTGGCCGGACCATGGTGGAGGCCGCACAGGTGCTGGGCATCCCGCTGGGCACCGTGAAGTCACGTACGCACTACGCCCTGCACGCCCTGCGGCTGGCGCTACAGGAACGGGGGATCGCGCCATGACCGTGGCGGGCGGGAGGTGGCGACCATGAGTGCGGAGCACGACTCCCTCCGGCTGGCGCTGGGAGGATACGTCCTGAGCACGCTGCCCTCGGCGGAAATGGAACGGGTACGCGTCCACCTCGCGGAGTGCGCCGAATGTCGGGCCGAACACGCCCAGCTGGCGGGATTGCCCGCGCTGCTGGCGACGGTGACCGAAGCCGAAGCCGCAGGCCGGACGGTGCCGACGGCCGATGGGGACCTGGCCGACCGGCTGGTGGCACGGGCAGCCGAAGGCGCGCAGGGCTCCGTGCACGAACGGCCCGCCGCGCCCGCGGCGTCGCAGGTGCCGGAGGGGGGTGTGCTGGAGAGGCTGCTCCAGCAGGCCGCTTCCCGGCGCCGCAGGACCTGGCGTCTGCAACTGGCCGGCGCTGCCGCCTCGCTGACGTTCATCGCGGCGGCGGCCGGCGGCACTTGGCTGGCGACTGTCGGATCCGTGGGCAGTCAGGCGACGCCGCCTGGGCCCACCGCGCCGGCCGCCTGGCGCACCTTCGCCGGAAGCGATCCCGCCACCGGCGTCACCGCCTCGGTGAAGGTCTCGCCCTCTGCCTGGGGCAGTGTCGTACAGGTCTCCGCCAAGGGGGCACCCGCCGGAATCACCTGCCATCTACAGGCGATCGGGCCCGGCGGAGCCAGGACGGACGTCGCTACCTGGCGGGCAGGCAAGTACCCTCCCGGCACCACGATCCAAGGAGCGGTTGCCATGTCCCCGGGAGCCATCGAGCACTTCGAGATCCACGCGGGCAACGGTCAGAAGCTGGTCACCATCCGGGCGTGACGCGAGACCAGGACGGTCGGGCCCTGGTCACCCTCCCCCTGGCTCCAACGAATCGGCCCAGTCCTCGGCCGACTTGATGCCAGCGTGTGCCGAGCGCCGATGGGTCGTGCACTCCCCGTCCGGGTGGCCGATGGCACCGCCCGGTCTTTACGGCGGCCCGGCCGAGATGTTCCCCCGGCGCGAGCAGCGGTATGCGGTTGCGGTTCGCCGAACGGCCGGCGGCCTCGACTCTCCCTTTTTCCTCCGAAGTCCGTGCAGCCCGGAGAAGAGGATCCAGGATGCCGGCACCCCAAGTGGCGCGACCAAGCCGGGGTGCGGGCAGGGACGTTCGTCCGGCTCTACGGCGTGGGGTTCCCGCAAGGCCGTCCGGACGACCACGGGGGAGGAGACCGAGCCGCCGGTGCCTGATTCGGCCGAGTTCGGCATCAAGCTCTGACAGAGGCGAGTGGGCCAGGCCGCCGGCGGTGACACGACGTGCAAGAAGTCGAACAAAAGGGGCGAAGGGCTCGAACCGTTCGGCATGCGTGGCCCGTGGAACTTAATGAGCGCGCCCATTCAGGATCCCGCCTCCCCACCACTCCCGAAGTTGTCGGCGGCCACCCCCATTCCGGCCTCCGCACCTCCACAGAAGAGCCAGAAGACCATGTTTGTGACCGATTTCCCCAGCCCGAGTTCGCTGCTCGGCCGGCCCGGCCGCCACCAGGCGCTGCTCACCCTGCCCGCGCAGGAGGCGCACGTCTCCGCCGCTCGTCACTTCGCGGCCGATCTGCTGGAGACCTGGAGTGTGCCCGCAAGCGAGCGGGACTCCGCCGTTCTCATCGTCGACGAACTCGCCGCCAACGCCGCGCAGTACGGCCACGAGCACATGACCCTGCTGCTCGAACTCGACGACGGCACTCTGCACATTGTGGTCACCGACTCCGGCACGACCGTGGAACACCATCGCCCCGACATCGCCCCCGACGAACACGGCCGCGGCACCGGCATCGTCCAGTACCTCGCCCAGTCGACCGAGGTTCACCAGACACGCAGCGGCCGCGAAGTCCGCGCCTGTCTGAGGTGCTCGCCATGACCGGGCCGGACGTTCCGCACGAGCTGCGACCCCCTGCCGGGACCGGCACCGCCGCACAGCGACGGGTCACCGGAGGCGGCTGCGGCGCCGGGTCACCCGACGAACCGCCGAGTGGGCCTTCGCGACCCACAAGCCGTGCCCCGTCGACGGCAGTCCGAGCGCGGCCCCAGGTGCCCATCCGGTCCGCGGCACACCCATCGGCCCTTGATCACGGCGACCCCGATCCCGACCACGACACGGTGCTGTGTCAACCGCTGCGGCGCCAGCCCGTACGTACCGACGGATGCGTAAGCGCGAACGTCACGCCGACCCCGAACAGCGGCGAGAGCATCAGCGCCCCGCCCCCGCACGAGGCGTACGCGAATGCGCCGGACCTGCGCCGCGAGATGCACCACGTGCTCGCACTCGGGGCCGAACGCGACGGCCGCCAGACCAGGCCCGTCACCGGCCCCCCGGTCGATGCGACGGCCGCCGAACGCACCTGGCGGCTACGCCGGGCCGCCCTCATGGACCGGATGGCCCTGGACGACCCCCGCCCCGGCCCGGTCGCAGCCGCCGCAGAGACCGCCGAACGACTCGTCCTGCACGACCGCCGCCATCCCGACCTGGTGGCCGGCCCGCACCACCCCGACACGATCACGCTCGCCCCCAGCCGCCGCCTCTACGTCCGCCAGGAGTACGCCGCCTGGACAGCCGCCGAGCGCACCGGGATCTGAATCGACCCCGACCCGACAGGAAGAAGGAGACATGACCCGCAACGACATCGACACCCGGCACGCCCCCGCAGCAGCCGGCCGACGCCACTCGCCTCGCCTTCCCTGCCCGACGGCCACGCGTGAACATCTCGCCGGTCGGCGACAGGGACGGTCACGCCAGGGAAAGCCGATGAACGCACCGCGCCCGAACGCGACGACCCATCGGCTGTTCCAGGTGCACCGGAAAACCGCCTCCCAGGCGCCCGCGCACGAGACCGCGCGCGCTCCCGCTCCCACCGCTGCCGCGCAGGAACAAGCGGCACGGATCACCGAGTCCGGCATGAAGGCCGACGTGTTCGAAAGGGTGGTGTGACGATGTTCCGCAACGCGCTGGAGCCCTGGCACCTGCTGATCCTGGTCGCGGTGGTGGTTTTGATCTTCGGCTCGAAGAAACTCCCCGACACGGCCCGGGCGCTGGGTAAGTCCATGCGGATCCTCAAGAGCGAGACCAACGCCATGAAGGACGACGGCGCCTCGAACGAGCCACGCCCCGAGCCCGAGCCTGCACCGGGACCGCGGACGGTCTCGGGCGCTCCCGGAGACACCGCCACCGCCCGCACCGCGCCCAAGGACAGCACGACCAGACACTGAGACCGTGCCCGGTCCTGCGCGTCCCTGGCAGCACTGTTTCCCGGCCCGAGCGCGGCGCGTGGACGGCCCGAGGACCGTCGTAAGCCGCCCGCCCTCGGGCCGGGCAGGGCACGGCAGATCAGCTGGCGGTGAGTGGCGCCGATCTGGACCCACTGCCTCCTGGACGCGCTACCGGCCGCAACCGGCGCCGTGGCGACCTCGCGCCCCCCGCATGACGGAGACGATCAAGTACCAACGCAGGGCCGGTAGTTTCCGGTCTGCCGCACGAGATGAGGACTGGCGTGTCCCAGTCGGCCCGCAACAAGCAGCAGGATCCCGAGGGGCGGATGCCGCTCGCGGAGCATCTTCGTGAGCTCCGCAACCGGCTCGCCAAGGCCGTCCTTGCCATCCTGGTCGTCACGATCGCCGCGGCCTTCTCCTACAAGGGCATCGTCAACTTCCTCACCAGGCCGGTGCTGGACTCGGTCGGCTGCCCGACGTCCTTCGCCGATCTGGCCAAGCAGACCGCGGACACCGCCTGCGCGCGGATCACGATCAGCGGCCTGCTCGCGCCCTTCACCCTGGCGCTGAAGGTGTCCCTGATGGCCGGCGTCGTGCTGGCCTCGCCGGTATGGCTGTACCAGCTGTGGGCGTTCGTCGCCCCCGGCCTGCACAAGCACGAGCGGAAATACGCCTACGCGTTCGCCGGCGCGGGCGTCCCGCTGTTCTTCGGCGGCGCCTTCTTCGCCTACAAGGTGCTGCCCAAGACCGCGAAGGTACTGATCAGCTTCACCCCGCGCGGGGTGGACAACCTGCTGCCGTTGGACGATCTGCTCGATCTCGTCACCCGCATGGTGGTCGTCTTCGGCCTGTCCTTCGAGATGCCGCTGCTGCTGGTGATGCTGAACCTCACCGGAGTGCTGTCCGGCCGGCGGATGCTCAGCTGGTGGCGCGGCATGATCATGGGGATCACGGTCTTTTCGGCTGTGGCGACGCCGAGCACCGACCCGCTGACCATGCTGGCGATGGCCGCGCCGATCTGGGCGTTCTACTTCGCCGCCGTTGCCTTTTCGCTTCTCCACGACCGGCGCAAGGCCCGAAGAGCGGCAGCGGGACCCGGCGACGACGAGATCTCCGACCTCGACCTCACACCGCAGGACATAGGCGAAGTGGAATCCGCGTCCGCCGGCCGGGCCCTGCCCGCGCAGCCGTACGCCGACGACGACCGCGCCGACGGTGAGGCGACGTGACTTGAGGGAGCCTCCAGCAGGGTCGGGACCGGCACGGCGGCTGTGAGGGCTCCGTGTGACGCCTCAGCCGGCAACTTCCGCCGGTCCGGCTGCCGGTCGAGGACTACTGAACTGTTGGATTTCTGCAGTGCTTCGGGTGCTGTTCAATCTCGTGTCCAGGTGCTGTCGGTTCGCGGGTTCTGGCTCAACTTCCGTGATGCCGTAACTTTCCGTCATGCGTGCGCTTCCAAGTCGAAGGGGAGAGTGACTGATGGCCGATGGAGTAGTTCTCGACGGAGTGCTGACCCGTCTCATCCCGACGACCGAAGATGATGTGGACCTGCTGGCCCAATGGTTCGCTTCCCCAGACTTCGTCGAGCACTGGGGTGGCGTACCGATATCGCGTGACGAGGTGGCCGAGAAGTACGTCGGGCGGCGTCGGCCGCGTGTGGAGTCTTTCCTTGTACTGGCACAGGGCACACCGGTGGGCTACGCGCAGTACTGGCACGCTGGCGTGGCTGAAGGCGGCATCGACATGGTGTTGGCACCGGAGGCGCGGGGCCGGGCCTTGGGGCCGGATGCCGCTCGCGCGCTCCTTGCGCACTTGGGCGGGAATCTTGGATGGCGGCGCGTGACAGTCGATCCCGTGAGAGGGAACGTGCGGGCAGTGCGCGCCTGGGAGAAGGCCGGCTTCCGGCAGGTGTCGAGCGAAGCAGAGAACCTCCTCATGGAGTTCACCTTTTCCGAGGGCCGCCAGGGCTGACCGCTGTGCGTCATGGCCGACGGTCACTACTGGTTACGACAGCAGGACTCGTTTCCGGAGGAGTTGGAAGCCGGCTCGCTGTGGAACTCGTACGACTGGCTCCGCATGTGCGTTACCAGCTACGGGAGTTGGGCTTACGCCGAGATCACTGGCGATCGCAGGGGGGCCGAGGGGTGGAGATCACGGTTGGGTAGGATCTGTGACATGTCCAAACACTTGCTATTCGTAGCCCTTTTCGGACACGGGCACGTCAATCCCACACTGCCGTTGGTCGAGGAACTCGTGCGGCGGGGACACCGGGTCGACTACGCCACCAGCGCGGAGCACGCCGACGCGGTCACCAAGGCCGGCGCACACTGGGTGGAGCTGCAGTGTTCACCCGAGTTGCTCACCGCCCCGCCGCGGGAGTTCGGCCCGGAGGAAATCGCCGCCTGGATGCGTCGTCTGTTCGCGGAAATGAGCGGTTCGGTGTATCCGGCGGTGCGCGACTACTGTGCCGCCGAGTCGCCGGACGTGATTTGTTACGACGGCTTCAACTGGCCGGGCCGGGTCGTCGCCGAGCAACTGGGCCTTCCCGCCGTACGGTGCATTCCCAACTTCGCCTCGAACGAAGAGTTTTCGCTCTTCGACGCCATCAAGAAGGGGCACGGCGACGAGAACCCCATCCTGTCCCAACTCGCCGCCACCTGTGCGGAATTCTCCGCCGAACACGGTGTCGCGCTCGCCCCGGAGAACGTACTGGACGCCACCGAAGATCTGAACCTTGTGTTCATACCCAGGCAGTTCCAGCCGGCCGGTGACACCTTCGATGAACGGTTCCAGTTCATAGGCCCCTCGGTGGGCAACCGGGAGCACGCCGAACCGTGGTCGCCGGCCGATCCCGAGGCTCCCGTACTGTTCATCTCGCTCGGAACGGTCTTCAACGACCGGCCCGAGTTCTACCGCACCTGCATCGATGCCTTCGGCGATGGTCACTATCAAGTGGCCATGACCGTAGGCGGCCTGGACCCGGCCGAGCTCGGAGAAATTCCGCCGACCATCGACGTCCGGTCGCATTTCCCGCAGTTGGCCGTGCTCCAGCATGCCGACGCCTTCGTCTCCCACACCGGAATGAACTCCACGATGGAGGCCCTGTATTACGGGGTGGGACTGGTCGCCGTTCCGCAAATGCCCGAGCAGGCGGCCAATGCCGGGCGGGTGCAGGAACTGGGACTCGGAGAGCGGCTGGACCCCGACACGGTGACTGCCGAGTCGTTGCGTGCCACGGTCGACCGCATCGTGGCCGACGACACGGTGCGCGCCAATCTCGACCGGATGCGCAAGGTCGTCAGGGAGAGCGGCGGAGCGGTCCGCGGCGCGGAACTGATCGAGGAGTATCTCCGCTGAAGGCTGCCGCATGATGCCGGGGCGCGTAGAGCAGCGTGCCCCGGCTACCGGCGGTTCGGTCTCCCAAGAGCGTCGCGGAAGCGTGAATGTGTGGGAGAGGCCGGAGCGTTGAGGCCCTGTTTGACCTGCTGGTCAACGGTCTGTGAAGATCGCTGGCCATGAGTGGTTGGATACTTGCCTCGTCCCTGCTGAAGATGGCGTTCGGGCCGTCGGCGAAGAGGCGTTACCCCGCCGTGCTGACGCCGCACCAACGGTGGATGGTTTCGCTCGATGCGATTCTGACGGAGCGCATGTGGGGTCACGGCCACTTGATGCTGTACCCGCTGAAGCGGATCAACCCCAGTAACTGCAAGGTGAGCCTGGCGCAGAGCTGGGATATCACCTCGCCGGAAAGCCTGCAGGCGGCATTGCACCGGCTGGCTGCTGAGGGGCACCGGATGCAGATGGCACCGGTACTCGGGCACCCGCCGGTGGCCTGGGACTTCGGCCGCTACGTTTCGGTCGTCAGGTCGGGCTTCGGCGCCGGATACGTGGACGAGGCCGGCGCCTGGCAGCTGTTGGCGCGTGCGGCGGCGCCTGTGGCGCAGACGTACGGGTCCTGGCGAGCATTCGCCGACGACTTCGTAGCCGGACGCCAGATCTGGATGCAGAACGTCGGCCGTGAGTGGGCCGGGTCGCAGGAGGACACCATCCAGGCGGTGCAGCGCCTGCTGGACCCCGCAAACCCCAACAGCCCCTGGAATCAAGTGCCGTGGGAGACCATCTACCAGCCCGATCAGGTGTCACCGCAGCCTCGGTGAGCCAACCTCCACTACGGATTCCTCGAACTCGTCTGCAGCATCATCTGCTTGAGACGACTACGCACGGCATTCTGAAACATCAGTAGGGCCTTCCTCACCCTGGACAGGCAATGCTGACGTTGCTGATTGGTACGCCCTGGCCATGGCGTGGAAGGAGTGCTTGGGGGCGAGGCTGCCGTCGGGCATCAGCTTGCATACCCCGTAGGAGGCCATGTCGAGGTCGAAACGTGGGTCGGCGTGGTGCGGGTACTCGTAGCCGGCGAAGGTGAACCAGAAGGCGGTGTCCACGCCTTCCTCGTCGAAGACGGCGAGCATCTCGCGCAGGTAGTGGGCCTGTTCTTTCTCGTCGCGGACGTAATCGCCGTTGATGCGGGGCGGATCAGCGTCGTGATCGATGACATCTACCCAGCCCATGCCGCCGCGCTCGGCTGCGCCCCGGTAGGTGCAGCAGCCGAATTCGGTCGCCGCGAGCGGCTTACCGTGCCGGAAATACTCGCGCAAGCCCTGACGGAAGGCGTCACTGGCATCGCCGTAGGCGTCCGCACTGACGATGTCGAAGGGTGCCCAATCGACCTGTTCCCACGTTCCGGAAGCATAGGTGATCTTTCCGCGGAACCGTGAGCGCACCGTCTCTGCGATGTTGGCCAGCAAGGAGTTGAGCCGGGCAGGAACCTCGGCGAGCCCGGCCAATGCCTCGGGGGAGCCTTTGGTCAGGGCTTCGATTCTGGCGAGGCTGTCGTCTCCGGGGAGAATGTCGGCGGCAAACAGGCTTAGCTCGCAGCCGGTGACGAAGACGTCCGCTCCCACCTCCTGGGCGCGGTCGGCACAGGTGGCGAAGTAGGGCAGCAGCTCTTCGGCGGACAGTTCGCAAGGGAATGGGGAGAACCAGACCTCAAGCCCGGCATCGGCGGCGTGTCGGGCCGCAAGGGCAAGTCGCCCAGGGTCACCGCCGGTGATCCGCACGGCATCGCAGTGCAGGTCGTCTGCGATGACGCGGATCTCGCGTCGCACCGCGTCGGCGTCGAAGACGGGCCGCGAACTCTTTCCGCCCGGAGTGAAGCCGGTGTCGTAGGTGATGCCTTTGGCTCGCATGGGATGCTCCTGACAATCGATCGACATCTGTTGCCGCGACTCACCGGACGTCGATGGGAATCGGTTCGGCGGACGGATCGCATGGACGACTCGGGTGCGTCTTGAGTTCAGCGCGACGGCGACCCTTCGCCGCGCTGCCACCTCGCTTCTCCCTGGGAGACCACCTGACACGTGTGTTCGGCGATCGGAGTGGAACGTTAGGTACGAGTCGAAATGCCAGTCAACGGCGACCTCCTCGGGACCGCGCTCTTTGCGCTGGTCAGCTACGCAACTGTCGATTGCAATGACAGTGATGGTCAATGCACGGCTAAGGAGCGGGTGTTGCAACGATCGGCGGCCAGTGCGCACACTGTGTGCCGAGATGACCGAGTCAGAGGAACCGACCCGATGCCAGGACGCAGGCTGACCAGAGCCGACCGGCAACAGATCGCCGCGGGGTTGGCGCAGCGCCTGAGTTACGCCGATATCGCCAGACGGCTGAACCGTCCCGCCTCGACGGTGGGCCGCGAGGTCGCGCGCAACGGCGGGCCTGCCCGATACCGCGCGGAACTGGCACAGCTCGCGACCACCCACCGAGCCCAGCGCCGGCCGCAGCCCCCCGCCCCGGTGCAGCGGACCATCGAGCACCTCGGCCCCGACCCCGACGCAACGGCCGCGTTCGTCACCGACCTCACCACAGCACTTGTCGAAACCGGCCTGCCGCGCACTGCCGCCCGCGTGATGGCCTGCCTGTTCGCCTCCGAGAGTGGCAGTCGCACCGCCATCGAGATGGCGCAGCACCTGCAAGTCAGCGCGGCGACCATCTCGCACGCGGTCCGCCTGCTGGAAGGGCAGGATCTGATCCGCCGCGGTCGCGATGACCGTGGCCGCCGCCACCGGTATTTCCTCGACGACAAGGCGGGCTTGCGGACCGTCGCGGCCAGCGTCGCCGCCAATCAGCGGTTCGCCGCCACCGCGTTGCGCGGCGCCGAACTCTTCGGAGCTGAGACCGCCGCAGGATCCCGGCTCGCCCTGGCAGGCCGATTCCTCGAACGCCTCGGTGACGACCTCATCCGCTCCGCTGAAAAGCACTGGCGTGACATGGTTGGTGACAGGAGCGACGAATACACACTGACGAGCCACGCGGAGTAGTACGCGACCTCACTCGCCCCGGCGATCGACCAGGCATTCGAGAGGACCGGAGCCTGAAGATCGCCCACCGCGGCACCCCAATCGGCTCCAGACTCGGCAAGACGCGGTGGGTGGTGGTGGACACCTTCGCCTGGCTCCACCAGTTCAACGCCTTCGCATTCGCTGGGAACGACGAGCCGACATCCACCAAGGACTCCTTGAACTCGCCTGCCCCATCGTCTGTTTGACACGACTACGCATCGCATTCTGAAACTCGCAGTTAGGCACCCGCGAGGATTTCAGGCTTGAAACGCGTTCGGCGCCCCAGGTAGCGAGGCGCCGAAGCCTTCACCTGCCGACGATCAGCGGGTGGCAGCGCCGCCAAGGGCGTTGGTCTTCGAGGCGAGGTCGTTCTTCGTGGCCAGCTTGTCGGCGACCTTGCTCAACCCGCCGATCAACACATCGGCGTTGATGTCTTTGAGCGGGTTCTTCACTTCGTTCTTGCTGACCGTGCTGCTGTCCACCAGGTTGTCGATACCAGCCGCGGGAGCGGCAAGTGCCGGTGACGCCACTCCCAGAGCCAGCGCGGCTCCGGCGACACCCGCAGCAACCTTTGCGATCTTCACGATCCGTATCCCTTCTGGCAGTTGCGCTCAACGACGGAGTCACGAACCTCGCACCCCGGAGCGCCCAGTTCTCTTGCGCTCGCTACGCACTGCCGCATCCCTAACCGCTGCACTCATATCAAAGTGCCGGGACGTCACCCGTCCGGGCAATATTTTCTTCCTCAGGTGCAGCGGTTGGATTGGTGTGAGCAAGTGCCATCCTCAACCCTGGGTAGTTGACAACGAGTTGTGGTCGAGATGTCGAGCCGCTGCTGCCGACCCGGCCGCCTGGGCACCGGCAAACGGGCCGGAAGAGGGTTCTGGAGGACCGGAAGGTGCTGTGCGGGATCCTGTTCGTCGTCTACACCGGCATCCAGTTGCCCTCACCGCCGACGGCGACCAGTGGACATCCGCCAAGGCGGTCCGGTCGCCATCTGGGAAGCCATCGAAAACACACTGTCGGCCTGGCACGACGCCGTAGATCCGACATCACCGCTGTTCGGCTCGCCATCACCCCAGAGACACACGCCTACTGGATCGGCGGTCAGCAAATCACCAACGATCAACGGTCCTACTGGCTCGGCGGAGGGAACGCGGCACTGCGCTGGAGGCACCCTCACCCCCCGGTTCACTGCCTGAGCCAAGCCAACCGGTCCAGATCGCCCCGTCCGTGCATTCGCCCCTGAGGGGCGCGGGCGGGGTCACGGCCCCTCGGCATCCCGCCGGCTGGCGACCGCAGCCCGCGCGATCACCGACAACGTCAGCTCCCGCTCCTCGTTGACGACCAGCCAGCCCTTCTCAAGGAGGGATTGCAGCAGCGGGCGGATCTCGGCGCCCAGCTCCTCCGCCACGTCGTCGTCCGTGGGGGAGCTGCCAGCGCCGCGGAGGGCGGCCAAGTGGAACACGACCGCCTCCTCCTCCGCGGTGATGTTGAAGTCCATGCTGCGAAGGTATGCGCCTCCATGGTCCGTGGCATCTTCGCAGCGCCGCGCCACGTGCGACGAGGCTTCTGGCGGCCTTCCAACGGCAGGTGGCGGCAAATCCCCGGAAGGCGCTGGAGACCGTGAACCGGCTCGTGCTGGGGCGGCGGCGATTCAGCGGCTGCAGCGGAACACGCGGTTGCTGGTGCTGCCCGAGCTGGATGAGCAGGCACGGCCTGGGGGAGAGGTCCCAGGAGCTGTAGGTTCCAGGCCCCGATGTCCCCTGCGCTTTGTCTCTGCAGGTGTTTTTCATCCCGCAGTTTCTGATCAGCGGGGGGCGTTTGCATGGCATGGAAACGAGTTCGTCCGCAGCAAAGAGCGCCGGAGCAGGGAATCAACAGGATGATTCTCTGCAATCCCTCAGGTGGGGGCTTGCCGGGTGGCGGGGACCGCGGAGGCAGGGGAGGCGCCGGGCGGTGGCAGTCGGTATTCGGTGCAGGAGGGCGGAAGGCATACGCCGGACAGGCGTAGCTGGCTGACTCGGCTGTGGAAGGCGGCGCCGCGGAGGAGGTGTTCGGCGACGGTGGCGGCCTGGCGGTGTTCCGGGGCGGCCAGTGCGCTGCCCGCGGTCCAGGCGTTGAAGGCGCCCATTGCCGGACCGCACCAGATCTGCCAGTCGCGGGAGCGTTCGGTCTGTCCGGAGGTGGCCCAGCGGGAGGCCATTGCGAGGTACCAGCGGAAGACCAGGGCCATCCGGTGTTTGGGGTCCCGTTCGAACCGTGGGAGCTGGTCGGGCAGACGGTCCTTCAGGTAGGCGGTGCACTCGTCCACGACCCGTTCCAACGGGCTGCGCAGGATGCGCTCCTGGAGGAGATGGCGGGCGTCGGGCGGGAGGTCGTCCAGGCCGGTGTGCGCCTGGTAGAGGCGGTAGAGCCGGGTGGCGTTGCCGGCGAAGAGGGTTCCGCGGGCGAGGACCTGTACCTGTACCCCTTGTTCGAACATGTCGGCTGCCGGGGCCATGGTGCAGTCCGCCAGGTCGGCCTGGGCCAGCAGCCGTTTCACGCCGGGTGAGGTACCTGCCTCGGTGGTGGCCTGATTGACCGATCCGGTGACGACGTAGGCCGCGCCCATCGCGAAGGCGGCCGCCATGGCGTGGGGGCTGCCGATGCCGCCGGCCGCGCCGATCCGTACCAGCACGCCGTTCGGGTGGGGGTGCTCGCGGGCGATCCGGTCGCGCAGCCGGATGAGGGCGGGCAGCAGGACGGCCAGCGGGCGGCGGTCGGTGTGCCCGCCGGAGTCCGCCTCGGCCGTGATGTCGTCGGCCATGGGCATGATGCGGGCGAGCTCGGCTTGTTCGGCGGAGATCTGTCCGCGGGCCGTGAGGTCGGCGACGATCTCGTGCGGGGCCGGGCGCAGGAACAGCTCGGCGGTCTGCGGGTGGGAGACCTTGGCGATCAGCCGGTGCCCGGCCCGGACCCCGGTGTCCGGGTCGCGGCGCAGTCCGCTGACCCGGTAGCGCACCAGGTCCGGGGTGAGCTGGACGAAGGCGGATGCCTCCAGACAGCGCACCCGGTGGCGCAGGCACGCGTCCACACATGCCTTTTCCATCGCGGGGGCAAGGGGGTTGTGGATGAGATTGCAGGCGAAGGGCAGGTGCCGGGCGCCGAGATCGGTCTCCAGGCGGCCGAGGGCCTGGTCGATGCGGTCCTCGGGCAGCCCTGCGGAGCCGAATGAGGCGAGGTGTCCGGCGCGGGCCAGTGCGGTGACCAGCTCGACGGAGGCGATGCCGCCGGCCATCGCGCCCGCCATGTAGGCGTGGCGGACGCCATGGTGGCGCCGGAAGTCCGCGGAACCGAGCCGTTGGGGAGCCAACGGGCCTACGGCGGCGAGCAGGGTGGTCCCGGAACCCGGCGCGGGGGCGTGGTGGGTGGCGCCCGCCCGGCCCCCGCTGCTGACGATGCAGCAGGGACGGTCGAGTGCCGAGAGCACCTCGTACAGTCCCTCCGGGTCGTGCCGTACGGTCGTCATCCCGCTTCCCCGCTCGTGTTCCGCCGCGCGGACGTGACTCGTACGGCGATGTTGTCCACCTGGTAGATGCGCAGGTCATCGCGCCAGACGCTGCCTTCGGCCAGGAGCCGGACGGCTTCGCCGTCCCGGCGCACCTCGCGGATGTGGACTTCGCCACGGACCTGCTGGTGGTGGCGGAGGATCTGTCCCCGATAAGTCCAACGCACTTCCTCGCCGACCGTGTTGGCGAAGCGCGGGTGTGGCAGGAGGTGATCCACGAGACCGGAGTGCAACGCATAGGCGTGCACGGCCTGGTAGAGCATCTGCACCCCGGCCGAGCCCGGCATCACCGGATCCCGGAAGAAGTGCTGCTCGAAGTACCAGTCGTCGGGGCGCACCGGTTTGGTACACAGCAGATATCCGGCGCCGTGCTCGCCCCCGCCTGGGACCAGGACCGCGTCCTCCAGCAGCGCCATCCGCCCGTGGCCCAGCCGGGTGTCCTCGCGCAGATCCAGCGGGCGCATCCGGGCGGGGGCGGTCGGGCAGCGGTCGAGCCAGGGCGGGACGTGGCGCCCGCCGTCCAGGCCCTGCTGCTCGGCCATCAGCTCCGGGGTGAGGAAGCCGTGCACGGCCCGGCCCGCGCAGAAGGGCGCGCCGTCGGTGCTCAGTGTGAAGTCGTAGCGGTGCATAAGGCCGCCGGGCAGGGCGGTGTGCGAGGTGAGGGTGATGTGCTGCTCGATCGTCGTGGCGCGCAGGTCCACGTCACGCAGCAGCCGGGTGCTGCCTTCGAGGTTGCGGCAGGACAGGTCCTGGTCGGGGTGCTCGCCCAGGACGCCGAGGAGCCCGCTGAGCAGGCCCATGGGTTGCAGCGCGAGTTCCATCAGCGCCAGTTGCGGCAGTGTGCCGGCGTTCTCGCGGATGTACCACGGGTCCTGTGGCATGTCGTATTCGCAGGTGTACGAGCTGCCGGTCCGGTATTCGCGCCAGGCATCCGCCTGCGCTACGCGCCAGCGGTCCACCATGAGCATGTCGCCGCGGGGCAGACGGGGGCGGACCTGCGCGGTGACGTGCGGGTCCGGTACGCCGTGGAGCATCTGGGCTTCGTACTCTCCTTCGGCGGCGATGGCTGTGTGCAGTTCGCTGCCAACTGCCCACTCTCCGGCCGCGCTTTTGCGGCAGGTCGCGCGATCCAGGCCGATGGCCAGATCGGCTCCCGGGCCTTCGCACAGCGCGATGCCCAGGTCGCGCAGGCGGGCTGCTGGGCGCCCTCCCGCGGTGATCCGGCAGTTGCCGATCAGGTACGGCCTGGGAACCATCCCGAGTTCGGCCACCTCCATCTCCAGGTGCAGTGGGGTGTGCCGCGGCGTTACGGCTTGGAGCGTTTCGACCAGGACGGGGCGCTCGGTCACGGGGCTGGTCGTGGCACCGGGGAGGCAGAGGTGGAACCCGCGGTGGAAGGCGTAGACCCGCAGGAGTTCGGTCGCCATCGCAACGAGCCGCGGCCAGACCTCGGTACCTTCGTCCGCGGTCACGTGCGCGGTGGCCCGCAGGAGTCCTTGGGCGTACGTGCCACCACAGGGCTCGATGGCGGTGACCTCCTCCAGCATCCGGGCGGGCCATGGTGCGGGGAGCGCCTCGGGCGGCAGGCCACGCTGGTCGAAGGCGGCGCCGAAGACCGAGGCGAAGTCACCGACGGCCAGGGCGTCCAGCTCGGCGGCGGACAGTCGGTCCACCGAGGTACGGGCCAGGGGGCGCGGTTCGCGCGGGTAGCGGGGAGCCGGTCGTTGCGGCCACGGTGAGGTCTGCGGGTGTGGGGTGACGACGGCGACGACCCGGCCCCCGTCGCGGATGTGCCACTCCGTCCCCAAGGACTGTGCCCCGGGCGCGGGTTGGGCGTCCAGCGCCGTGGGCGCGTCCGACACGGCGCTGCGCCACGTCACCTGGACCGCGCCGATACCCGGATCCGGGCCATCGCCCCGCAGCGCGCTCGCCGCTGTCCCGAGGACCGCTGCCACGCCGTCACACACCTCGCGTCGGGTGAGTGGCGTCGGCCCGTCGGGGGAATCCGGGCCGTTGGTCCAGGGGATGTCCAGGGTGCCGTCGACCGGGGCCGTGCGGGCGATCTGCCAGGCGCTGATGGCTCGGTGGGCATCGAGTACGGAGGCGTGGGCCCGCTGGATCCGCTCGGCCATTCTCACGGACAGTTCGCCGGTGGTGGTGGCGGGGATGCCGGGCCGTACCGGCGGCGCCTCGGACGCCTGCTGGGCCGGCGGGAGGCCGGGCGGGGCGGTGAGTTCACCGAGGGGGACCCCCTCGAAAGTGAGTTCTTCCATCATGTGGTCCGGGAAAACGCCTGGCGGTGGATGGGTGCGCCGACCTGCGCGGTCGTGCCGCGGACGGCGATGTCGGGATCGACCCACAGGGTGCGCACTCCGCTCCAGCGCTGATGGATCCGTCCGTCAGGCGCGCAGGCGATGAGCGTGCCGGTAGCGAAGAGCGGGTCGTCCCCGGAGCGGCCGTCGGAGATGATCACGAAAGGCTCGTCGTCGGGCAACGGCGTGAACAGCTCCACCCGTCCGACGCTGACCGGGAGCGGAAGGCGGCCGTCGTCGCCTTGCGGTAGCAGATTCAGCAGACCGGCCTGGAGCAGGAGGTCGGCCAGGGCCGGGCTGTAGAGGCGGCCTCCGAAGGCCCCCCGGGCGAGCGGCGGATCGGGCATCCGGGCGGTCACGACCAGCCGGCCTGGCTCGTCCACGAGGACGTTGTGCAGACCTGCCAGGGTAGGGCCGTGGAAGAGCCTCCCGTCTTCGTAGCCGGGGTGCAGTCCCTCGGCGAACTCGTACGGCGGCAGCTGCTCGTGCGGCGCCTCCGGCACCCGCTCGGCCCGCCGGAAGATGCCCTCGTAGTGCAGCTGTCCTTCCGCGGCGGTGGCTTCGTGAACGGTCACCCGCACGGTGTCCGGACCGGTCCCCGGCTGCGGTGCCGGCCGGATCCGGAACCGCTCCGGGTGCCCGTCCGGGAAGAAGACCCCCCGGGCGATGCGGAAGTCACGGCACTCGACGACCGGCAGACTGCCACCATGCGCGCGTTCGACGGTGTGCAGTGCCCAGCCCACGGCGGCCGTCATGGGCAGCACGGGAACCTCACCGATGCGGTGGTCGCGCAGTACGGGCTCCTCGCCGAGGCCGGTCAGCATGCGGTAGGCGGTGAGCCCTTCGGCGGGCAGCCGGTCGACCCGGCGGTACGGCGGGGCGAGCGGTCCCACGAAGGTGACCTCGTCCGCATCGCGGTCCGGGCCGCTCATCCGTGCCAGGAAGTACGCGCAACCGGTTTCCCGGGTCAGTACCGGAACCCCCGCGTCCCGGTAGATCTCCTGCAGGCGGGCCGCCATGCCGCCGGTCCACGGGCCCCAGGCGATCGGCACGACCCGGCACCCGGGGTGGGCCGCCCGGAAGGCGCAGCCGAAGCGGGTCAGCGCCTCGCTGGCCAGGGCGTAGTCGGCCTGGCGCAGGTTGCCCCAGATGCCGGACACGGAGGAGAAGAGCACCAGATGCCGGAGGCGGTCGGCGTCCAGCACGTCGAGCACATTCCGGAGTCCGAGGAGCTTGGTGTCCACCACCGGTGTGATCGACTCCGCGGTCATCTCGGCCAGCGGCTTGTCGCCCAGCACGCCCGCGCCATGGACGACTCCGGTGATGCGCGGTGTGTACGGGGCCAGGGCCTTTGCCAGCGCCTGGGGGTCGCGGAGGTCCGCGGCCACGTACGCGGCCTCGGCGCCATACGAGCGCAGCTCGTCCAGCGTGGCGCGAATCCGCCGCTGGTGCAGCAGCTGTTCCGTACGCTCGCCGATCCGTGTGCGGGTCACCGGCTCGGTGGGGTCCTCGCCCGCCTCGCGTGCCCGTGCCTCGAGGACGGTACGCAGGCCCTCGGCAGTGTCCGCCCCGGCTGCCCACTCCGGCTCCTCGGGCAGTGGTGTGCGGCCGAGAAGGACGTAGCCGCACGGGTGCTCGCGGGCCAGCGCGGCCACGCACCAGGCGGTGATCCCCGACGCCCCGCCGGTGACCAGCAGCAGATCCTCCCCGGTGAGCGCCGCCTTCTGCGCGGCTTCCTGCGCTTGGCCGGGCTCCGGCTCCGCCCGGGGTGAGAGGGGCAGCGGGGCGGGCGCGTCGGACAGGGACGGGGTGCGACGGCCGGTTCCGTCCCGGGCGACCTCGCGCACGTCGGTGGCGATATCGGTGATTTCGGCAACGAAGGCCTCGCCCAGGTGCTCCGTGGACAGTCCTGGGGCGAAGTCCAGCGCGCGGCAGAACAGGCCCGGCTCCTCCAGGGCGACCGTCTTGGCCAGCCCGCCGAGGCCGGCCGTCAGAGCCAGGGCCGAATCGCCTCCGGACCCGGCGTAGCCCAGGGCCCCGTCGAGCTGCGTCACCGTCACCAGCCCGGCCCGCCTACCGCCCTCCGCCGCGCTCCGCAGGGCGGGACAGGCGTGCTTGGACACCAGGACGGCGTGCCGGAGCCGTTCGACGACCCGGGCCGCGGGAAGCGGGGCGGCCGGGGCGACCGGGAGGACACACAGATCGAGCCGGGGTTCCGCGGCCAGGACCTCGGCGAGACGCCCGGAGAGCGTGGCCTCCTCCCAGTCCTCCAGCACCCTGGTGCGCGCCTGCCCGTCCGCGTCGCCGGGCGCGGTGCCGGGGACGCACAGGCGACTGGTCCGCCAGCCACGGGAACGCAGGGCCCCGTCGAGCGCGGCGGACAGATCGCCGCCGTCGTCCAGCAACAGGGCGTGCGGCTGGTCCGGATAGGCGTGCGGACACACATCCGGCTCGGGGAGCTCGCGCAACCCGACGAAGGCGCGGCCGAGTTCACCGTCGCCGAAGGCGAGTTGCAGTTGAGGCCGGGAGCTGGTGAGGACCTCATGCAGCTTCTGGGACATCTCGCGCACCGTCCTGACGGTGCTGAACTCGTACAACTCGCTCCGACTGATCACCGGGTAGCGCCGCCACATCTCCGCACCGATCTCCACCTGCTTCAGTGAGTCGATGCCCAGGTCCAGCTGGATGTCCATATCGGGCTCGATCATGTCGGTGTCGTAGCCCGTCTTCTCCGCCACGATCTCGCGGAACACCCGCTCCAGCTCCGCCTGATCCAGGTCGTCGATGTCCATCGCAGGCCGCTCGTCCTGGGCGCCGCCCACCTCCGTGGCCCACAGCTGCGCCAGCGCCGACGTGGCCGAGCCCGGCGCGGCACCCGAATCGGCGGGCGGCTCGGCGGCCGGCGCGGTGGTGCCGTCCTCCGGTGCCGGGCCCTGGTTCGGCAGCTCCGGCTTCGCGTCGCCGTCCGCGTAGGGGCCCGGCAGCGGCGCCCGGCCGTCGTCCGGCAGGCGCAGCAGATCGGTGACGACCTCCCCGGCCCTGATATGCGCGTCGGCCAGCGCCAGACTGTGCTCGGTGACGGCGTTGACCGCCGCGGCCAGTGACGGGTCCACCTGCCCCTGTGCTGCGCTCCGGCCCAGCAGGCGGGTCAGCTGCTGCGCCGTGTGCAGCTGGCCGTCCAAGTAGCGGGTGTGCGCGGCCAGATGCTCGGCGGCGGCACGGGAGAGCGGGTCGCTGTGCCGTTCCTGGAGGGCGGGTCCGACGGCACCGGCGGGCGCGGGGGCCTCCGCCGTCCGGTCCGGGACCTCGTTTTCCTCCTCGGCGATGCGGGCCGCCTCTTCGGCGAGGCGCCTGTCGTGGACGGGGCGGCGGGCCACTGTCGCGAAGAGCGGGCCCTCCAGCGTGCGGGCGACCTTGGACGGGGCGGGGCGCTCGGCCCGCGGCGGCGCGTCGAAACGGTCGATACCGCTCAGCGGCAGCCCCAGGACGGCCAGCCGGACAGCCGCCTGCTTCAAGGCCGCGCAGCTGTCCGCGGCGCCGCCGATGTCGCAGGGGACCGCCGCCACGCCGCGGTCACCCAGGGTCCGTTCCACCAGACCGGTCAGCGTGCGCCGGGGCCCGAACTCCACGAAGCCCCGGACGCCGTCCGCGTACATCTCCTCCAGGCGGGCGGCGAAGTCCACCGGCCGGAGCAGCTGCTCGGTGAGCGTGCGGCGGTTGGCCTCCGCGTCCTGGCCGTACGCCGCCCCGGCGGTGTTGGCGTACACCCGCAGGGCAGGGGGCGCGAAGGCGGTGGCGGCGCAGGCCGCGCCGAACGCCTCGACCGCGTGCTGCACATGGGAGGTGTGGAAGGCGGCGGCGACCGGCAGCCGCTGCGCCGCGACACCCCGGGCGACGCACTCGCGCACAAAACGCTCGACGGCGGGTACCGGGCCGCCGACCACATGCTCGTCCGGTGCATTGCGGTTGCACACCGTCAGCTCGGTGTGCCCGGACAGCGCCTGCCGGAGTTCCGGCTCCGGTGCCCGCACCGCCGCCAGCGTGCCGGCGTCGCCCGCCCGCCCCGGCGGGGGCTCCATGGCCCGCCCACGGGCGCGGGCCAGCGCCAGGAACGCCTCGTCGTCCCAGACCCCGGCCGCCCACAGCGCGGTCAGCTCCCCGAAGCTGTGGCCGAGCAGCCCGTACGGGGCGAACCCCAGCTCCCGCAGGTAGCGGTACTGGCCCATGGACAGCGCGCCGATCGCCGGCTGCGCATAGGCCGTGCGCCGCAGCCGGTCCTCGGCGGCCGGTCCCTCGCGGTCCCCGGGCGGCGGGTAGAGCGCGCGGGCCAGACTGTCCTGGGAGGGGAAGAGCCCGTTCGCGGCGTCGAAGGCGGCCCGCACCGGGGGCACGGCCATCGCGGCGTGCAGGCCCATCTCCACGTACTGGCTGCCCTGGCCGGAGAAGAGTGCGCCGACCTTCGTGCCGGGCGGCAGGCTGGTACGGCGGTAGTGGATGCCCCGGGTGTGGCTCCAGCTGTCATGGCCGGAGTTCACCCGCAACTGCTGAACGGCCGTGGCCATCAGCTCATCACGGTGGTCCTCCCCGGTGGCCACGAAGCCGACCCGGGCGTGCCCGGCCGGCACCGGACCGTCGTCCGGGGCGTCACCCCGCTCCAGGTGCCTGCGCAGCTCATCCGGGTCTGCGGCGTGCCACAGCCAGACCCTCGGGGTGCGGTGCAGCACATGCTCCGGCCCGCCGGGATACTCCTCCAGGACGGCGTGATAGTTGACGCCCCCGAAACCGAACGCGGAGACGCCGGCCCGCCGCACCCCCCGGGTGCCATCGCGCACCCAGGGGCGGGCCGCGGTGTTGAGGTAGAGCGGGCTGTCCTCGCCGGTGGCCGCCGTGTGGGGAGTGTCCACGTTGATGGTGGGCGGCAGCACCTTGTGACGCAGCGCCAGCACCGCCTTGATCATCCCGGCGACTCCGGCCGCGGCCTTGGTGTGGCCGATCTGCGACTTCACGCTGCCCACGGCGGCGAAGCGGCGCTCACCGGGGGAGGCCAGCACCTCGCTGAGCGCGGCCAGTTCGACCCCGTCGCCGGCCGGGGTGCCGGTGCCGTGGGCCTCGATCAGCTCCACCGACCGCGGCGTGCAGTCGGCGTCCTCGTACGCCCGCCGCAGCGCTGCCAACTGGCCCTCGCCACACGGCGCGTAGATGCTCTGCGCCATTCCGTCGCTGGAGCTGCCCAGCCCCCGCAGTACCGCGTGGACCCGGTCGCCGTCCCGCTCGGCGTCCTCCAGACGCTTGAGCGCGAGCATTCCGACGCCCTCGCCCACGAGCGTGCCGTCGGCCTCCGCGTCGAAGGGGCGTACCCGACCGCTCAGCGACAGCGCCGGAGTCTTGCTGAAACACAGGTAAGCGACGATCGTGTTGTCGGTATCGCAGCCGCCCGTGATCATCAAGTCGGCGCGGCGGCTGACAAGTTCGTCGACCGCCGAGCGGAGCGCGGCCAGCGAACTGGCGCATGCCGCGTCCACCGTGTGGTTGGCGGCTCGCAGGTTCAACCGGTTGGCGACCCGGCCGGAGACGATGTTGCCCAGGATCCCGGGGAAGGAGTCCTCGGTCCACGACGGCAGACCGGCCAGGCGCGTACGCATGACCCGGCGCGCCCGCTCCTCGGGGATCCCGAGGGCGATCATGGTCCGCAGCATCTCGGGAGCGAGCAGCCGGGAGGCGAGCGGGATCAGAGTGGAGTTGGTCCCGCACACGCCGAGCACCACCCCGGCACGCTCCGGATCGAACCATTCCCGGCGCCCGAGGCCCGCATCGGCCAGCACATCCTTGGCCACCATCAGGCTCAGCAGCTGCACCAGGCCCACGGAGTCCACGCTGTTCGGCGGCATCCCGAACTCCCGTGGGTCGAAGACCACCGGATCCAGGAATCCCCCGCGGCGGCAGTACGTCCGGTCCTCGGCGAAGGGGTCGCGGTCGTAGTAGTCGTCCGTGCGCCACCACGCCTCGGGGACCTCCTGAGAGCAGTCACGGCCCGTGACGATGTTGTCCCAGAACTCCCGTACGTCCCGCGCCTTGGGGAACATTCCGGCAAGGCCCACGATCGCGATCGGATCCCGGGCCAGGCGGCGGTCGACGGCATCGGCCTGCACCAGCGTGCACCCCACTCAGACGGCAGCGGCGATTGGGAAGGAGCGGCCGGCACCCACCATCATTTTGACGGAAATGTGGCGATTCAGGCGCTCCAGCGCATCCTATTCCTCTATGCGATGCTCGCCACGTTCGCCACACCCTTACACCAGCCCGACCGGCGGCCCGGCATGGCGGCAGCGCAACCCGGTCGGACGGCGGCGCCGTGACCTCCCTCCCCGCACGGCAACGAGTCGGCCCCGAAACGAGCCGACCCTCGATTGACCTGCGCGTCCGCGAGCGGCAGCAACGCCCGTACGACACTGCCGAAATGGCTGGGGGCCCGCCCGTTCGCCATGCGTCGCCCTCGGGATTCAGGCCTTGTGCGTGCATGTCCGCCCCTCCTTGTGGCCGGGCAGCAGCTGCAGCAGGCCGTCGCAGAGTCCGAAGAATCCCTCAATCGGGCCTTTGTCCCGGCCCGTTCGCAGGCGGGCCTGCTGAATGGAGATGTCCCTGAGCTGGCAGACGCTGGTGATGTGCTCGGACACTAGACCGTTGATCTTGGTGCGTTTGATCAGCGTTCCCCCGGTGGTGGCCAATCGGCCTGGCGGCGATTGGCCACCACCGGAACGTCCGCCACGGCGCCACCGTACGAAACCCGTCGGTATGCAGCTGCGGCGACCAGCGCTTCTCTTCGATCAGGCCGTCCTGCTGGCGCAGGCTTACCGACACTTCCCCGATCACCTGGCGCATGACCGCCCCGCCATCGCGTACAGGTCATGGCGCTCGTGCTCTCCCAGTTCTTACTCACTAATCTGACTAACCCGTCCAGGGCTTCGGTCTATCCCTCCGACCCGCCGGACAGTCCCTAGGAGGCCGTGGTGGCAGCCCGCTTGAGGATGGGCCGGAAGACCCGCCTTTCACTGCACCCCTCCTTACCCCTCGGTCGTGCGGCCGCCGAACATGGCGACGGCTTCGCGGCCCTTGATCTGGTTCTCGGTGACGTAGGGGCGCAATTCGGCCTCGTAGGCGGCGAACGCGGCGCGGTGGTCGCCGTCGGCTGCGGACAGGTGCCGGGCCAGGGAGCGGGCGCCGAGCAGAGCCTGGGAGGTGCCCATGCCCGCGGTCGGGGCGGCGCAATATCCCGCGTCGCCGAGCAGCGCGATGCGGCCCTTCGACCAGCTGTCGAGCTGGACCTGGCAGGTGGAGGCGAAGTAGAAGTCCTCGGCCTCAGTCATGGCCGCAAGCAGCCGGGGGGCCTGCCAGCCGCGGTCGGTGAAGGCGGCGCGCACCGCGTCTTGCTGCGCGTCGCGGCCGCATCGGTCCAGCGCGGGCGAGTCGGTGGCGAAGGAGAGGCTGACGGTGAGCCGGCGCGGGTCGCCGGCGCTGAACAGGTAGATGGCTGCATTTCCGGCGAATTGCAGCATGCCCTGGTGGTCCAGGCCGAGGTAGTTGTCGGTGGTGAACCCGGCGCCGGACAGGCCCAAGTGGTGCAGTGCCTGCTCGTGCGGGCCGAAGGCCAGCCCCCGCACGCGTGAGTAGATCCCGTCGGCACCGAAGACCAGATCGAACTCGCGGGTGGCGCCGCGCTCGAACTCGACGGTGACGCCTTCTTCGTGCTCGGTCAGCGTCGCGATCGAGTCGTCGAAGAGGTACTCGATGTCGTCGGCGGTGATGCGGTGCAGGATCCGGGTCAGGTCGCTCTTGGGAACCTCCAACTCGCCGGCGAATGCCTCGGCGGGCAGCTGCCCGGTCTCGGCACCGGTCTCGTCGATCAGGGTGGTGCCGCGCATCTTGGTGTCGTGCTCGCGCACTTCGGCGAGGACGCCGAGTTCATCCAGCACCTCGAAGGCGGCGCCGCGGAAGTCGACGGCGTAGCCGCCGCCGCGCACGGCGGGGGCGCGCTCGACGACGGTGACCTGGTAGCCGCCGCGGTGCAGCAGGTGGGCCAGGGCGGGTCCGGCGACGCTCGCACCCGAGATCAGAACCTTGGAGTTGGTGGTCATGGCAAGGACCCTAGAGCCGCCTTGACCAAATGGTCAATCCATTTGGATGAACCATATGGTCAACTCTCTTGCTATGCTCTCCGGCATGGGAAACCGCGAGGATCTGTTGGCGGGCGCCAAGAAGTGCCTGATCGAACGGGGCTGGGGCCGCACCACGGTGCGAGACATCGCCGCTGCCGCAGGAGTTAGCCACGCCGCCATCGGCTACCACTTCGGCTCCCGGGACGCCCTGCTCACGCAGGCCCTGGTGGAGGCGGTGGACGAGATGGGTGAGACACTCGCCGGCCAATCCCCCGGAGACCGGCCGGAGGACCGCTGGGAGGCGCTGATCGACAGCTTCACCACGCACCGCGCGCTGTGGGTGGCCCAATTGGAGGCCGCCGTGCAGGCGCAGCACTCGCCCGAGGTACGCGAGCGCCTGGCGGACGGCCAGCGCCAGGGCCGCGAGGGCCTCGGCGGCTCGGTGCCGCTCGCGCTGCTGTCCGGTCTGATGCTGCAGTGGCTGGTGGATCCGGAGCATGCACCGTCCGCTGCCGACGTAGTCGCCGAACTTCGTTCCCTGGCCAAGGGATTGTGAACGTCGCAGCACTCCGGTCGCCGCGATCCGCGAGACCTCTACCCGCGCGAGAAAGAAGCCCTCGGCGTCTTCGGCCTCCATCTCGCGCTTGCCCGGGCCGGCGACTGAGCCGGGCCGTCCCCCTCCTCGAGGGGGAGCAGAGAGAACTAGATTCTTGTCCAATGGTTGAAGTTTTCAATCAATCCGGCGTTCCCGGGCATGTGAACGGCCACCCTCTGTGATGGTGTCGGGGGGTGGCCGTTTGGGCTTGAGGGTCAGGCTGTGAGGTTAACTCCGGTGAACTTAGGGGGAGTTCAGGTGGAGAATTCCCCACGCTTAACGGCGGATACGAATGAGGACCATTCGCTCACCGAGAAAATCAATACTGAACTTTGTGGGTGCTTACTGTCCCGGACCGGAACGGTCCCAGAATGGACAAAGGTCTTTGAGTATTCGACACACTGTCCCCCATTCCCGCCGCTGTAGCTACTCTTTACCCAGTCCGCTTGATTGAGGTCCGGCTTGTTGCTCATGTGTCGTATTCCTCCATTACCTTCCGAGTGAAGGACAGTGAATCATCCGGTGAAAGTGATGTGGCACGCAGCAAATCAAACGTAGCTTCAGCGTCACTTACGGCTGCTTCCGAGTCGGCGACATGTCCACGGTACGGCGTTTCCGAGTAGAGTCTCATGGACTTATCTCTATGCCGCAGCAGCGTAAAGGGAAGATGAGATGGGGGCGCACCAGCGTTAAAAGTCAGAACCTGTATGGTGACCTGCGGGGATTCGGCGAAGCGCAGGATTCGCTCAAGCTGAGCATGCATCACTTTCTTGCTGCCGACGAGTGTTCGCAGACACGCCTCGTGAAGAACCACCCACAAGATAGGGGGGTTCTTCCTCTCCATTACTCGTCGCCTTCCGATCCGGGAATCAACCTTCGCCTCAATCTCTGCGGGTTCTTCCCTCGGATGGGCTGCACGGATCACGGCTCTGGCGTAATCACTGGTCTGCAAAATCCCCATGAATAGCGTGGACGAGTAATCCAGGATGGCCGTAGCCTCACGCTCAAGGTTCAAGTAGGGCTCAAACCACTCGGGAGCGTTACCCTCCGCGTTTGGGTGCAGTCGTTCGAATAATCCGTTAGTTCCGAAGACGTGATCGCAACCACGTGCGAACTTCGGGCTTGGCATCACCTTCCCGGATTCCACTTTGCTTACGTAGGCGACTGAGTACCCAGTCCCCGACGCTAGACGCCCTTGGGTGATCTTGCGGCCCTTGCGTACCTGCCTCACCTCGTAGCCGAAGCGTTGAAGCGGATTCAAATCGTCACGCAAACTCCCCAAACCCATGCCCCCCGACCTCCCTTGATGGTGGCCTACCACGCCGGACGACTCCACCTCAGTTTTTGAAAAGGAGCCTTTCAATATTAACTCTACCCATGCTTCGGTGAGTTGATGGGCCAACAGGACAAGCAAGACCCCCGCGACGCGGCGAACGTCCGGGGGCATGGCCACCAACCGCATGGAGGTTGACAGCGTGCTCCACACTATCCGAACGATCTTCGAATCGCTGCTGCGGCTGTTACTGCCCGCACAGGGGCGCCATAGGTCGGCCGGCTCAGCGCCCGCCGTGCGGTGCCAGGCCGCTCCGACGCTAGCGCCTCCCCGGCAGCAGGGGCTGTTCCGGGGCGAAAACGTGGCCCTGCTCTGCCCCGACGTGAAGCGCCAGGAACGGCGATTGCATCGCGGACGGCGGCGGGCGTTGTGGCTCGCGTCGCACGGGATCGACGCCGGGCCGCGTCGGATTCACGGGATGGAGGTGGCGAGCTGATGCCCCGCAACTGCCGCCCTGTTCACCTGCCGGACCCGGTTCCGGTGCCCGAGCCCACGCCTGTTGATGGGTGCGACGTGTGCGCCGCCCTGGCCAGGCAGCGGGCCGCGGCGCACGCCAAGGGAGACAAGGCGAAGGTCATCGACTGCAACATCGAGATGCGCCGCCACCCCCACGCGATGCGGGAGGTCTCATGACGTCGCGGCTGCGCGATGGGGTGGTGGAGATGTGGGACCGGCACGTCAGGTATCGGGAGCTGTACCGGCAGCTGGATCAGGTGCGTGCGGGACTCAAGGCTCGTATGGCGTGGCTGGATGACCTGACGGAAGAGGAAGCTGCGGAGATGCTGCGTGGTCTCTCCGAGTGCATGGACGCCATAGAGACGGCGAGCAGCGATGCTCCTGAGCGTCCTGGGGGTGCACGGTGAGGGCCCATTACCGGTTCGCTGAGTGGACGCTGACGGCGGGTGCGGACTGTTCAGTGCGGTACGTCGGTACGTGCCTGGACTGCGGGGAGTTCTGCGTCGATACCGCCTCGGCCGATGCAGCCCAGGGGTGGTGCCTGAGGCACGCGGGACTCACCGGGGACAAGCGCTTTGAGATGCGGGCCTTCCAGTACTTCTCTGCCGACATGACCGATCCGCTGGCAAACGCCTCGCCGCCGACGTAGACCCGGGCGGGCCGGCCCACCTGGGGTGGCGCCAACATAGTGGAGCGCACATCGCCTTCGGCCTCGAAGCGGCCGGAGGCGGTTGTGTCTTGTGTGCTGACTCACGATCTGGGGCGCAATAGTGTTTGATCAGCATGAGCCTTGCAGGCGGGCGGCAACGTGGAAGCGTTCCAGGACCACTGGGGTGGCGTCGTGCACGGTGAAACGGGGGTCTCCCAGGGTGCGTCGCATCTCTTCGCTGTGCCGGAACTCCTTGTGGTCTGCCCTCCACCCTTCCACGGTGGTGCAGCCCTCGCCCTCTCAGCCCCTCGTGCAGGTGACGGTAGATGGTCGGTGCGAGATGCCCGTTGTCCCGGGCGAGTTGAGCCAGCCGGGTACTGTCGACCAACCAGCGCAGCATGAGCACGACCTGCTTGAATTCGCCCAGCGTGTGCGGGTTCCCTCGCGAGTCCCGAGTCACCCGGGCCTCTAGTTCTACGGAACGTGATCTTCGCAGGCCCGTTCCTACCAGGGGCTCACACGCATCTGACTCTGGATCGCCTCTTCGCCGCTCCATAGGCAGTCACACACCGCAACCGTCACGTTGCACAGGAGGCCTCAATGTGGCGTTCGTCGATCTTCCTCACGGGAACCGCTTCGCGATCGCCGCTGCGATCGCGTCCGGTGCGTGTTCCTGGATGAAGTGCCGCGCGTGCGGCAGTTCGACGACGTCGAGATCGGTGAAGGCGGCACGCATGCGCGGGATGCAGGGGTTCGGACGGAACACCATGTCCCGCATTCCCCACACCAACAGGGTCGGCTTGTCGCCGAGCAGGACGGGCACGTCTTGGGCGAGTCGATCCAGCAGCGGGCGTGCGGCGCGAATTTCCTTGGGCATCATGGCGAGTCCGCGCCGGGCTTCCGCGGTGGGCTGCACCGCGCGGTAGTGGTCGGCCTCGGTCGCGGTGAGCTTGCGCCCGAGTTCCGCGAGCAGGACGCGCTCAACGAGGAAGTTGCGTGCGAGGATCCGCCGCTGCATCGGACGGCTGCTCATGATCACGCTGAAAGCCCGGTTCGCCATCGCTTCGATCGGCCAGAACACGGTGTTGCCCAGCACGATCCCCCTCACCCGGTCCGCGCGCGTGGTGACCGCGCCCAGCCCGATGGGTCCGCCCCAATCCTGTCCCATCAGGACGAAGCCGTCGAGCTGTAGGTGATCGATCAGCTCGCCGAGGACCGCGGTGTGCTCGGTGACGGTGTAGCCGAAACCCGCAGGGCGTTCGGACAAGCCGAACCCCAGGTAGTCGATGGCGATACACCGGTAGCGGTCGCGCAGGTCCTTCACGATATGGCGGTAGAGGAAACTCCACGCCGGAGAGCCATGACAGAACAGGATCGTGGGTCCGGTCCCCTCGTCGATGTAGTGAACCCGGCCGACGGACGAGTCGAACCAGCGCGACTCGAAGGGGTACAGACTCCCGTCGGGAACGAAGTCGATCAGCATGGGGCCCTCCCTCCGAGAGACTAGCTCTGGTGCACCGATCTCATGAATTCATGGGCGGGTCGGTGCTGGTGACAGAGTGTGAGATTGGTCGACGATGCTCACCACGCACCACCCCGCTTCAACGGCGCGGCGCCGGCGAACCGGATGCGCCGACGACGCCCGCCACGGGAGTCGGGAGCGACCACGTCGACGCGCCGGTACCCCGAGAGCCGCAACACGCCAGCCGACCGCTGCGGCCCCTCCCACCAGTAGTGCAGGCGCCCCTCGTCACCCGTCGTGACCTCATGCGGATTCATCAGCGCCTCCTCGCCGAGGACGGCACCTTGCCGCCTCAATGAAGAGAGGGGAGGCGGATCCGACCCAATGTGACACGGGAACCCGTCTTTTCTTCTTCTCTTCGGCGAGGCGGTCTCGACACCTCACCGTCAGGCGGGCCAGCTGCCCCAAGGGGAGTGGCAGTTGAGGAACCGGCGAGCGGTCCGGCGCCCGCAAGGCCGGCGCGAGTTGACCTTGACCTTGGGGCAGGGCTCACACTCCTCGTATGGCCGCCTCGAAGAGGCCGGAAGCCGCCCGGGGCCGCCGTTGCGCTTTCGAGCTGCGCCACACATTTACTGTCGCGAAATGAGGAATGACCATGGGTGAGTCCCTCCACACCGTCAACAACAGGGTCCGGATGCCGCTGGTCTTCCGGCGAGTGGGGGTCGCAGCGATGGCCGTCACACTGCTGGCCGGGGTGACCGCATGCGGGGTGGCCTCCGCGCACCCCGGTGCGGCCGCGCCGAAGGCCGCTGCCCGGCAGGACCGCCCGGAACTGCAAAAGGCCATGCAGGACATCGTCGATTCCGGTTTCGCCGGCGTGCAGCTTCGCGTGCACGATCAGCGGGGCGAGTGGGTCGGCAGCGCCGGGGTGCGCAAGCTGGGCGAGGCCGCGAAGCCGCCGACGAACGGGCACTTCTGGATAGGCAGCACCACCAAGACCTTCACCGCGACCCTGGTGTTGCAACTGGTGGCCGAGGGCAAGATCGGGCTGGACGCCCCGGTGGCCCACTACCTGCCCAAACTCGGCCTGGACCGTCGGATCACCGTGCGGATGCTGCTCCAGCACACCAGCGGGTTGTTCAACTACGCAGGCGGCGAACGCTACAACGACGGGACCTACGTGCCGGGAATCCCCGCCGCGGGCAAGGAGTGGGTGGACAACCGGTTCCACACCTACCGGCCGGAGGAGCTCGTGCGGTTCGCCTTGTCCAAGCGGCCGCCGTTCGCGCCGGGGACGGACCAGCGTTACTCCAACACCAACTACACGCTGGCCCTGCTGCTGATCGAGAAGGTCACCGGCCGCTCGTACGCCCAGGAAATGCAGCAGCGGATCCTGCGCCCGCTCAAGCTGAAGGAAACCATCGTGCCGGGCGCCGGGACGCAGCTCCCTGAGCCGCACGCCCACGGCTACTACCGCTACCAGGACGCCCACCAGTGGAAGGTGGTCGACGTCACCCGCCAGAACCTCTCCCTCCTGGCCGGCGCCGGTGACATGATTTCGACCACCCAGGATCTCCACACGTTCATCTCCGCACTGCTGGGCGGCAAGCTCCTGCCGGCCAAGCTGCTGACCGAGATGCGCACGCCACATGGGAAGCTCGGCTACGGCTTCGGCCTGTGGGTGCAGGACGCGGGCCCGAACTGCGGCACCATCGTCCACCACAACGGCGGCGCCCCGGGGGGCTATGGGGCGCTGATGATCAGCACGCCCGACGGCAGTAAGACCCTGACCGCCTCGATAACCTCCGGAGACGCCGCAATCGACACGGCCAAGGAGTTCGGGAAGGCGACGCAGAGGCTCATCAAGGAAGTGTTCTGCAGCACGCACGCCCACGGAGTTCACTGACGACATGACAGACGGCATCACCATCGGCCAAGCTGCGACATTCGCCGGCGTCACGGTGAAGACCATCCGGCACTATCACCAGCACGGCCTGATCGACGAACCACGCCGCGACAGGTCCGGCTACCGACGCTACGGATCGGCCGACCTGCTACGGCTGGTCCAAGTCCGGACGCTGGCCGGCGCAGGCGTACCGCTGGCCGAGATCGCGGCCATACTGGACGCCGATCCGGAACGGTTCGCCGCCGCGCTCATCGACGTCGAACAGCAACTCACCAGCCGGATCGACGAACTGATCGCACGGCGCGACATGTTGCACCGGCTCACGGGTGGCGACCGGGCCCTGCTACCCGACCGCGCCTGCGCGCTCCTGGACCAGATGCCCGGCCTCGGATACACCGCGGACGACGTGACCACGGTCCGAGAGGCCCTGGTGCTGGTCAGGGCCCTGGTACCAGAAGGCTTCGACAACTATCTCGCCCAGATCGAGCGCGGCCTCGACGATCCCCGGTACGTCTCCCTGATCCAGCGCTGCTGGCGGGCCGGCGATTGGGAACCCGACGACCCCCGGATCGACGAACTCGCCGCGGCCCTGGCCGACCACTTCCTTACCGATCCCTCGCTGCTGCCCGTCCTGGCCGGACTTCAGGACCGCGACGACGGCGCGATCCGGTACGAACTGCTCACCCACCACGGAGATGACCAGAAGCCGGCCTGGGCCCGACTGGCCGTGTTGATCGAGGCGCATCTTCGCTCGGCCGGCATCGACATCGCGTACCAGACTCCAACCGACTGAACCCTGCCGCCGCACCCGGCTCGTCTTCACATCCGGCCAGGAGGCAGCCAGAGTGGCGGGGGTCAGAAACACGCACTCACCCAGCCGACTTCACGACCCCGCCCCACCCGGTCCTTCAGTAACCCCTTGGCTCCGAGAAGGAATGACATGCCCGAGCTGCGCCAGGCCCGCGTCTCCGACCACAGCGCGATCGTCGCCTGTGTGCAGCAGTGGTGGGGGGACTCGCGCACCCCCCAGCAGGCGCGCGAGCTTTCGCTGCTCCTCCCCAAGCTGTTCTTGCAGTTCTTCTCCAGCACGAGTCTGGTGCTGGAGGACGAAGCCGGCGTCAGGGCGTTCCTCGTCGGTTTTCATGCCGCTGACAACGACAAAGAGGCGTACATCCACTTCGTGGGAGTGGACCCGGATCTTCGTGGGCAGGGGGCAGCCCGCCGCCTGTACACGACCTTCTTCCAACGTGCCGCCGAGGCAGGCCGCACAGAACTGCGTGCGATCACCTCGCCAGGAAACACCGGATCCATCGCCTTTCACCGCGCTATGGGGTTCACGATCGAACGCGGAGACCGAGTGGTCGATGGTCTGCCCCTACACACCGACTACGACGGCCCTGGTCAGGACCGGGTGTGCTTCTACAGGAAGCTCGCTCGCTGACCGCTGACCGCTGACCCGTAATCACCACCTCGCCGAACGAGACAGCGCTCAGTTCACGGTCTTGCCGCCAGGCCGACCTCCACCTGCGCAGCCCCAGCCCCTGACAGCCCCACCCGGCGCTGTCAGGGGCTGATCGTTTTCTGTCGGCGGGCCGGCCGCCCTCCGTCAGCGGCTCCCGGCGGTGTCATGGCCATCGAGGACGGCACGGGCGTCCGGTGGGTAGGGCGATGGCGCCACGGTGTCATGTGGCGTCATATTGGCTCGCAATGGCGCCATGTATGTGCCATGATGGTGAGGCGCGAACGCCGCAGCATCAACGCGGCCTTCGTCAAAAGGACTTGAGCACCGACCTGCGGACTTGCGTCCATAAAGCCCCAGGTCCTGCATCGCTGATCCAGCACCAGTCGTGCGTCAGGCAAGAGCCAGTCATGCGCCATCATGGCGCCATGCCGTGCTGCCCAGGCGCCCGAAGCGCCGACCCGCCTCGACCCGACCGGCTACACACCGACCGAACCAACCCAACGGGAGCCCCACCGTGGCTACGTTCCTTTCCAGACTCGGCCGCCTCGCCTTCCGCAGGCGGGGGGTGACGCTGCTGCTCTGGCTGCTGATATTCGGTGGCATGGGCTTCGCCGCCTCCTCCGCTCCGCCACCGCCGGCCGATACGTTCTCGATGCCGGGCACCGAGTCGCAGAAGGCCTTCGACCTGCTGGCGAAGAAGTTCCCGGACGCACGTGCCGAGGGCGCCGGCGCCCGTGTCGTCATCCGGGCGCCCGAGGGCCGGAAGATCACCGATTCCGGGGAGCGGGCCGAAGTGCGCCGGCTTGTCGCCGAGTTGGGCACCTCGTCCCCGCAGGTGGTGGGCGCCGCCGACCCGTACAAGACCCCCGCGGTCAGCATCAGCAAGGACCGTACGACCGCCTTCACGGTGGTGACGTACAAGGTCTCCGCGCTGAAGGTCAGCGACAAGGCGCACGACGCGCTGGACGGAGCCCTCAAGAAGGCCCGCAAAGCGGGCCTGACCGTCGAGGCCGGCGGTGACGCCGTGAAGGTCGACCAGACGATGGGCGGCACCGGCGAGAAGATCGGCATCCTGGTCTCCGCGATCGTCCTCGTCCTGACCTTCGGCTCGATGATCGCGGCCGGAATGCCGCTGATCACCGCGCTGATCGGAGTCGGCATCGGCATCTGCGGCATCACCGCGCTCGGCTCCACCCTCGGCCTGTCCGCCACCACCTCGACGCTCGCGATGATGATCGGCCTCGCGGTCGGCATCGACTACGCGCTGTTCATCGTGTCCCGGTTCCGTGCTGAGCGGATCGAGGGGCGCAGCCCCGAAGAGGCCGCGGGCCGAGCCGTCGGCACCGCGGGTTCGGCGGTCGTCTTCGCGGGGCTGACGGTCATCGTGGCCCTCGCCGGACTGGCGGTCGTCAACGTCCCGATGCTCACCAAGATGGGCCTGGCCGCGGCCGGCACCGTCGCGGTCGCCGTGCTCGTCGCGATCAGCCTGGTCCCCGCCCTGCTAGGCCTCGCTCCGGTCAAGGTGATGGCCCGAAAGGGCCGCCTGCGGTACGCCGTCAAGCCGCTGTCGGAGCGCCGGCAGCGCAAGGCCGCCAAGCACTCCGCCATCCCAACCAGGAGCGGCAGGCCCAACCTCGGTGCCCGCTGGGCGAGTTACGTCCTGCGCCACCCCGTGGCCGTTCTGCTCGTCGGCGTGGTCGGCCTCGGCACCGTCGCCGTACCGGCCGCGAGCCTGGAGCTCGGGCTGCCCGGCGAGGGTTCGATGTCCACGAAGACCACTCAGCGCAAGGCGTACGACATGCTCTCGGAGTCCTTCGGCCCCGGGTTCAACGGACCGCTGATGGTCACCGTGCAGGCGAACGGCGCCAAGGCCGCCGGCGACAAGGTCGGCGAGGCCCTCCGCACGACCGACGGCGTGGCCTCGGTCTCCCCGGCCGCCGCCAACAAGGCGGACGACACCGCGATCCTCACCGTCCTCCCCAAGACCGGCCCCACCGAGCACAAGACCGAGGAGCTGGTCCACGAACTGCGGGCCACCGCACATGACTTGGAGCAGCGCACCGCATCCCAGATCCTCGTGACCGGCCAGACGGCCATGTTCATCGACTTCTCGGGGACCCTCGACGACGCACTCCTGCCCTACCTCGGCCTGGTCGTCGGCCTCGCCTTCCTGCTCCTGATGGTGGTCTTCCGCTCCCTCCTGGTCCCGCTCAAGGCGGCCCTCGGCTTCCTGCTCTCGGTGACCGCCGCCCTCGGCGCCGTCGTGGCCATCTTCCAGTGGGGCTGGCTCGCCGACGTCCTCGGAATCGAGCAGACCGGCCCGATCATGAGCACGATGCCGATCTTCATGATCGGCGTGGTCTTCGGCCTCGCCATGGACTACGAGGTCTTCCTGGTCAGCCGGATGCGCGAGTCCTACGCCCACGGGGCACGCCCCGCCGAGGCGGTCGTCGACGGCTTCCGGCACGGCGGCCGGGTCGTCGCCGCGGCCGCGGTCATCATGACCAGCGTCTTCTCCGGTTTCATCATGGAGGACAACGACTTCATCAAGATGATCGGCTTCGCCCTCGCGATCGCCGTCCTTTTCGACGCCTTCATCGTCCGTATGGCCCTGGTGCCCGCGCTCTTCGCCCTGCTCGGCAGGTCCGCCTGGTGGCTGCCGAACTGGCTGGACCGGCTCCTTCCCCGGGTGGACGTCGAGGGCGAGAACCTCGACCGGCACGCCGCCGCCCCCGCGCCGCACGCACCGCGGGAACGCGCCCTCGTCGGTTGACGCTCACCGAACCACATGGCGCCACGATGGCACCCCCGTTACCGGCCCACACCGGTTCGGGGGTGCTTGCACGTGACCAACTCCCGCAGGTCGACAGGGCGGCCTTTCGCCCCGACGCCCAACCGGTCGAGCGGATCGCCGCGTTCGCTCTGCTGGTCTTCCCGACCTTCGGTCACAGGGCCCCTGGTGCTCGCGTGGCGTAGCAAACCGAGCTACCGAGGGCCCCTGTGCCTTCATGCGCCGACGCTGTCGCGATCACCCGATCCAGAACCGACTGATCAGGCCGACCGGCCGGTAAGCGGAAGCGTTCTCAGAGGACGGCACCGGCTTTGACCACGTGTCGCAGGTGCCGCCCGGGGCGGGTGAGGACGGCCAGATCCGCCAGCGGGTCGCCGTCCACGACGAGCAGGTCGGCGTGCGCGCCCGGCGCGAGGGTGCCGATCTCGCCGTCCATCCGCAGCAGGCGGGCCGCCGTGCTCGTGGCGGAACGGATCACATCCGCAGCGGGCTGGACCTCGGCGCGCAGGGTGAACTCCTCCAACTGGGCTGGGTGCAGCGGTCCGAGCAGGTCACTGCCGTAGACGAGGTTGACGCCCGCGCGGTGGGCCTTCTCCAGGGCAGCCATCCCGTGGTCGCGGACCTCGGTGAGCTTGCGGTAGGACGACTCCGGCAGGCCGGACTGCCGGCTGAGTTTCGCCGTCTGCTCGTAGGCGATCAGGGTGGGCACCAGGAAGGCGTCTCGCTCCAGCAGCAGGTTGATGGTCGCGTCGTCGATCAGGTTGCCGTGTTCGACGCAGCGCACACCGGCGCGCAGGGCCCGGTCGATGGCGCGCGGGTGGTAGGCGTGCGCGGTGACGTACCGGTTGTGGTTGTCCGCCTCCTCCACGGCGGCGCGTATCTCGTCCTCGCTGTACTGGACGGCCGCGATCTCGTCGTGCGGCGAGGCCACCCCGCCGGAGAGCAACACCTTCAGATGGGCGGCGCCCTTGCGGAACTCGTCCCGGGCCGCCGCGCGGACGGCGTCGACGCCGTCCGCGATCCGGGCGAAGTCGGGACGGCTCTCGCAGCAGGGCGCCGAGTCGTCGCCGAGCGGGCGCAGGTCGCCGTGGCCCCCGGTCTGGGAGAGCGCCTTTCCGCCGTGGACGAGCCGCGGGCCGAGGGCCAGCCCTTCGGCCAGGGCTTGGGCCATGCCGTGGTCGGCGCCGCCGACGTCGCGCACGGTGGTGAAGCCGCGGCGCAGCATCCGTTCGGCCTCCGCGAGAGCCCGGACGGTCAGGTATCCGGGGGTCCAGGAGGCGATGGCGGGCAGGTCGAGGGAGGTGACGAGTAGGTGGACGTGAGCGTCGATCAGGCCGGGTAGCACGGTGGCGCCGGCCGCGTTGAGCACCCGTACGTCCTGCCCGGCGCCGGGCGGTCGGCCGGTGCCGGTGGCGGCGATCCGGCCGTCGGCGACCTCGATCCATGCCGGGTCGGTACGGGTGCCGGTCTCGGGGTGGAGCAGGTGCGCGTCGGTGATCAGCAGTCGACTCATGGCGGTGGTCCTCTCGCGACCTCGTTTCAATACGACCCGTATTGAATACACCATGTATCGTGGTTGCCGTGAATCCCACCCCGGTCGAACCCTCAACGCCCCGGCCCCCGCGGCGCCGTGTCCACACCAGAGCCCGCATCCTGTCGGCGGCGGGCGAGCTGTTCCTGTCCGCGGGATATGCGCGGACGAGCATCGAGGACATCTGCGCCGCCGCCGGCTACACCCGTGGGGCCTTCTACTCGAACTTCGCCACCAAGGAGGACCTGCTGCTGGCGCTCTTCGACGAACAGGCAGCGGAACGGATCAGCGAGCTGGAGCATCTGGCCGCCGCGGCCGAACAGTTGGGGCCCGAGGAGCGGGCGCGGCGGCTGGTCGAGGCACTGCTGCGGGTCGAAGCCGCCGAAACCGGGTGGATTCTGCTGTTCCTGGAGTTCCGCCTGCTGGCCGCCCGTACATCCGAGCTCGCCGAGCGGGTCGCCGTACACGACCGCACGGTGACGGCGGCGCTGGCGGTCCTGCTGGAGCGGGTCCTGCCGGAGTTGGTACCGCCCGGGGCCTCCGCCGAGCAGGCCGCCGAGGTGATCCTGGCCGCACGCGAGGGCCTGCTCGCCCGCACCGCCGCAGGTGGCCCGACCTCCGAGCAGTTGCTGAACGCGACAACGGCGGTGCTGACCGGACTGCTGGGCTGACACGGCGAAAGGGGCGGCACCGTCACGTAGGGACGCCGCCCGGGGCGCGGTGCGAAGGGGCGGTTCCTGGGCCGTACTTCACCGAGTACAGCCGCTGGTCAGTGGCCGGTCAGCGCGATCAGGACGCCTACGACCAGGGACAACACCCCTGCAGCCAGGCTCCCGATGGCGACCACGGTGAGCCAGAGCTGTAGGGAAGGCCAGAGTTGCGGTTTCGAACGGGTCGGATTTCCGTTGCCCGCGGACATCCTGCGGGAGCCGACGCACACCATCACCGCCCCGACTGCTGCCGCCCATACGATGCCGAAGGCGGCGGCCACATCCAGCACCGCGGTGGAGACCAGCGGACGGCGGTAGCCGCCATCCGACTCGCGGAGCAGCCTGAGGGGCTTGCCGACCCCCACCGGGTTGTCATCGAGGTGCGCCGCGTGATCGGTGAACCGGCCTTCTGTCGCGACGAACGTCCCCGTGCAGGGGTGCACATCGCCGCCGCGGGTTTGGTGGACGGTGTGGCAATGACCGGCGGAGAACGTACCGGGCGTCCCTGACAGGGCGGTCGCGTAGCGGAAGTCGGTCAGTGCCCATCGCAGTAGGAGGCCCGCCAGGGCCACGATGCAGAGTAAGAGGAGTACACCGATCGGTGTGCGTGTCCACGATCGCAGGGCGCCCGGTCGCAGCGTGCGCGTGTGCCGGCCCATCCGTTCCCCCGTGGTCGCTCGCGCTGCCGCCGTTGCCCGTACCTGTACCTGTACCCGTACCGCGTGTTGAGAGCGGCATCTTCACAGCGGCATGTTCACAGCATTCCCGAAGCCATGAGGACCGCGCGGGCCTCTTGCCCGTCGATCCGGTCCGCCAACTCCTGTAGGACGTGCCTGCCGTGGCGCAGCGTGCCGCGCTGGACGGAGCGGCGGGCGCCGGCGTCGATCAGGTGCCACACCAGCGGATTGGCGTCCAGGACCTGGCGGTCCAGTTTCAGCCACCGGCCGTCGGCATCTCGCAGGACGAGGTGGACGGCGATACCGCCGTTCTGCCCCACCGCGACCAGGGCATCGGTACGCACCCGGCGCTCGCCCATGAGGCCCCGTACCGCCAGCCACCCGTCGCCCGCGCTCACACGTGAAGGCAGGGAGATCACGAGGATCGCGACTCCGAGTACGACCCAGAGCCCGGCGCGGGGCAGCGTGAGACCGCCCGAGCACCAGTCGAGCAGCATGATCGGACCGACGAACGCCAGGGAGTACTCAACGGCGCGCCGGGCATCCGCACGCCAGTGGCGGTCGACGGCGATGTCCGGCCGGCCGGCATGCGGCGCGGCCGGCGCGGTCTGCCATCCCATGCCACTGACGGTAGGCAGGCCGTGCCGGAGCGCCTGTTTTCTTGACGTGTTCCCTATGTCGCGTGGCTGATTTTTATCGTTTTCTTGACGCCTGAGTCTCCGTGGGCGCGGTCAGCCGACGTGGACGCGGGGCCGGCGGTCCCGGTCGGGTTCGGCCTCGCGCAGGACCTCGCGGGTGACGGGGGCGACCTCGCCCTGACCGAAGAGGAAGAAGCGCAGGAACTGGGTGAAGGGGTTGCCTTCGGTCCATTCGAAGTAGATGTGGGGGCGCTGTCCGGTGGTGTCCCGTACGTGCAGGAGCAGGGCGGCCAGGGCGTTGGGGATGGAGGAGCTCTCCACGGTCAGGACGCGATAGCGGTCGTGCAGCACTTCGCCGCGTACGTTCATGGCCGCCTCGAACTCCGAGGGGTCGCCCAGGGTGACCTCGACGAAGACGACGTCCTCCTCGGCCGACAGGTCGTGGTCGACCCGGATCTGCTGGAGCTTGTCGCGGTACTCGGCCACATCGCGCTGGTCGGGTTCGTTGGCGATGAACCGGATCTTGCGATGCGCCGTATCGCGGACGAACCGCTCGGCCATGTCATCCATGGTGATGTGGGTGACGCGCAGCTCGAAGGCGCGGCGGAGCCGCGACAGCAGCGAGATGAGGATGATGCCGGCGATGAAGCAGGCGCCGATCTTGACGCCGTCGGGGCGTTCGACGACGTTCGCGGCGGTGACGTAGAGCAGCACCGCGGCGACGAGCGCGAAGCCGATCGTCCAGGTCCGCTGACCGGCGCGGCGGGCGGCGATGGTCACCGCGATCGCCGCGGAGGACATCAGCACCAGGACGCCGGTGGCGTAGGCGCCGCCCTGCGCGTCGACGTCGGCGTCGAAGAGCCAGGTGACCAGGAACGCGACCAGGGTGAAGACGATCACCATGGGGCGGACGGCACGCGCCCAGTGCGGGGCCATGCCGTAGCGGGGCAGGTAGCGCGGCATCAGGTTGAGCAGTCCGGCCATGGCGGAGGCACCCGCGAACCAGAGGATGGCGATGGTGGAGATGTCGTAGAGAGTGCCGAAGCCACCACCGATGTATTCGTGCGCCAGGTAGGCGAGCGCGCGCCCGTTGGCCTGGCCGCCCGGCTTGAACTCGTTCGCCGGGATGAGGAGCGTGGTGATGAAGCTGGTGGTGATCAGATACACGCTCATGATCACAGCGGCGGCGGTGAGCAGCTTCTTGGTGCCCCGGATCCGCCCGGTGGGCTTGGCCTCGGTGTCGCCCGCGTCGCCCTGGACGTGCGGCATGACCGCCACGCCGGTCTCGAAGCCGGACAGACCCAGCGCCAGCTTGGGGAAGACCAGCAGGGCCACGCCGACCATGGCGAAGACGTTCCCGTGCTGCGTGGTCAGGGCACTGGACCAGTCGGTGACCACATGCGGGGCGGTCACGATGTGCCACAGGCCCACGGCCACGACCACCGCGTTCAGGACGAGGTAGACCCCGACCAGGGCGACCGCGACGCCGATCGCCTCCAGGAAGCCCTTGAGGAACACCGCGCCGAGCAACGCCACCAGCACCAGCGTGATCAGCATCTGCTGACCGTGCAGGACGTCCGTCAGATGGGGATTCTCCACCAGGTGGGTGGAGGCGTCCGCCGCGGACAGGGTGATCGTGATCAGGAAGTCGGTGGCGGCGAATCCCAGCAGGGCCAGGACGAACAGCTTGCCCTTCCAGAACGACAGCAGCCGCTCCAGCATCGCGATCGAACCCTCGCCGCGCGGGCTCTCCTCGGCCACCCGCCGGTAGACCGGCAGGGCGCCCACCAGCGTGACGAGTACGAGCACGAGGGTGGCCACGGGCGACAGCAAGCCGGCCGCCAGGGCGGCGATGCCCGGCTGGTAGCCCAGGGTGGAGAAGTAGTCCACACCGGTCAGGCACATCACCCGCCACCACCGCTGCCCCTCGTGGGCGCTCTCGGGCTCGGCGTGCGGACCCTGCTGGTGCTTGGCCATATCGGCCAGGCCTTCCAGCATCCATGCGCGCAGACGACTGCTCCGCGGCGGGGCTACGGAGGGGGTATCCGCGAGGGAAGGGGTGGCCATCGCATGCTCCTGTTTGTACGCGTACGGCTCGTACAGCTCGTACGGCGAAATCCGGCCATCGGTGAGACGGCCAGGTCAGAGTACGCACCCACAGCGTTTTCGCCACTGCGTTCGTCGAGGGTCGGACGGTGGCGTCAAGGTGGCGTTAAGAGTGCCGACAGCGGCTTGGCGCGCGGCTGAAATTGATGTTGGCTGGCCGACCGGGGGAGCGCGATGACGGTGCGGGACCAGAGGGAACGGGCTGCCGACAACCGGCGGATGGTGCCGGTGGGGCGACACCGGCGCGGCGGGCCGGTGCTGCGCCCGTTACGCGGCATCCGGAGGCGCAAGCCCGGGCGTCCGGCCAGTCCGACACGGGTGGCGCTGCTGATTCCGCTCGCCGCGCTGATGGTCTTGGCCAGTGGGGTGCTGTGGCCCCTGCGCTGGATGCTGGTGCCCTCGCTCGTGCTGGGGGTGGCCGGCGGAACCTGGCTGATCGTGGTGGTCCCCGGGCTGCTGCCCCACGGGGCGCTGAGCCGCCTGATGGTGACGCTGCTGGTTGTCCCGGCGGTCGCTGCCGCGGTGCTGGCCGCGAATGCCTCGCAGGGGTTCGTACTGGAGCTGCGGGGCGAGGTGCGGTCGGGCGTGGTCGCACGTGTCGTCGAGCACCACGGGAAGACCACCTCGTACGAGTGTGTCATCCGCTATCGCGGCGCCACCGAGGCTCCCGGCCGCCTCAACTGCAGCAACTCCTACCACGTCGGTGACGCGGTACAGGTGGCCTGGGACCCCGGCGGGCTGGTCGAGCCGGACTTCGCGGAGGCCAAAGGGACGTACCGGTTCTTCGCGACTCTCGCGATGGTGAGCGAGATCGCGCTGGTACTTCTCGGTGAGTTCACGGTGGTCGCAGGAGTCACCCTGCACGCGGCCCGCAGGGTCGCGGCTGCTCGCCGTTCCGCTGCGTCCGACGGCGCTGGGACGGCACATGCGCAGACCACGGTCTCCTGCAACACCGTTTAGCTGTGCGAGTTCGCTCTCCCGGCGCCTTTGCACAACTTTGATGACGAACTGGTGTGCGCATCGGAACCGTCTGTCATGTCCTCGCAATCTTGATGACGTGACGTCAACTCTCCACTTGCGTACTCCCTTTGGCGAGCGCTCCGAGCACATGGTGATCTGCGGCGACGACGGGCTGGCCCACCGGCTGGCGGTGACCCTGGACGCGGTGTGCGGTGAGGCGGTCACCGTCGTGCTGCCCTCCCGGCGCGAGGGGCATGCGCCGGAGATCGCCACACTGCACCGCGATCCGCAGTCGCCCGTCGAGCTGCTGGTGGCCGCCCGTCCGGACGAGCAGACGCTGCGGGCCGCGGGTGTGGAGAGGGCCGCAGCACTCGCCCTCACCTACCGCGACGACCAGGTCAACGTCACGGCGGCACTGCTGGCCCGCACCCTCAACCCGACGATCCGCCTCGTGATCCGCATGTACAACCGGGAGCGCGGTGAGCATCTCGAACGGCTCCTGGACCGCGCCGTATCGGCACTCGGCCGTACCGACGACATCGCGCTCGACATCTCCACCACCGTGCTCTCCGACACCGACACCGCGGTCCCTGAGCTGGTGGCCGCCGCAGCGGTCGGGCAGGGGGACCCGCTGCAAGTCGAGGGTCAGGTCTTCCGCGGGGTCGTACGCCCCGCACGGACCCCGCCGCAGTCCGCCGACCTGGCCACGCTCGCGGTGCTGTCCGGTGCCCATCAGGACGATCCGGCGAGCGAGGACAGCCCGGAGACACCAGGGGAGGAGGGCACCCAACTGCTGCCCGACACCGCCACCTCCTACCACCGGCAGTTCACCCACGGCCGGTTGATGCTGGAGGAGGTCACCCATCACCATCCGCCCGAGGCCCCGCCGCGCGACCGGCGCGGTTACGGTGCCTGGCTGCGGGACCGGCTGGCACATCTGCCGTGGAAGGTCTTCCTCTCCCACGAGATCCTTGCGGTTTTCGGCGCGCTGGCCGCGATCGTGTTGGTACTGGCCGCGGCCACCGCGCTCGCCGAGCCCGGTCCGCTGTGGAAGTCGGTGTATCTGCCGCTGCTGGACATCTTCACCATGGGCGATCCGGCGACCGACGAATCACCGGCCCGCCGGGTTCTCCAACTCATCGCCGGTTTCGTGGGTTTGGCGGTTCTTCCGCTCGTGGTCGCCGCGACCATGAACGCCACCGAGGCGTTCCGCACAGCCTCCGTGGGACACCCGCCGGCCGAGGACCTGAGCGACCACATCGTGCTGGTCGGGCTGGGCAAGATCGGCACCCGGGTGCTGGCCCAACTGCGCACCACCGCACACCAGGTGGTGGTCATAGAACGGGACCCGCACGCCCGTGGCGTCGTCCTGGCCCGCGAACTCGGCGTTCCCCTGCTGTTGGAGGACGCCGGCGCCCCCGGAGTCCTGGACCGGGCGCGCATCCGCCAGAGCAAGTCGCTGCTGGTGCTCACCCGCGACGACGGCGAAAACCTCGACATCGTGATGGCCGCGCGCGAGGCCAACCCTCAAGTACGGGTGGTGATGCGGCTGTACGACGACGACTTCGCGGCCACCGTCTCCCGTACCATGCGCGCCTCCTATCCCGACGCCACCACCCGAAGCCGCAGCGTCTCGGCGCTCGCCGCGCTGCCCTTCGCCGCCGCCATGATGGGCCGTCACGTCCTGGGCATCATGCCGGTCGAACGCGGCTCCCTGCTCTTCACCACGGTGGATGTCGCCGGCCACCCGGAGCTGGAGGGACGCTCCGTCCACCAGGCTTTCCGCGCGAACGAATGGCGCGTCCTGGCGGTGGGCTCCGCCACCGAGACCGGTTCTCCCGGCCCGACGGATACGCTCGGCAGTTTGCGCCTCGACCGGCCGGGCTTCGAGTGGCGCCCCTCGCACGGCCGGATCCTGGGGGCCGGTGACCGGGTCGTGGTGGTCTCGACCCGGCGCGGTCTGGACTTCCTGATGGCGGGGGTCCAGCCGCACCCGACCGACCCCCGTACCTGAGCGTCGCCCGGCCGTGCAGTCGGCCGGGCACCCGACTACGACGTCACCCCGGCCGACAGGTCAGGCGCAGCCGACAGGCGACCGCCGGCGGTGGGAACCGTAAGCACCATGGTCATCCCGCCGCCGGGGGTGTCCTCGGCGGTGAGGGTGGCTCCGAGGGCTTCGGCGAATCCCCGGGCGACGGCCAGGCCGAGGCCGACTCCCGCACCGCGCGGTGCGTCGCCGTAGCGCTGGAAGGGTTCGAAGATGCGGTCCTTGGCATCGTCGGGCACGCCGGGGCCGCGGTCGGCGACGCGCACTTCGACGCGGCCTCCCAGCGTGCTGGCGGAGACGAGTACCGGCTCCCCCTCGGGGCTGTACTTCACCGCGTTCTCGACGATGTTGGCGACCGAGCGCTCCAGCAGACCCGGATCGACGGCGACCATCGGCAGTTCCTCGGGGATGTCGAGGATGACGCTGTCCTCCGGGACGCCACCCAGGGCCATCGGCACGACCTCGTCGAGGTCGACCTCGCGGATCAGGGGTGTGACGGTGCCGGTCTGGAGCCGGGACATGTCCAGGAGGTTGCCGACCAGGTGATCGAGGCGGTCGGCGCCCTCTTCGATGCCCGCGAGGAGTTCGGCCTGGTCCTCGGCGGACCATTCGATGTCGTCGGAGCGCAGGGAGGTGACCGAGGCTTTGATACCGGCCAGGGGAGTACGCAGATCGTGGCTGACGGCCGCGAGCAGAGCGGTGCGGATGCGGTTGCCCTCGGCGAGCTTGCGGGCGGTTTCGGCCTGGGACTGCAGGCGCTGGCGGTCGAGGACGACGGCCGCCTGAGCCGCGAAGGCCGCCAGCACGCGGCGGTCCTCGGCGGGCAGGACACGGCCGGACAGCGCGAGCGCCATATGGTCGCCGACGGGCATGTCGACGTCCGCGTCCTCCGGGCGGGAGAGCGGACTCGCGTCGCCCACACTGCCCGAGCAGGTCCAGGGGGCTGTCTCGGACTCCCGCTCCAGCAGCGCCACGGCGTCCATGGCGAAGGTCTCGCGCACCCGCTCCAGCAGGGCGTCGAGGGTGGTCTCGCCGCGCAGCACGCTGCCCGCCAGGAAGGAGAGGATCTCCGACTCGGCGCGCAGGCGGGCGGCCTGGTGGGTGCGCCGGGCGGCGACGTCGACGACGGAGGCCACCGAGATCGCCACCAGCACGAAGATGACCAGTGCCAGGATGTTCTTGGGATCCGCGATGGTGAGTTGGCCCACGGGCGGTGTGAAGAACCAGTTCAGCAGGAGCGAGCCCACCACGGCCGACGCCAGCGCCGGGAGCAGGCCGCCGAGCAGCGCCGCCGCCACGGTCAGCGTCAGGAACAGCAGCATGTCGTTGGCGAGACCGAGGCCCGTCCCGACCTGCATCACCAGCAGTGTCAGCAGCGCCGGGCCCACCACCCCGGTCAGCCAGCCCCAGATGATCCGGGACCGGCCCAGCCGCGCCCCGCGGGTGACCGGCAGCCCGCGCCCCTTGGCGGCTTCCTCGTGAGTGACGATGTGAACGTCCAGGTCGGGTCCGGAGTCGCGGGCGACGGTCGCGCCGACGCCGGGACCGAAGACGTACTGCCATGCCCGGCGGCGCGAGGTACCCAGGATGATCTGGGTGGCGTTCACGCCCCGGGCGAATTCCAGGAGCGAGGAGGGGACGTCCTCGCCCAGGACATGGTGGAAGGTGCCGCCCAGGTCCTCGACGAGGGTGCGCTGGACGGCGAGTTCCTTGGGCGAGCCGGAGCTCAGACCGTCGCTGCGGGCTATGTAGACGGCGAGCACCTCGCCACCCGCACCCTTCTCGGCGAGGCGGGTGGCGCGCCGGATGAGCGTACGGCCCTCACTGCCGCCCGTCAGGCCGACCACTATGCGCTCGCGCGAGCCCCAGATCTTCGAGACCCGGTGTTCGCTGCGGTATTCCTGGAGGTATTCGTCGACCCGGTCGGCCACCCACAAAAGCGCCAGCTCGCGCAGCGCGGTGAGGTTGCCCGGCCGGAAGTAGTTCGACAGCGCCGCGTCGACCTTGTTCGGCTGGTAGATGTTGCCGTGCGCCATGCGGCGGCGCAGCGCGTGGGGCGACATGTCGACCAGCTCGATCTGGTCGGCGCGGCGCACCACCTCGTCCGGGACGGTCTCCTTCTGCCGTACCCCGGTGATCGACTCGACGATGTCACCGAGGGACTCCAGATGCTGGATGTTGACCGTCGAGACCACATGGATCCCGGCCTCCAGCAACTCCTCGATGTCCTGCCAGCGCTTGGTGTGGCGCGAGCCGGGGACGTTGGTGTGCGCCATCTCGTCGACCAGCGCCACGGCCGGTCTGCGCGCCAGGATCGCGTCCACGTCCATCTCGGTGAACACCGTGTCGCGGTACGGCAGCTCCCGGCGCGCGATCTGCTCCAGGCCGTGCAGCATCACCTCGGTGCGCGGCCGGTCGTGGTGCTCGACGAAGGCGACCACGCAATCCGTGCCGCGTTCGATACGGCGGTGTGCCTCGGACAGCATGGCGTAGGTCTTGCCGACGCCCGGTGCCGCGCCGAGGTAGATCCGAAGCTTGCCGCGTGCCACGTGGCCCCGCCCTCCGTGTCGTCGTGTTCAGGGGTGAAAGCCCGGACCAGGAGAGGGAACCGCGCCGGTGGCCGAATTTCGTCCCACGTTGACGTGACCCATACGGCCATGAGCGCGTCCTTGACACATCCCTAACGCCCGCGAGGCAACCCGCAAGGACCCGGCAGGTCAACCGTGCAGGTGACGGCGAGGGTCAGTCCGCCAATTGCCTGGGGCTGAGTGGGAGTTTCCAGATATTCCGGCGGTGTGCGGCGGCCAGTGCCCGGTGCAGCGGGGGGGAGGCACGGTCAGCACCGTGCAGGAGGCGCGTGCCACGCAATACCGGGAGACGGAGGGCCGCACCGCACGGCGCAGCCTGCCGCGCGCTCCGGCACCGACCACCAGAAGATCGTCGCACCGGTCGGCAGCCGCCAGCAGTACCTTGCCCGGCTTTCCCGGTGCGACCAGGCGCTGGAGCGGGACCCCCGGTCCGTCGCCGCCGAAGGCGGTGTCGAGCGCCTCGTCGAGCCGCTTGCTCGCCATCCGGCGCCAGGCGGCGATCAGAGACGGCGGGCACGGCCCGCCGCGGTGGGGGATGTCGCCACCGGGCGCCTCCCAGGCCAGGACGGCCCACAGCTCCGCCCCCCGCACCCGGGCCTCGGCGGCGGCGCGGTGCAAAGCCGTCAGACTCCCCAGCGAACCGCTCACGCCGGCCACGACGCGCCGACCGAGGTGTCCACCCATGGGCCACGCTCCCTGTGCTGCGCCGCGCTTCCGTTGCGCGGCTCCGTCTCGCGTTTCGTATCGATACATGGAAACGCCACCGATCCAGCCGCCGCAATTCATTAACGCTTCCCTTACGCCGCCACGGCAGACCCTGACGGCGCCATGGCGACATTCCCGATAACCGGGCGAGCCGGGGCGGGCGCGAGCAGCACCCGGACGGCCGCCCTCCCCATCGGCAAGAGTCCCGGGGAGCGCAACAACGCACGGGCACCGGGTCAGAGTTACGTCAACGTCTTCGCACTCCCTCGCGGTATTTGCCGACGCGAAGTGACGATGCTTCAAGGAACTTCGTCAAGGAACTTCGCACGCCGACCGGTGCCATGCCGTGAGACACCCTTGGTCATGCCGCCCGGCGTGCTGCTTGCTTGCTTTGTGAAGAGGGGTACGTGGAGGAGTACGTGATGGGGCGGGGCGGCGACGCGGCCGACGGACCGGGGACGCGCCCCGGCCGGCTCAAGGTCTTTCTCGGGGCTGCTCCCGGGGTGGGCAAAACCTACCGGATGCTGGACGAGGGGCGGCGCCGGGCCGCCCGCGGCACGCGCGTGGTGGTGGCCTTCGCGGAGTGCCACGGACGCACCTCCACCGAGGCAATGCTCGACGGGCTCGACGTCCTGCCGCGGGTGACGCGCAGCCATCGCGGTGCGGACTTCACCGAGGTCGACCTGGACCGGGTGCTGGAGCTCCGTCCGCAGGTGGTGCTCATCGACGAACTCGCCCACACCAACGCACCGGGCGGCCGCAACACCAAACGCTGGCGGGACGTCGAGGAACTGCTCGCCGCCGGGATCGACGTCGCCGCCACGCTCAACATCCAGCACCTGGACTCGCTCAGCGATGTGGTCGAGAAGATCACCGGTGTGCCGCAGCACGAGACCGTGCCCGACGAATTCGTCCGCCGTGCCGACCAGATCGAGCTGGTCGACCTGCCGGCCGAGGGGCTGCGGCGCCGTATGGCACACGGCAACATCTACCCACCGGAAAAGGTCGACGCGGCACTCTCGCGCTACTTCCGGCTCGGAAACCTCACCGCACTGCGCGAGCTGGCCCTGCTCTGGGTGGCCGGCCGGGTGGACGAGGCGCTGCGCAAGTACCGCGACGAGCACCGCATCGGCCGGGTCTGGGAGACCCGCGAACGAGTCGTGGTCGCGCTCACCGGCGGGCCGGAGGGCGCAACACTGATCCGCCGGGCCGCCCGGATCGTGAGCCGCTCGTCCGGCGATCTGCTCGCCGTCCACATCACCCGCAGCCACGACCCGGCCGGCTCCTCACCCGCCGCGCTGGCCGGACAGCGGCAACTCACCGAAAGCCTCGGCGGCAGCTACCACTCGGTGGTGGGCGACGACGTGCCCGCCGCGCTACTGGACTTCGCCCGCTCTCAGAACGCCACCCAACTGGTCATCGGCGCCAGCCGCCGGGGCCGGCTGCGGCGCGTGCTGATGCCCCGCGGAGTCGGGGAGACCGTGGTCCAGCTCTCCGGCGACATCGACGTCCACACGGTGACCCACGAACACGCCGGCCAGGGACGGCGATGGGCCGCCCCGGGGAGCGGCCTGCCGCGCTTCCGGCGGGTGGCCGGACCGGTGGCCGGGCTCGTACTCCCCCTGCTGCTCACCCTGGCACTGCGCACCGTCTCCCGCCCGCTGGCGCTCAACCTCACCAGCGAGGCACTGCTCTTCCTGCTCACGGTGCTGGGGGTGGCCTGCATCGGTGGCGTGGTCTCCGCGCTGCTCGCCTCGGTGACCACCTCGCTGCTGCTGAACTACTACTTCATCCCGCCCATCGGCCACTTCAGCTTCGCCGGAACCAATATCGTCGTCGCCCAGGCCGCCCTGACCACGGTCGCCGTCACCGTCGCCGCCATCGTCGACCGCTCCTTGCGGCTGAGCCGACGCGCCGCCCGGGCGACCGCGGAAGCCGAGACCCTCACCTCCTTGGCGGGCGACGTCCTGCGCGGGGACCGGGCGGTACCCGTCCTCCTGGAACGGACCCGCGAAACCTTCGGCATGGACGGCATCGAACTCCGGCCACGCGGCAGGGACACGGATCCCGGTGCCATGGGAAACCCGCTGCCCGGGCCCGAGGACGCTCACGAGACCAAGGTCGCGATAGGAGACGACGGCATCCTCGTGCTGAGCGGTCGCCGGCTGCCTGCCGCGGAGCACCGCGTCCTGACGGCCTTCGCGGCCCATCTGACGGCGGCCGTCGAACGCGCCCGGCTCGCCGAGGCCGCCGCCGAGGTCGAGCCGGTCAAGGCGGCCAACCGGATGCGCACCGCACTCCTCGCCGCGGTCGGCCACGACCTGCGCACACCGCTGTCCGGCTGCTGGGCCGCCATCAGCTCACTGCGCAGCCGCGACGTCGACTTCTCCGCCGAGGATCGCGAGGAACTCCTGGCCACCGCCGAGGAGTGCCTGGCCAAACTCAGCCGCCTGGTCGACAACCTCCTCGACATGAGCAGGCTCCAGGCCGGTGCGCTGACCCTGCACCTGGAGCCGATCGCGCTCACCGAAGTGCTCCCGGCAGCGCTGGACACCCTGCCCGGCTCACCCCCGCAGGTGCTCGCCCACGTACTGACCCAGGGACTGGAGACCGCCCCCGACGTGCTCGCGGACCCACCGCTGCTGGAACGCGTCCTCGCCAACCTGGTGTCCAACGCGGTACGCCATTCGCCCACCGGGCGCCCCGTGACGATCGGCGCCAGTGCGCTGGCCGGACGGGTGGAGCTGAGGATCATCGACCGCGGCCCGGGGATCCAACTACCCGACCGGGAGCGGGCGTTCGAGCCGTTCCAGCGGCTCGGTGACACCGACAACACCACCGGCCTCGGGCTCGGCCTCGCCCTCTCCCGCGGTCTCACGGAGGCGATGGGCGGCACCCTCACCCCCGAGGAGACCCCCGGCGGCGGTCTGACGATGGTCGTCTCCCTGCCCGCCGCGCCGGTTGTGGCAGGGGTGGACGAGCTCGCCGTAGGGGGCACGCCTGCCTCGTACGGATCCCGTTAGGGAACCGGCCGCGGTGCTCGTCTGCCCATCGCAGCGACGACACGCTGGAGTCGGCCGGTCATGGGCAATGAATCGAGGAGGTCCCTGATGCGCGGAGACTCGATGACGGCGGTGGTGGTGTCGTGAGCGTGGAGCGGGTGGTGGGGCTGCTGGTGGCGGCCGCTCTGGTCGGGCTGCTGGTGCTCGGCGTCAAGTTCCCGGACCGCTTCTGAGCCGCGTCCAGCGACTCCCGCGCCCTCCGGAGTCATGGCGCTCACTCGTCGCCGAGTCCGGCGTCTTCGAGGTCCAGTCGGCGTTGCAGCCGTCGCCGGGTGAGGTCGCTGATGTGGTTGTCCGTGTAGAGGCGTTGGAGCTGTGCCGTTTGGGCGGCTATCACGGTGCGGCGCAGTTCCCGGTAGCCGGCCGCGGAGACCCAAGAGGGCGAAGCGACGTCGTCGGACCGATCGGCGTCAGCCTGATCCAGGCGGGCCAGCAGGCCGCGGCGCAGCTGGTCGATGAGCGGGGCGGGCGCGGCTTCGACGGATTCGAGTTCGTCCAGGCGGTCCAGCCCGGCTCGGGCCAGGCCGGCGCGGGCGTGGGCCTCCTCGCGGGCGGTGTGCTCCGGCTGTAGGGCGATCTTGGACCAGCGGACGACCGGTGCCAGCGTGAAGCCCTGCAGGACGAGGGTGAAGACGACGACGCCGGTGGTCAGGACCAGGATCAGCGGGCGGTGCGGCAGTGGGCTGCCGTCGTCGGCGGCCAGCGGGATGGACAGGGCGGCGGCCAGCGGCATCACCCCGCGGGTGCCGGCCCAGGAGACCACCGCGGGGATGCGCCAGGTGACCGCGCCGTTGCCGCGGCGGCGCTGCATGACGGCGGAGAGGGGAACGACCCCCAGGAGCCGTACGGCGATCACGGTGCCGGTGACCGCGAGCACACCGAGCGGCCAGCCGCGCTCGTCGGCAGTCAACTGTCGTGCGAGAGCGGGTAGTTCGAGTCCTATGAGGGCGAAGACGACGCTCTCCAGCAGGAAGACCACGGTGCCGTAGACGGCGTGCACCTGGAGCCGGATGGAGGCGTTGGTGAGCTTGTGGCCGGTGCTGCCGAGCACCACCCCCGCCACCACGACCGCGGTCACGCCCGAGGTGTGCAGGTCCTCGGCGAGGACATAGGCGGCGTACGGGGTGACCAGCGCGATCACCGTCTCCAGGACCGGGTCCTCGGTCCGCCGCCGAATGAGCGCCACCACCCCCGCGACAACGCCGCCGACCAGCGCCCCGCCACCGCCCAGCACCACGAACTGACCGCCGGCCGCGGGAAGCGTGACCGCATGGGCGGCTATGGCGGTTCCCACCGCGACCTTGAAGAGCACCAAACTGGTGGCGTCGTTGAAGAGGCTCTCGGACTGGACCAGTACTTGGATGCGCGGCGGCAGCGCGATCTTGCGGCCCAGCGCCGTCACCGCGACCGGGTCGGTGCTGGCCAGCACCGCACCCAGGACGAACGCCATCGTGGTGTTGAGCGGGGTGACGGCCGAGGCCACAGCCCCCACGGCAGCCGCGCTGGCCAGCACCAGCACGAAGGCCAGGACGGTCACCGGCCGCCACACCACCCGCAGCTCACGCCACGGGATCTCCTCGGCGGACGCGAACAGCAGCGGCGGCAGCACGACCACGCTGATCACCTCGGGCGCCACCTGAACGTCCGGTATCCACGGCAGCAGCCCGATGAGCAGGCCGCCGACGACCAGGAGCGAGGGAGCGGGAATACGCCAGTGGCGCGCGCCGGTCGCCACCAAAGTGGCGAACACGACGAGAAGAAGGAGGGCGGTAAGGTCGGTCACGTACTCGTCTCTCGGTGGCTTCGGCACATGCTGAACCGTCGCCGACCAGACTTCCCGGCACTCCACGAGGAAACGTACCGGGTGTTGTCAGGTTTCTGCCACAGCCTTAACGCCGTGCGGCGGCATTCGGGGCGGCGTATTCCGGATCGAAGTCCAGCCGGCCGAGCCGCCCGCTCCGGCCGTCCGCCGCACGCCGCCGTGGTGGGAGCGATTCGCCGGTCCTGGCGAGGCTCGGCCTCAGGGCCTGGTGGCCGAGGTGCGCAGCCTCAGACGACAGGTGTGCTCCTCGCCGTCGCGGAGGAAGGTGAGCCGTACACGGACCTCACCTGCCTGCGGCGCCAGGGCGGGTTGCGCGGTGATGCTGCCACGGGTGTACGTGCCGTCGCCGGAGGCTCCGTAGGCCCCACCCCAGTCGACGTACTCGTTGCCGATGTCGTCCATCGCCTCCAGGGCCAGCAGCACGGGTGTGGCATCGGCGGCGTCGGGCAGGGCCGGCACGATGGTGTAGTGGACGGTGAAGGAGTCGTCTCGCCATGTCAGGTCGTGGACGGAGAGCTCGTGGCCGCCGTTGAGGATCTTCACCGAGGCCAGGGTGGTGAGAGGGCTGCGGCGCTTCGTCATCGGGGCTCCTCGTGTTCGGTGCTGTTCAGGCGGCGATGGCCGCGACGCGGCGCGCGGGCTGCCCGGTGAGGTAGTGCACGTACTCGTGCTCCAGGCGGAAGCCGGCGGTCCAGGCGAGGAGCCGACTGGGGCGGTTCTCGCGCGAGCACGTCCAGCTGGGGGTGTGGCCGCGGGCGGCGATGTCCTGGCACAGGGAGGTGACGCAGGCCAGTGCGAGGCGCTGGCGGCGGTGTTCGGGGACGGTGAGGCAGGCGACGTCCTCGTACCTGCTGCCGCGGAAGTAGGTGCAGGCCAGGGCGAGCACACGGTCCTTCTCGAAGGCTGCCCAGCCGTGTCCCGAGGCGGCGAGACCTGCCGGGCCACCCCAACTGGCGTGCATCCAGGCCGATTCAGGCCCCAGCGCCGCGACCGTCGGTGCGTCCTCGGGCGTCAGCCGGCGCACCGTCACCCCACGCGAGGGGTGCGGAGGCGGCACGGGCACGCGGTGGACGTAACCCATGCGCTCCCACGGCACCAGCTGATCGAACGCGTGGGCCAGCAAGGGCAAGAAGCGGGCCGGGGCCTGGACGTAGTGCGCCGTGAAAGGGGCGAGTGCGAGCGGGGCCAGGGCGGTGGGGTCGCCGCGGAGCAGCACGTGGTCGGCGCAGGTCACGGCGATGGCTCGCGGGTCGACGGGACGGTCGGCCCACCAGCGACCGGCTCCCGGGACCAGCGTGTGATCGGCCAGCGCCGTGGCCCCCGGCGGCCCGTCCACGAACCAGCGGGAGACTGCGGCGACTTGATCGTGGGAGAGCTTGATCACGGTGGCTCCTTGTGACGCTCGCGGGTGGACGGGCGGCGTGGCATGCGCGTGCCGCCCGTCGGTGGTGTTCCGCAGAGGGGGTGCTCCTCAGGCGTGTTGCCCGACCAGCTGGTCGGCGAGTTTGGTGAGGCGCTTGACCGTGCGGTCGTCGGTCGCGGAGCGGGCGGGCTCCACGCGCCGGTCGCGGTCGTAGTAGGCGCCGTTGACGATCTCCGTGGCCGGGTCGCACAGCCGCACCACATGGGCGGCGCCCTCCGCCGCGGGCTCACCGCTGTTCGCATAGAGCGGCAGCAGCTCCGTCTCGCAGACGCCCGGGTGCACGGAAACAGCCGTCACCCGCGGGTCGGCGGCGAAGACGGTGAGCGCGAGCTGCGACTGGGCGTAGGCGGCGAGCCGGGAGTAGCGGCGGGCGCGCTGCGGGTCGCTCCACTGGATGGAGGCGGTGCGGTGCAGCGACGAGGACACATTGACGACCCGGCCACCGGGCTCACTGGTGAGTGCCGGCTCCAGGAGGCCGGTCAGCAGGTAGTGCGCGAGAAAGTTGACCTGCAGGGCGATCTCGTTGCCGTCGGCGGTGAGGGTGTGGCGTTCCGGGGCGGCGATGGCGGCGTTGTTGACCAGGACGTCGAGGTGCGGATGCTCGACAACCACGCGCCGCGCCATGGTCTCGACCTCCTCCAGACGTGTGAAGTCTGCGCTGAATCCGCAGAGTTGAGCCGCGTCGATGCCTGCGACGGAGACGAGCTTGTCGGTGGCCGACAGTGCGTCTTCGGCGGTACGGCCGTGGACGAGGACAGTGGCGCCGCGCTCGGCGAGCTGCCGGGCGGTCTCGTAGCCGATGCCGGAGGTGGCGCCGGTCACCAGGACGGTACGGGAGGAAAGGTCGAAGGTGGACATGATCCCATCCGGATAAGGAGACGAGTGGGTACGCCGAGTCGGCCCCCAGGGGCGATGGCGTACGGGTATACAAAAAGGGCGCCGCATCGGGTCACGGCACCTAGCAGGGGTGCGGAAGAGGTATCAGCGGAAGGCGGAAATCTCGAGGCAGCATGGCGCACGACACGGACCTGCCGGATGAGGCGGACGGTCGAGCAGAAGCCGGGCGCTGTTCACGTCACCATCACATGCCCGGCGACTTGGCGGCGCAAGAGTCCCCCGCGGCTCTTGATGTACCTCTGATGAGCTGCCGCTGTCGACATGACCGCGTTGGAGTGGGGGAGCGCATGGGGGAGTAGGTGGCGGGGAGGCGAGCTGCTGAGCGCTCATTGCGAAACGACGTCTTCTGCGGCGTTCCCTTTCGGCCTCCAGCGCGGTGGTTGGCACCTTTCTCAGCGTCGCGCCCGAGCGTGGGATGGCTCGACGAGGCGATCGTCGGAGAGTCGAGTGCCGGCCTGCTTGACGTGCTTCAGCACGGGTGAGACCTCCATGCTCTGCAGTCCGGCGAGGGACCCGATGCGGTCCGAAGTGAACTCGAACAGTTCGTCGAGGTCACGGCAGTGTGCGACGGCATGGAGGTTCCAGGGCCCGGAGATGGCTGCGGCGAAGGCGATCTCGGGTTCCTGTGCGAGTGCGCGGCCCGCGCTCTTCACCGCCGACGGGTGCACGCGAAGCCAGAGGTTCGCGCGAGCGTGATAGCCCAAGGCCGCTGCGGCGATCTCGACGTCGATATGAATGACGCGGTGCTGGAGCAAAGTCTCAAGGCGTCGCGAGACGCGTCCAGGAGTGAGGCCGGCGGCCGTGGCGAGATCGACGAGACTCGCGCGGCCGTCTGCCGCGAGCGCCTCGAGCATCTTCTCGTCCTCGGGGGTGAGGCGCAGTGGCTCGCGAGTGACGACCGGGGACTCGGTGAAAGGGGACCCGTCGCTGCCCAGGGCGGCCTCCTCCTCCGGGGACAGCGTGCCCTGCAGAGCGGACCAGAAGTGGCCGCGGCCTCCGAGGAACTGACGGAGCATGGCGAAGGCGTTGATGTCGATCACCGCGGCAGTGCGGGGAAGCCGCTGCCCCAGGAGGTCCTCGCGTTGTTCCCGCGTCCGGGACTGTGTTGCGCAGGTGATCTCGCAGCCCGCCGCGCCCAGGGCTACCCAGTTGACGTCATCACGCTTGGCGAGCGCGTCGGCGATCGCCGCGACGCTGCCGGGGCGGCAGCGCAGTCGCACCAGCCACCTGCTCTGCCCCAGGGCCCCCGGGTTGACCACGCCGGCCACGCGGATAACGCCGTCGGCGCGCAGGCGGCGATACCGGCGGTTGACGGCGCCCTCGGTCAGGCCGAGCGCGGCCGCGATCGAGGCGAACGAAGCCCTCGGAGCGATCTGCAACGCACGAATGATTCGCACGTCGTCAGGCTGCACCGAAGCAGATTCCGTCATCAGAGCCCTTGCCATGCCGGCAATCGTACAAAGGGGTACTCGTAGCTGGCCCGCGATGCGGTGCGGGCGAAACGCTTGAGGCGCACGGGTTGAGGAGCCACAGCAGCGCAGCGGGCACCGCCCTGTGCCGATCCCGAGGCGTCGACGACGCCCGAACCGAGTACCACGCTCGAAGAACGGAGATGACGCTGATGCCATCGACTCGCACCGACCCACACCAACTGACCGCCCTCATCGTCGGGGCCTCGCGCGGCCTCGGCCACGCGATGGCGGCCGAGTTCGTCGACAGGGGCTGGAACGTCGTCGGCACCGTCCGCGACACCACCGCCCGAACGCCGCTGCACGCTCTCGCGGACCACGCCGACGGGCACGTCACCATCGAGCATCTCGACATCAACGACCCCGACCAGCTGCCCCCGCTGCACGAACGTCTGGCACAACGCCGGCTCGACGTGCTCTTCGTCAACGCGGGCACCACCAACAATGAGCAGAGTCCCATCGGCGCAGTGGCGACAGCCGACTTCATCGACGTGATGGTCACCAACGCGCTCAGCCCCATGCGCGTCATCGAAGCCCTCGAAGACCTGGTGTCCCCGACGGGACTCATCGGGGCGATGTCCTCCGGACAGGGCAGCATCACGAACAATACGACCGGAGGCCGCGAGGTCTACCGAGGGAGCAAAGCAGCCCTGAACATGTTGATGAGGAGCTTCGCGGCCCGACAAGGCGAGACGCAGCGCGCCTTCGTGCTCATGGCGCCGGGCTGGATCCGCACCGCCCTGGGTGGTCCGGATGCGCCGTTCACCATCGAGGAGAGCGTCCCCTTGCTGGTGGACGTCCTGCTGTCCAAACTGTGCACGCCCGGTCTGGCGTATCTGGACCGCTTCGGCGAGACCGTCCCGTGGTGAGCCCTGCCATCTGCTGAACGCAACCTGAAGCAGACCTCAGGCGGCCCTGCGCGATGCCGATACAACGGACGGCAGTGAACCTGCTGTAACCAGAGCAAGGACGGAGCCTTCCGGCCCTGCCGCCCACCCCAGCACCCACCGGCCGCGACTTCGCCGACCCCGGAGCGGCCACTAGGAGGAGACTGTGCCTCTCATCGCTATCGAAGAACACTGGAGCATGCCGGATCTGACGGCCGCCCTCCACGCCTTGCCGCAACCAGATGAAAGCCTCGTTCTCGGGGAAATGGGCGACAACCAGGAGCGACTGAAGGACCTGGAGGCGGGCCGCATGGCAGCCATGGATGCGCAGGGCATCGACCTGTCGATCCTCGCCCTTATCCCGCCCGGAACCCAGTCGCTGCCACCCAAAGAAGCCCTGACGCTGAGTCGCTCTGCGAACGACGTGGCCGCGGCGGCCGTCGCCCGCCACCCTGCCCGTTTTCGCTCGCTGTCTACCCTGCCCATGTCCTCACCGAAGGACGTTGCGCCCGAGCTCGAACGAGCCGCGGGCATGGGGCACGTAGGAACCATGGTCTACGGCCGATCAGGCGACCTGTTTCTCGACGATCCCGCCTACGACGAGTTTTTCGGCGCGGCATCGGAACTCGGTCAGCCCGTTTTCCTTCACCCTCAACTGCCGTCGGCCGCTGTTCGCGATGCCTCATATCGCGGATTCGACCCCATGACGGAACTAGCCCTGGCCGCTTTCGGCTGGGGATGGCACATGGAAACCGCAACAGCGGCGTTGCGGCTGATCCTCCGGGGAACTTTCGACCGTCATCCCGACCTTCAGGTCGTGCTCGGCCATTGGGGAGAGATGTTGCTGTTCTGGCTGGATCGGGCCGACAGCATCTCCCGGATCGCCGGCCTGCCGCGCTCCGTATCCGACTACATCCGATCGAATTTCTACATCACCAACTCCGGCATGCTCAACCCGGCACTCCTCCAGCACGCTCTGTCGGTTACCTCAGTCGACCGTTTGATTTTCTCGACCGACTACCCATTCCAAGGGCCGACCAACGAGGAGATCCGTTCCTTCATGGCGCACTTCTCCTCCGAGGCGGAACGTCAACAGTTCGCTTTTCGCAATGCGGCATCTTTGTTTGGCATCGACGTCTAGAGCTGGGCGAGTAGTTCCAGGCGAGTAGTTCCCTTGTCCGAGCTGTTGCGCGGGTTTGATGTCGAATGCATGCGTGGCCGGGCCGGCGCCGTGTCCCGGGGTGCTGCTGGAGGCCGACGAAGGGCGACCGATCCATATCGAGTGCCGGGCTCCCAGCGTCCGTCAGGAAAAGGAGGAACTTCCCATCACTCCAAGCCGGCGGATCTCCTCCAGCGGGTATGGCGTCAGCCTGCTCTGGCGCTGGAACTTGCGGTGGAACTCCGACATCACGGCGGCGATTGGCGCGTGCCGGGCGAGGATCGCCGCGGCTTCCTCTGGGATTCCGGTGGGGCGCTTGCCCGCAGCGAATGCGCGCACCAGCGCGGAGCGGCCTTCCCGGTCCTCCCGCTGGTATCCGTACAGGGCGGTGACCAGCCAGTTCACCAGATACGCGGTGGTGTAACAGCGGTCGTAGGTCTGATGCCGGTCGAAGAAGTCGGTCTCGTCCTGTGACAGCTCGAAGCGGGAGGAGGTCGCGAGGCCGTAGTCGGCGAAATAGAGGCGTTGGCCGTCGGTCAGGATGTTCTCGAAGTGTGCGTCGAAGTGCAGGAGCCCCCGTGCGTTCATGAACGAGGTTCCGGCTTCCAGGTTTTTCTCCACCATGGCGCAGGCCCGGTCGGCGGCCTCGTCGTCTGCTTCGACCTGACTGCCCAGCCACTGGTGCAGGTTCTGCGGGATGTATTCCAGGAACAGCGCGACGCTCGCCGAGGATTGCTGGAGAGCCTCGCTTCGGCGGCGCACTTGCGATCCGCCGCCCCAGTAGGCAACAGTCCGTTCGACATCGGCCAGTTCCTCGGGCAGGGGCATCGAGTCGGGCAGCACCCTCCAGTGGTACATCAGGGGGAAGCCCTCGTGTTCCGCCGCGAGCACCCAGTTCGTCGTCATGGTGTGCACGGCGAGTTCTCTCCAGGCCCCGAAGCCCGGCCCGCCGATGGTGCCGATGCCGTATTGGCAGAAGACGGGCAGCTCGAACGGATTCGCCGTGGACCGGACGTGTTCACGTTGCCTCTCCAAGTCGGTGAGGGGCACCCGTTTCACGAAGATCGGGATTCCGGCGACCTCCAGCAGCGCCGACTTCCCGCCGATGCCGGATCCGATCGGCGCGGCCGTGTCCACGAGCTCGCGCAGGGCGCGATCACTGCACAAGGCCAGGGATGTGGAGACGGCACTATGGGCGGTCAGACGCGCACTGTGCGACATGTCAGGGCTTTTCACTTCGGTCTCCACCTGGGCGCCGACCTCGATCCTGCAACGGCTGTGCAGTCCCGCCGAGCGCGACGGACACGTGGCTCTGCGGTACGGACACGTGGCTCTGCGGTTGGGCCTCCGGAGCGGACAGCGGCCAGCGGGCATCCATGACCCGTGTGTGACGACACACCAGAACACCCCCCTGGCCGCACTCTACGCGAAACGGGCGGATGCCTTTGTACGTCCGCCGTCAACCTCGGGCCTCACCACAGGTCAGGACTGGTGCGGCGTCAGCTGCACAACAACGCCACCCGGCCGCTGACCGCGCTTTCGGGTGGCCTGCCTCTGTGCGCCCTTCCCGCCCGCCGCCGACCGTCCTACCGTCACCGGGATGACAGAGCCGATCCGCAAAGGAGGACGTCATGCTCGCTTCCCACATGGCCGTGATCCAGAACAACGGCGGTAAACACGCCGGTTCGCCGGATGACCAGCCCTGGCCGGTGCCGGACGAGGAACCCAGCCCCGACGGCAGCCGCCCCCAGGAAGCGACGCCGTGACCGCACATCCTTCACCAGCCCACCTGGGACAGGCCGCGCTCGCCAGGGAACTGACCGAGAGGGGCCTGCTCTCCCCGCAGTGGCGCGAAGTCTGGGAGCAGACACCGCGGCACCGCTTCATCCCGGACCCGGCCTGGAAGCAACTGCGGCGCGGCTGCGAGCTGCTGACCGGCCAGGAGCGGATGGACCTGATCTACAGCGATGAGCCCGTGGTCACACAGTTGGACAACGGGGAGCCGGGCGGGCCCGGCATCGCTACGTCCTCCAACAGCATGCCCTCGATGGTCGCCCGACAGCTCAGCGCCCTGGACGTCCGGCCCGGACACCGTGTCCTGGAGATCGGCACGGCCACCGGCTACGTGGCCGCTCTGCTGTGCCGACGGGTGGGTGAGGAGCACGTCTTCACCGTTGAGATCGATGGCGTGCTCGCCGCCCAGGCGCGGGCCAATCTCGACAACGAGGGGCTGCGCCCTACCCTGCGGGTCACTGACGGCGAGATGGGCCTCGCCGACCACGCCCCGTACGACCGGATCCTGTCCACCTGCGCGCTGCGCGAGGTACCGCTGTCCCTGGCCGGCCAGCTCGCACCGGGCGGCATCCTGGTGGCCCCGACGACCGACGTCTTCTACGGCGGCGCCACGGTCCGCCTGGCTCGCCAGGACAACGGGGACCTCTCCGGGCAGTTCTTCCACGGCGCCTCATACATGCCCATGCGCTCCCACCGGCTGGAGAAGCTGGGGCCGCCGGACACCACCACGGCGCGGCGTCGGGAGACCGGCTTGGATCCGGAGCGGCTTTACCCGTTGGGCTTCGCCCTGTACGGCAGCGCCCGTCTTCCGGGTGTACGGATGACACACGGCTTCCACCACGACGTCCGGACTGTCTGGCTACAGGCTGAGGATGGCTCGGCGGCCGTGGCCGGCGGCGGGACGGTGACGGTATACGGGCCGCGGGACCTGTGGGCGGAGGCCGAGGAGGTCGAGGTGGAGTACGCCGCACGGGGCCGTCCGGACACCCCATCGTTCGGCCTGACAGTCACGCCGCACGGCCAGCACCTATGGCTACACGCCCCGACAGAAGTGATACCCGCGAAGTCGCCACGCGAGGCGGCCAGCCTCTGACATCGGTGCGCATCCGATGTGCCGACCGTCCTGGTGCACGCTGGTAGGCCGCGCGTCAGGCGGCCATTCCAGCGGCCGCGATGAGTTCGCGTATGCGCCTGGCCCTAAATTCCCCGGGCTGGCCTCACTCTCTACCACGTCCTCGACACTCTCCAGAACGTCCTGAGGTGTTGGACGGCCTGTGCCCTTCCCCCCCCCAGGATCGGGCGCTCGGGATACGGCAAGTCGCCGGTGAGGCCTATGAGTTGGGAGCTGCCGGAGGTGAAGCCGCGTTACACCGGAATTTCATTGCCGGCTACTAGCGTGCACCGGGAATTGACCATGCGATATTCGGTAATCACGAGTATCGCCTCAGACCATGGAGACTGAGTGCGTAAACTCGCTTCAAAGCTGACGCTGGCTGGCTTGTCCGTTGCCTTCCTCGGAGGAATGCTCCTGACTCCGCAGGCGGCCCAAGCCGCGGCCGGGGAGCCCGGGCGTTTCATCGCAGACGCCGACATCCTGGCATCCCCCGACGGAGCACTCGTAGGCAAGGGTCATAACGGCCAGCCAGTTACCGTCAACTGTCAATCGGCTGACGGTAATTGGTGGAACCTCAACGCGCCCGAAGCCGCCGGTTGGGTATGGCAGCCGAACCAGGTATTGCTTGAATACGGGTCCCCCAACCCGCCGGTCTGCTGACCATTTTCCGACGCGATCAACCCATCAGGCTCCCCACCGGTCACAGGCTGGTGGGGAGCCCCACGCGCCTGTCGGCGGTTTCTAGAGGTCGTGTCAGCCGGCTTGCGGCCGGTCTCGCCACTCTCGGCGGAGGGGTGCGAGGGTCCTCGGGTGGATACCCCCGACAATCTCCAGAGCTTGCGTTCGCCGCAGTTGAGGCCCGGAGATCGGATGCGGATCGCCTCGGCGGCCGGGACAGGCCCGGCGCCCGCCGCAGACCGGGGCGCCGGGCCCGCAGCAGAGGCGATCCCGTCCGAGACCAGGGGTACCTGCCGTGCCCCGGGAGCCCGTGCCACCGCAGCAGGAAGGGATGACCAAAGGGGCTCCACCTCGCGCTGGGCAGGCGAGGTAAAGCCCCGGGGACCGGGCCCGTCAGGGGCCGTTGGGCGAGCGGTGGCGACGTCCAGGCCCAGGGTCTCGCGGTGTCCGTCGGCGTTGACACCGAACGCGATCAGGGCGTGCACGTTGATCATGCGGCCGCCCTCGCGGACCTTCTGGGTCAGCGCGTCCACCCAGATGAACGCATACGGCCCGGCGTCCAGAGGCCGATTACAGAACGCGGTGACCTGCTCGTCCAGATGCCGGGCCATCGCGGACACCCGGCCGGGCTGGTCGTCGTCTGCGGTTCTACCCGTTCGCGACCGCCGCTTCCCGGAGGACCCTGCCCCGCCCCGACGCCGTTCCCAACGCCCGGTCGAGGTCGGCCCACAGGTCCTCGACGTCCTCCAGCCCCACCGAGAGCCGCAGCAGCCGGTCGCTGACTCCCGCGCCGCGGCGGTCGTCGGCGTCCACGATGCGGTGGCTGATGGACGCGGGGTGCTGGATGAGGGTGTCGACGCTGCCGAGGCTCACGGCCGGGGTGATCAGTCGGACGCTCGCGATGACGTCGTGGGGGTCGCCGGCGACCTCGAAGGCGACCATGGCGCCTCCGATGCGCGGGTAGTGTACGCATGTGACGCGCGGGTCGGCGGCGAGCCGGCCGGCCAGCTCCGCCGCGTTCGAGGACGCGGCTCGGACCCGTACGGGCAGCGTCGACAGACCACGGAGCAGCAGATAGCCCGCGAGCGGATGCAGCACTCCGCCCGTGGCGAACCGCACCTGGCGCAGCCGCCCGGCGAACTCCTCGTCGCAGGCCACCACGCCGCCCATGACGTCTCCGTGGCCGCCCAGGTACTTGGTGGCGCTGTGCAGGACGAGACGGGCTCCCTGCTCGACGGGGCGTTGCAGCACGGGGGTGGCGAAGGTGTTGTCGGCGAGCAGCGGGACGGAACCGCAGGCGTGCGCGACGGCTCTCAGATCGAGTTCGGCGAGGGTCGGGTTGGCCGGGCTCTCGACCATCACCAGGCCGGTGTCGGGGCGCAGCGCGTCCGCGATGCCCGCCGGGTCGACCCAGGTCACCTCGGAGCCCAGCAGCCCTGCGGTGAGCAGGTGATCGCTGCATCCGTACAGCGGTCGTACGGCGACGACATGGCGCAGGCCCATCGCGTTGCGTACGAGCAGCACGGCGCTCAGCGCGGCCATCCCGGTGGCGAACGCGACCGCGCTCTCGGTGCCCTCAAGACGCGCGAGGGCGGTCTCGAAGCGGGCGACGGTCGGGTTGCCGAGGCGGCCGTAGACGGGCGGGCCCTCCGGTTCGGCGCCGTCGGCCGCGAAGGCGTCTATCCGGGCGGCCTCGCCCCGGCTGTCGTACGAGGGGTAGGTCGTGGACAGGTCGATCGGTGGGGCGTGCACCCCCTGCCGCGCGAGGTCGTCCCGCCCGGCGTGCACCGCCTCGGTGGCGAGCGCCCGGGGTGCGGGCACGCCCGGGACACGACGACCGGTGCCGTCGGGAGCATGGCCGGTTCCCTGTGGGTCGGCCGGTACGTCGTATGCGTCGAAGCTGCTGGAGTCCATGGTCAGGAGTCTGAACACCGAGCGGGGCCGGACGGCCAGTCCCCGTGTTACGTTCGGCATATGGCCGATTCTGTCGTACTCGACCCGGTGGATCTCCATCTGCTGCGGCTGCTCCAGAACGACGCGCGGATGACGTACCGCGATCTCGCCGCGCAGGTCGGTGTCGCGCCGTCGACCTGCCTGGACCGGGTGACCAGGCTGCGCCGCTCGGGAGTGATTCTCGGCCATCAGCTGCGGCTGGACCCGGCGAAGCTGGGCCGGGGCCTGGAGGCACTGCTGTCCGTGCAGGTCAGACCGCATCGGCGGGAGTTGGTGGGGCCGTTCGTGGAGCGGATCCGGGCGCTGCCGGAGTCCATTACGGTCTTCCATCTGACCGGGCCCGACGACTATCTCGTCCATGTCGCGGTCGCGGACATGGCGGATCTGCAGCGGCTGGTCCTCGACGGGTTCACCTCACGCCCCGAAGTGGCGCGCGTCGAGACCCGGCTGATCTTCCAGCAGTGGGACTGCGGCCCGCTGCTGCCGCCCCGGCCCGAGGGCGCTCCCGCCCCCGAACCCGACCGGACCGAGCGAAAGAGCAGCTCAGAATCCCGCTGACGCGCACCCCACTCCGTACGAGGATGGCGTACGCCAGATGCCTAGAACCCGCTGCCCCGTGAAGTCGCCGACTGCCATGTCGAAGACCTCGCCGCCCTCGACCCGCTCCTCGGTACGTAACTCGGTGTGAACGAGCCTCCCGGAAAGCTGCCCGACACCTCGCCCGCTGGGTACGAGTCGCGGTAGCCCATCTACCTGCAGGGGGACGACGTCGGGTCAGGCCGCGCATTCCGACCCTTTCCAGTGCGGTCGTCCAGTCGGTGGCGATGGCGTTGCGGGCGTCGTCCAGCTTGGCGGTGCCGTTGCAGACCGCGACCTTCAGCTTGTGAACAAAGCCACCCAATACGGCAGCAGGGCCCGGACCGCGCGTCGCGGTCCGGGCCCTGCCCCGTGCGGTGCCGCCCTGCGGCGGCGCGTCAGCTCTGTGCGGTGTCTTCGCCCGTCTGCCCGGCGCCCTCAGCTGCGCCTGCCTTCTCGCGCATCTTGCGCACCAGCTCCGCCTTCTGCTCGGCGGCACCCTGGCGGTCGAGGTTGCGGTGCGGACCGTTGTTCTGTCGTTCGGCGCGGGACAGCTTCTTGCGCTGGCCGCCGCCCATGCCCACGGGGTTGTTGATGTTCTTGCTCACGGGTTCTCCCGGAATGAAGTGAAGTGATCTACGGATTCATCGGTGGGGGATGGGCGCGGCGACGTCGAAGGACGGCAGCAGGGGCCCATCACGCTCTCACTCGTAAATCGGCGTCTGGAAGAACATGACCAAGACACTACCCGGTTCCGTCGGCCCCGCGCACCAGGCTTTTCGCCGCCGCCGGCGTCGGCCGGCGGCGGGATGCCCGCCCGGGCATCCCGCCGGGTGGTCACCCGCTGGACGGCACCGGCAAGGAGAAGATCGACCTGGACTGGTCGATCACCGCGACAGTGGACGCCTCCGGCACCGCCTCCGACACCGCCTCGGCATCCGCCGACTTCGGCTCCAGCGGCATCAGCAGCGTCCGTGAACTCTCTCCGCGTGGCGACGACATCACCCCCGGCGCATCCTCCCCGGGCTGTGTGCTGCCGTTCTTCAAGCCGGTCTACACCGTCGACACCAACCCAACACCAACACCTACCCCAACGCTGGCGCCTACTACCGGCTGATGCAGGAGCGGATGCCCGACCACGCAGGTTCCAAGAAATGGGACTCGCTACTCTGCCACCCGTCACAGAGCGTCACAGATCAGCGGATCCGAAACAGCTTCTCTGCTTGCTCTTCAACCTTTGGCGGAGCCTCAGCGGCACCGGTAGGTTCTGCGCGGTGACCTTGATGGAGACGCAGGGCCTCACGTCGATGACTGACGAGGCGCAGATACGTTGGATGGCGCTGGGGGACACGACCAGGCGGCCGGCCGTGGTCATGCTCCATGGCGGTCCGGGTCTGCCGGACTATCTGGGCGATGTCGCGCCCATGGTCGCGGACCTAGCGCCTGTGTACCGGTACGACCAGCGTGGCACGGGCCAATCCCCGTGGCGGGGGCGCCATTTCTTCGCCCGGCATGTTGACGATCTCGTCGACCTGCTCGACGCATGGGACGTGCCCGCGGCCGTGCTGATTGGGCACTCCTACGGCTCTGACCTGGCGAGCCGGTTCTGCATGGCGCATCCTGACCGGGTCGCCGCGATGCTGCTGATATGCGGGCCGTTCGTCGGTGATTGGCGTACCAGGGCCCGAGCGGAGCGCGACCGTCGCATGTCCGCAGCTCAACAGAAGCGGCTCCGCGAGTTGGAAGAGTTGCCGCGCCGCACGGAGGACCAGGAAGTCGAGTTGCTCACGCTGGCCTGGTTCACCGACCATTCCGATCCCGAACGCGGGTGGCACTGGGCCGCGCAGGGTGCCCGGCGGCGTCGCCCGATCAATTGGTCTATGAATGGCGAACTTGGCAAGGAAAGACGCGCAGATCCGCTCGATGAACATCTTCCCGAGCTGCGCGAGTGCCTGCCCGCGCGGGCAGAGCTCCTCGGTGGGGCCGACGATCCCCGCCCTGTGTCGGCTCTTGAACCACTCGCGCTCCGGCTCGCTCTTCCGCTGAAACGGATCGAGGGCGCTGGACACGAGCCCTGGTTGGAGCAGCCCGACGCCGTGCGTGCGCACCTGCGGAGATTCATTCAAGGCGCCGTGGGCGCACAGGGCTAGGGCTTCGACGGGTTCGTGAGCCGGCCTCATCCCTGGCTGTCGGCAGCGCGGCCTCCGATGTCGAAATGTGCCTCGAACTGGGACGTTGGCTGTCGTGTTCGCCGGGTCCGCTTGCGCTGGGCCGGAGTCCGCTCCCGCCTGCCGGCCGACGTCATCGAGACACTCCTCAAGGCCGAGCGAGCCACCCGCGACCGCACCGGGCTGACCCTGACCGGGTGCGTGAACTACGGCGGCCGCGCCGAGATCACAGCAGCCGCCGGAAGGATCGACCCCCTCTCGGTCTCCGAGCACGCCTTCGCCCGCTACCTGCACGTCCCCGAACTGCCCGACGTCGACCTGCTGTTACGCACCGGCGGCGACCAGCGCACCTCCAACTTCCTTACCTGGCAGGCCACCTACGCCGAACTGCTCTTCCTCGACACCCCCTGGCCCGCGGTCGACCGCCGCACCCTGTGGGAGGCGATCGAACAGTACGCCCGCCGCACCCGCCGCTACGGCTCCGTCCCCCGCATCCCCGACCAGCCCACCTTCCTGAGCGGACACGGAGCACAGACACCCTGAGCCATGTGATCGTCCGGGCGGCGCACTCGCGGAAACCCTGGCCGCCGCGGCAGCCGGCCCGTACGTGGACAAGGTCATCGTCCTCGAAAGCGACGCCCGCGGATTCGCCCGGGCCGCGCGGCGACTCGCTGCAATTCGAGCCTGTGCTCGAGAATGCCCGCGTACCCGCATCGGATCGGGCCGGCCACGCGTCCGCCCCGATCGACACCGACTGAAAAGGCACAGGGCAGTGGCCACGAGGTGCGACAAGCTCTCCGTCCGCTACGAGGCGACTGTGCTGGGCGCAGCCGTGAACGAGTGGCTGTGACCAGCACCGTCACAACGGCCCTCAGACGACGTCGAATTCGTTACCCTCGGGGTCCTGCATGGCGGCGGCGTAGAACCCCATCTCCGGCTCATCCTTGATCCGCAGCACGGTGGCACCAGCTTTGACCAGCCGTTCCACCGTAGCTATGACCCGCTGTGTGCGGACGTCCAGTGGGACGTCACGGCCCCCACCGACCTTCAGGTCGAAGTGCCACCGGTTCTTGGCGACCTTCGGCTCCGGAACCTGCTGGAACCACACCCTCGGTCCACGTCCCGCGGGATCGATGATCGACTCCGGGATATCGCCGGCACCGGCTGGCAACTCTGCCTCGGGCACCCCTACCGCCGCCCAGTAAGCACGCCACGTGGCGTGCCCGCCCGGCGGAGGCTCAGGCACGTAGCCCAGGGCCTCGGCCCAGAACGTCACCATTCTCTGCGGATCGGAGCAGTCGATCGTCAGCTGCACTGTCATCTCCATGCTCGGAGCATCCCAGGCAGGACTGACAGTCGATCAACTTTCGCAACAGGGCCCAGGCGCATAGACGCCAGAGCCGCGGATATCGCCTGGCCCAGGCCGGTCTTGCGCGCCGTTTCCACCAGCAGCACGGCCCCGGGCCGGGAGACCACCAAGCGTCCGCCGCCCTCGACTCGGACATGGGGGGAGGACCCGATACGCTTCTTCACCTGGGAAGTGCTTCTTTCCTCGCAGCCAACAGGCCCCTCAGTGAGTCCTCTTGTGGCAAGTCAGTAGCACTTTCCGTGTCTTTGATCAGCCTTCGGGCAGCCCAGCTCGCGAACGCGCGAGGCTAGTCAGGGTGACCGGAGCTGCCGCCGACGAGGCAGCCGATCAGCTGGGCGAGCTGGTCGGCGTAGTGCTCGACGAGCTCAGGTGAGCTGCCGTCCGCCCCGAACAGGCCGCGGGCCAGCTGGGGGTAGACCGCCAGCGCATTCGACGCGCTCATTTCGATGAGCAGCAGCGCGGCGGGGTCGAACCGGTCGTCAAGCTCGCCGGCCCGCTGACGCTCCCGGATCAGCTCCACCTCGTGTTGCAGCCGGGCGTTGCGTTCGGTTGCCCCTTCGTCGGACTCGCCGGTGTCGGCGAGGCCCTCCCAGGCCAGGAGGCGGCCGCCCAGACGGGGGTCGACGCTCGCCCGCACGTAGCGCTTGATCATCTCCGCGTGGTCCGTGTCGTCGGGGATCGCCTCGGCCTCGTAGGCCCGCCACCGCCGGCCGATCTCCCGGTACAGGCCCTCCTTGCCGCCGAAGTAGTACGTGATGAGCTGCTGGTTGACGCCGGCGCGCGCGGCGATCGCGGACACCCGGGCGCCGGCGAAGCCCTTGGCGGAGAACTCCTCGGTCGCGGCGTCGAGGATCAGTGCCTTGGTGCGTTCCGGGTCGCGCTGTCGCTCGTGCGCGGCCGGCGCCCGCCGCGTCGACCGCCGTGCGTTCGGGGCGCTCTTCTCACTGGTCATGGCCAGGATTCTGCCATCTGCCCGGCGAGCTTAATCATCCATCTGATTGACAAGTTCATCCAGGTGATTGATTCTGTGGCTATGAATCAGCAGAAGACTCAGGTACTTGTCGTCGGAGGCGCCCTCACCGGGCTGAGCGCCGCTGTCTTCCTCGCCCATAGGGGCGTCCAGGTAGCGGTCGTAGAGCGCCACCCTGACCTGCTCGTACACCCGAGGCTGCGCGGCATCACACCGCGGACCGTCGAGGTCTTCCGCCAGGTCGGGCTCGGCCCGGCGATCCGCAAGGAGAGCTTCCTGGGCGAGAACGACGTCTTCGTGCCGCTGCGCGCGAACACCGTTGCGGACGCGTACGAACCGGTGGAGGAGGCCGACCACGCGGAGCTCGTCGACCCCCGCACCTACAGCCCATCGACCTACGCGGGGATCGACCAGGACCGGCTCGAAACCCTGCTGCGCGACCGCGCCCGCGAACTCGGCGCCGATATCCGGAACTTCACCGAGGTGACCGCTCTCGACCAGGACGCCGACGGTGTCACGGTGACGCTCCGGGACCGCGCGAGCGGCGACGAGGGAGCGATCCGCGCGGACTACGTCATCGCGGCCGACGGGTCCAAGAGCCGGATCCGCACATGGCTCGGGATCGAAACCGACGGACCGGGAGAACTGTTCAACACGATCACCGCGATCGTCGACGCGGACCTCTCGGCAGCCGTGCGCGGCCGACGGATCGGCATCGTCTACCTGCAAAAGCCGCGCCCGTTCAGCTCGATGATGCCGCACGACAACTCCGGCTCGCGTTGGCTGTTCAGCACCGGGTACGACCCACAGCGCGAGTCAGCGGCGGATTTCACCGCCGAGCGCGTCGCGGGAATGGTGCGAGAGGCATCTGAACTGGACGACATCGACGTCGCGTTGCGGCCCCAGATCCCCGGTACCGACGTCACCGTCCTCGGCTTTCCGATCAGCGCCCACGTCGCGCGGTCGTACCGCTCGGGCCGGGTATTCCTGGCCGGGGACGCCGCGCGTACCCAACCTCCTACAGGCGGGTTCGGCGGAAGCACCGGGATCCAGGACGCGCACAACCTGGCCTGGAAGCTCGCCGCCGTCCTTACGGGGCGGGCCGGCCCCGGATTGCTCGACACCTACGACGCCGAACGGCGACCCTACGGTGGGCTCGCCATGCAGCAGGCGTTCGCCCGCTTCGGCGACAGGATGGCCGGCGGCGCGCAGGTGGAGTTGCTCGACTATTCGGCGGTGACGATGGGCTTCCGGTATGCCTCGGCGGCCGTGCCCGGCAACCACGAGACCGACCCGATCCCTGCCGTCGAGCTGCGGGCGCAACCCGGCACGCGGGCACCGCACTGCCCGACCGCGGACGGCGGCTCCACCCTCGACCTGTACGGCGAAGCCCTGGTCCTCATCGTCGGCCACGATGGCCAGGAGTGGGCCACAACCGCGAAGGACGTGGGCACGGCGATGGGCGTGGAGGTCCGGCCCTACGTCCTCGGCGTGGACATCGACGTCGAGGACGGTGAGACGGCACATGGCATCTCCACTCACGGAGCGGTACTCGTCCGCCCCGACGGCTTCGTCGCCTGGCGCAGCCAATCCGCCGCAACGGACCCGGCCGCAGTCCTCGCCGAGGCCCTCCGTGCCGTCCTCGCCAGAGGGGACTGACCACGGCCGAGCAGATCGGGGTGCTGGTAAGAACTCTGTCACCAGCCGCAAACGTCGGTGATCAGTCCTCGGACCTGGTGGGTTGGGGCAGTTCCGGCGTGCTCGTCGCCTCAGCGAGTGCGACGCGACCACCCTTCAGCTCGGGCACGTAGTTGTAGATCGTGTTCCTGGAGACGCCGAGGAGCTTCGCGATCGAGGTGACGGTGTTCTCTGGGCGGGCGAGCAGGTCGCGGGCGTGACGTACCTGCTCCTCCGTCATCGCCGGCGGGCGGCCGAGTCGGGCGCCGCGGGCGCGAGCGGCGTCCAGGCCCTCGTTGGTGCCCTGCACGATGAGTTCGCGAATGAACTCCGCCAGGGCCGCGAACACGTGGAAGACCAGGCGCCCGCCGGGCGTGGTCGTGTCGAGCGCCTCGTGCAGCGAGGTGAAGCCGACGCCACGCCTGCGCAGGCCGGACACGATCGCGATGAGGTCCTGGATAGAACGACCTAGGACTTGTCCGGCCGATCAAGTTCGTAGCCAGATGGTGAGGGCTGCCGCTGTTGCGGTGCCGAGGTAGACGTAGCCGCGCGTCGTAGCGTGTGGCGACGGCCCGGGACTGCTTCAAGCGGTTGATTGCCCGTTCGACGGTGTTGCGCTTCTTGTAGCGGTCCTCGTCGAATCCGGGCGGCCGTCCGCCGCGTGAGCCTTTGCGCAGGCGTACGGCCTGGCTGTCGGTCTTCTCCGGGATCGTGTGCCGGATACTGCGTCGCCGCAGGTACTCGCGGCACGGCCCGTTGCTGTAAGCCTTGTCGGCCGCGAGGCTGTCCGGCTTCTTCCGGGGCCTGCCCAGTCCGGACCGCGGCACGCGGATCTTCTCCAACACGGGCTTGAACTGGGTGCAGTCAGCCCGCTGGCCTGCGGTGACGATCAGGGACAGCGGGCGACAGCGGCCGTCCGCGCTCAGGTGGAGCTTGCTGGTGAACCCGCCGCGCGAGCGGCCCAGGCCCTCACCTCCAGCACCACCTCCACCAGGCGGGCGACCAGGCTCTGCCACGGCGTTTCGTCCTGGTGTTCCGCCGGTTCGTCCCCCTTTGACGCGGGGCCCGGGGCCGGATCGGTGCGGGCGCCGGCCGCATGCTGATGCGCGCGGACGATGGTGGAGTCAACCGAGATGTCCCAGTCGATTTCACCTGCTGTATCGGCTGCGGCCTGGACCTTTTGGAGCAGTCGTTCCCAGGTGCCGTCGGCGGACCACAGACGATGGCGTTCGTAGACGGTCTTCCATGGGCCGAACCGTTCGGGCAGGTCACGCCACTGCACACCGGTCCGCACCCGGTGCAGAATCCCGTCGATCACCTGCCTGTGATCCCGCCATCGCCCACAACGCCGGTTGCTGACCGGCAGGAACGGCCGCAGCCGTTCCCACTCCGCATCCGTCAGATCACCCCGCCCCATGTCCACATCAACGACCTCGGCGCGCAGTAGTCACATGATCGGCCGGACAAGTCCTAGACGGTCCAGCGACGGGACTACGAGGGTGTCACCCTCGCGCAGGTAGTCGAGGGCCTTCCACAGTTCCTCGCGCTCGGCGTTCTTGCCGGACTTCTTGTCGGCGAAGATCCGAATGCACCCTGCCTCGGTGAGTGCGTGGATCTGCCGGTCGAGCAACTGCCCCTTGGTGGACACGCGTGCGTATCCCACGAGGCCGCCGGTCCGTGCGGCCGGTACGGGGGCGAGGAGATCGGCGGTGTCGTCGTCCTGGGGTGGCTGCACCCGCCAGATCGTACAGAAAAGGGTGCTCCTCAAGTTCTTGAGCACTTCGACTTTCTGACACCGGTTTATGAGCATGATCCGGCGTCGGTCCGACCGCGCGCCGCCGCTTACTGATCTTGCTCATCAATCGGTCGATTCATCAACGACTATCTCTTCCCACCCCCCTCCAACGGGCGAGGTCGTTGCGGTTGGTCAGGGTGGCGGGGTGGTCTTCGCCCAGCACCCGCACACGGTCAGCCAGCAGTTCCTTGAAGGCGGTCGCGGCGCCGACCGCATCCCCTTCCAGCGGGCGAGGCTGGTTGTGGGCGGCCAGGGTGTCGGGTTGGTAGGGACCGAGGTGGTGGGTTGCGACCCACGGGTGAGGTGATGGAAATGGGCGGTCGCGGCGGCGACCTGGCCATTTTCGCCGAGACTCCGGCCGGTGCGAAACAGCACCGGATGGATATCGGACCGGCGCAGGGCGTCTTCGGCGTGGGCGGCGAGGGCCGTGGCGTTCGTGCACAGAACAGCTGGGCAGGACACCTGGGCCGACATCACGACGATGACCCGCCGTCTCGCCCTGGGCAAGAAGAGCATGACTCGCCTGCCCGACGCTCCGTCTCCGAATGACGGCAGGTCGGGTACGCCCCGAGAGGCACGAATTTCGTATCCGGCTAGCCTGGAAGAGAGGCCCAACAGCAGTACGTCTTTCAACTTTGGGGGCAAGACTGTTCCCCAGAGGCTGAGCGGAGAGAGCGCGGCTGTTGGTGAGCACACAAGTGCCCTGGCGGGACTGGTCTTGGGTAGGCCATGCGTTTGGGGGGAACCTCCGGGGCAAACCCTTTGGTTGAAATCCAGATTGTCAGGAGGGCCCAAGGCGATGGCAACAGAACAGCAAGTGAGGGCAACAGAAGCGCCAGTGTTCGTCGACTGGACGTCTCGCGACAGCGATCGACAGGCCACCGGGAAGCTGGGCGGCCGAACGGTGACGGTCAAGGGGATCACGGGCATTTTGGGGGCCGTGGACATCAACGGGGAGCACACCGAATTCGGAACGCCCCTCTTCACCCCCCAGCTGCCCGCTTCGGACTCGGTAGAACTCAGGAGCAGAAAAGACGACACTGAGTTCCGAATCGACTTCGGCGGCAACGTGGAGGATGCCATCTTTCATCTGGGATCGCTCGCCTCAATCGTGACGTTTGAGGCGGGTACGACTATCACCCGGATCAGCGGCGACGCGGACTTCAAGGTCCCCCAGAGCAACATGGTCACGGGCAAGTTCAAGGAAGGCCCGCCCACCGATTCCAACGGCACCATTCACGTCAGCAAGTCCGCGCCCTTCAGTTCGATCACGTTCAAACTGAGGCTGAACTACGACGGCACAGAAGAAGGCGTATACCTCCAGTTCGGCAGGACAGTAGAGTTCGTCGACTGGACGTCTCGCGACAGCGATCGACAGGCCACCGGGAAGCTGGGCGGCCGAACGGTGACGGTCAAGGGGATCACGGGCATTTTGGGCCCCGTGGACATCAACGGGGAGCACACCGAATTCGGAACGCCCCTCTTCACCCCCCAGCTGCCCGCTTCGGACTCGGTAGAACTCAGGAGCAGAAAAGACGACACTGAGTTCCGAATCGACTTCGGCGGCAACGTGGAGGATGCCATCTTTCATCTGGGATCGCTCGCCTCAATCGTGACGTTTGAGGCGGGTACGACTATCACCCGGATCAGCGGCGACGCGGACTTCAAGGTCCCCCAGAGCAACATGGTCACGGGCAAGTTCAAGGAAGGCCCGCCCACCGATTCCAACGGCACCATTCACGTCAGCAAGTCCGCGCCCTTCAGTTCGATCACGTTCAAACTGAGGCTGAACTACGACGGTACAGAAGAAGGCGTATACCTCCAGTTCGGCCGTTAGGGCGTAACCGCTATCGGCGTCCCTCGAATTTGGGCTGCTGGCTGACGGGCATCCAGCGGTGTACGCGGACCCGGCAGGGCGGCCGAGGCGAGGTCCAGGCGGGCGTCCATGTCGAGGTTCACCTCCCCGTACGGGCGTACGTGGGACCAGAACAGCGGGGTCAGCCCGCGCCGGTCGGCGGGCGTGAGGAGGTCGGCCCACTCCGGCTCGCCGAGGATGTCCTGAAGCATCAGGGTGTTCACGTAGACCAGGGCGGACTGGAGAATGCGCAGGCACAGGACGAACATCTCCTGCTCGTCGCGCCGGTTGGATGCGATCTCCCCTCCCTTGCCGTAGGCGATCACGGAGTTCGCGCCGTTGGAGGACTCCATGACGTTCAGGCCCTCCTCGATCTCCCGCTGGAGGTTCCGCAGCCGGAGGTAGCGGGCCACGAAGATGGTCTTCTGCGCGCGGCCGACCTCCAGCATCGCGGCGTAGGTGGGGTGGGAGGCGTTGCGGGTGAAGCGGCGCAGGATCGCCTCGGTGGACGCGGTCCGGGTACGGATCGCGGTCGCGTACTTGATCATCTGGTCGTACTGCTGCGCGATGAGTTCCCAGCGGATCGGGCGGGTCAGCGCCGGGGCCAGCTGCGGGTAGGCGTCCGGGTCGCCGGCCACCGGCCGGTACAGCTTGACCTTGTTGATCCGCTTGATGCGGGGCAGCAGGTCGAAGTTGAGCAGCCTCGTGATGCCGAACCCGATTTCCGACTGGCCATGGCTGTCTGTGTAGTTGGCCTCGACGTCCATGGTGGTGCCGTGCCGCATCGCGCCCTCGTTCATCGCGGCGACCTCGGACGCGGTGCAGTTGATCAGCTGGGAGTGGATGGCCAGGGACTTCTTCTCCACGTGCCAGTAGATGAGCACCCCGCGGCCGCCGTAGCGCGAGTGCCACTCGGTGAACAGGTTCTGGTCGTACGCGCGGACATGGGTGGAGTCGGAGGCGACCGCGGTCGAGCCCTGGCCCCACAACTCCGTGCTGCGGGCGGCGAAGGTGGCGTTCGCGATCTGGATGGCGATGGCGCGCGCCGCCTCCGCGGACAGATATCGGCGCCGTACGTACCGGAGCTCGTCCTCGGTGTGGCCGTGGCCGCCGGACGCCACGGCCTTGATCCCGGTGTTCGTGCCGTACGCATAGATGACCAGCAGCAGGCGTTCCGCCAGGACCTCCGCGGTGAGGCTGCCGCCGCCGGAGACGGAGGTGACCGCGTCCAGGCAGCCGGTCCGTAGCACCGCCTCCTTCAGCATGTCGATCAGGGGCACGATGCCCCACCGCCTCGCTACCTCGGCCTTGATCCTGCGCAGATTGCACGGTTCGGGCTGGGCCTCGGGCGGGGTGAGCCGGATTGCTCCGGACTTGCGCTCGGCGATGTCCAGCCAGGACAGCTTGGGCATCTTGTCGTTCAGCAGGGTGAGCTCGTCCGTCATCTGTTCGCGCAGCTCGTCCACGAACACCGCCGGGTCCAGCGGCTTGCGCAGTTCCCGGTAGTTCTCAGCCCGCCGGGCCTCGAAGTCCTGCGGCAGGTCCTCGTCCGGGTTGCGCCACTTGTCGGTGCCGACCACCCAGATCTCCTTGCACTTGAGCTGGTCGCGCAGGGCCTGGAAGGCGACGACCTCGTAGACCATTCGCACCACCCGGCGCCGGCCGCGCTTGTCGGTGCGGTGTACGACCTCCGCCCAGTCCCCTCCCATCGCCTTGTGTACCGGGACCGTCTCGCCCAGCGGGTAGTACGTCGTGTTCCCGGCGTTCGCGTACCGCGCCACGAGCGCCAGGGCCTCGATCACGGGCCGGTGCGTGTGGTTGGAGGAGCGGAACTCCAGCACGTCCAGCAGCTTGACCAGCCCGCGCCGGTAGTGGTTGGTGTACGACGCCTTCAACGTCGTCTGCACGGTCCGCCGGTAGACCGGCCCCCGGGTCTTGAACTCGTGTACCAGCTCCCGCAGCGTCGCCTCGCCCCCGGACACCGCCGGGAAGACGACCTGGCGGACCGTCCCCTCCGGGGTGCCGAGCGACGCCTCCGCGAGCTTGAAGAGGATGTTCTCCTTGCCCGACACCTTCTTGAACGCGTTGACCAGTTGCTCGGTGACCTTCTTCTCCGCCCGGGCCCCGATCCGGTGCACCGTGGAGATCAGCAGCTCGACCAGCGTGTCGGTGATCTCCCGCTCCCGCTCGTGCAGCAGCACGGCCAGCAAGGTCACCCGCAGCGGTACCGGGTGCGTCCGCAGATGGGAAGGCGACTCCACCGCGGCCCGCGCTCGCCAGCCCGCCACGACCTTCGGTGCGACATCGATGAACAGATCCGGCGGCAGACCGATCGCCCGTACCGCCAACACCTTGTCGATCTCGGTGAGCATCGTCTCCAGGCTCACGTTGCCCGGCGCTTCCTTGATCTTTCCCAGCACGGGAAGGGCATCCCCACCCTCAGCACCGCCGGGTTGAGGTTCGTCGTCCTGGTCAGTGCCGGCGGCTACCAGAGCCACCAGCCGCTCGATGCTCTCCGCGGTCAGCCGAGAGGAGATCAGGGATGTCAGCGACTCCTCGGCTGCCCGCAGGGCAGCCGCGACGATCCGATCGCACCGGCCCGGCGTGGGCGGCTCGATGCTCTCCACGCGGCACCGTGCCAGCAGCTCCACTCGTACCTGGTCGGGCCTGCGTTCCTCGTGCGCGACGTGCTCGGCCAGATATGCCGTCAGCTTCTCCGCGTCCGCGACGCTGCACTCGCGGAAGCCGAGGTGTCCCCGGATCTGTGCGCGGTGGTACTCGACCGTGCGGCCCGTCCAGTCGTAGGACTCCAGCTCAGAAGCGGAGACCTGGACCTGCCGGGCGACGAACTCCACGGCCTCACCGGGCAGCTCTGCGCGGTTTCGGGGAAACCGGCCGTACTGCGTGTAGAACTTCAGCAGCACGGCGAAGCCCAGTCGCGTCGCACCGCGCTTGCCGGACACGAGCTCCTGCTCGTCCTTCAGCAGCGTCCAGTGCTCGACCAGCTCGTCCAGGTCTAACGGGGTACGGGCCACGGTCGTCGATTGTCCTCGCGAGGCTTCACCCAGCGCAGCCGTACGACCCCGGACTCACCCACACGGGTGGCATCCTCGCAAGATCACCGCCGTTTGCGGCTGGTGACAGAGTTCTTACCGGCACCCCAGATCGCCGTCGCCACCGCAGCTCCGCGTTCGCGGACCATTACGACGCCACCCTCCTCGACGCCGCAGGGTCCCGGGGACCGCCCTCGCCGTTGTCGTCGGCACCGTCATGGCCACCATGAACGCTGCCGATCTGACCCTGTTGTGGCGGGTTGCAGCGCTCGTGGAATCCGGGGCGCTCATCGCCGACGGTCCCCTCATCACCAACGGTGAGCACGCATCCGCCACCAGGATCAAACGGGCCTGACTGCGCAGCTCTCGATCCCCGTGCCCCGCAGATCCCCGGGCCCCGGCGGCCGTTTCCGCAGATTGCAGGATGCCTGCCGTGAGAAGTGACCTCGCCCGGCTGCGGGACCCCCGGTGCCCGCACCCGCCTCCGCCGGACGAGCGCCAGTCGAGCGCCGAACCGGCGGTTCATCGCCGGGCCCGCTGTACCGAGCGGGCCTGGCGCCTCCTGCGTCCTTCCGGGTCAGGTACAGGTCCTACCGGGTGTCCCCCTTCGCAGGAAGGGTGGCATTTGGAATATTCAGGGCACCTACCAGACCTCGTGTGTCCGCACGCAGAAGGCCGAGCCGCCTTCGGAAAGGGTCTCCATGCACCCCGCCCTCAGCCCCACCGTCCTCACCGAGCTGCGCCGACCTCGTTCCTATCCGGCGGTATCCATCGTGATGTCCACGCACCGCCGGAAGCCGGGCAACGCGCAGGACCCGGTCCGACTGCGCAAACTGTTGGCCGAGGCGAAGGAAAGGGTCCAGGCCGATCCCGAGGCCTCCCGCGCCGACCGGATCGACGTGCTGGAGCAGCTCGACCGGGCTCACTCCGAGGTCGACCTGGTGCACGCCGAAGACGGCCTGGCGATCCTCGTCGCACCCGGCGAGCACCAGGTCTGGTCCTTCGGGCGTGCCGCCCCCGCACGCGTGGTCCTGTCCGACACCTTCCTCACACGCAACCTGGTCGCCGCTCAGGCCGCCGAACGCCCCTTCTGGGTGCTCGCGATCGCCGCGGACCGGGTGGTGCTGTGGGGCGGCAACCAGGAGCGAGTCGCCGAGGAGACCCGTCACGGCTTCCCGCTGGTGCGCACCCCCGACGCGCCGGACCCCCAACGCAAGGAGCGCATCGGGGACACGCCCAGTACCTTTCGCGACGAGGAGACCAAGGCCTTCCTGCGGCAGGCCGACATCGAGACCGGCAAGGTGCTCGCCGCCGACCGCCGCCCGCTGTACGTGGTGGGCGACGCCGCCGCTCTCGCCCTCCTGGACGCCGTCGGCTCCATCGCCAAGGAGGCGACCGAGCAGATCCCGCACGGCGGCCTCGCCCAGGCCGATGCCGAAACCGTCCGCCGGGCGGTCGAGCCCGCGGTGCGCGCACATGCCCAGCGCGAGATCAGTGACGCCCTCGCCGAGCTCGACACGGCCCGCGGTCGCCAGGCGTTCGCCGCCGGCCTGGACGAGGTCTGGCGGGCCGCAGGCGAGGGCCGGATCGCTCGTCTGGTGGTCGAGGAGAACTTCCGCACCACCGTTCGCGACGACGGCGAGCACCTCGTCCCTGCCGAGGCGGGGGAGCGCGAGGCCCGCGAGGACATCGTCGACGAGGTGATCGAACGCAGCCTCGACACCGGCGCCAAGGTCACCTTCGTGCCCGACGGTGCCCTCTCCGACTCCGGCCAGATCGCCGCCGCACTGCGCTACTGACTGATCCTCAGGCGAGGCGGGAAGCGGACTCGGCCCGCGCCGAAGGCGATGCGGCCAGGCGCCGCTGTTCTCGGCGGGCAGGCGAAGCCGCTACGTGAGGGCCGGCGGCCGGCGAGTGCGAGGGCAGGCTTGGGCCGGGAAACGATCCGTGACGGGGCCCTGGCGGCAGCCAGGAGCGTCTTCCAGCCTTTCCTCCAGGCGAAGGTGTTGACGGGCTGACGTACGAGCGACGACCCGAGGTGGGTCGATGATGCTGCCGGCTGTGGATTTCGATCGGGCGCACAGCGGGGCGAGCTGTCGCGGGGTCAGGTTCGCCCGCCCCTACGCGGCACACAGCAGCACTCGACTTCCCGTGGCAGGCCCCACGGCCGGTCCTTGCACATCGGGTCCGCCGCTTCGCGCCGCAACGCGCCCGGTGCGCTCACCTGCCGCGCCCTGTGCCGGACGCCCAACCAACCTGCAACCAGCCGGTCTTGGCCTGCGGTGACACCGCTCTCACCCTCACCCCACCCCCGCCAACCGCCGGGCTGCAGGACAGGGGCGCCGGCGACCGTGGCGTGCGCACACGCACGTCGTGATGCACATTCAGACACTTACCAACAGTAACTGCCAAGTTCCGCCAATATTCACCAAGAAGGGGGTGACGGTTCACCGCGAGTTTCCCTAAGGTCTGGATCTCCTTCTTCCTCACAGAGAGTGGAAATGTGAATTCGTTACGTCACATCGTCGCCCACCTGGGCCTCGACCTCGCCGCCATCTGTCTGCTGACGTTCGCGATCTACTACCCGAGGCACCGGCGCCGCGACCTCGTGCCGGCGTATCTGGCCCTGAACGTCGCCCTGTTCACCGTCGTCGTGGCCCTCGCCGCAGTGGGCGGCAGCGGAGGCATGGCCGTCGGCTTCGGCCTCTTCGGAGTCCTGTCGATCATCAGGCTCCGCTCCGACTCCGTTCAACATGAGGAAGTCGCCTACTACTTCACCACGCTCGTCCTCGGACTCATCTGCGGCCTGCCGCACCTCGCGTTCGGCCTCGCCGCCGCGTTGAGCGCCGTGCTCCTGCTGGTCGTCTACTCGGCCGATCACCCGCGGCTGTTCGCCCAAGCCCGTCGGACAGTCGTCACCCTCGACACCGTCCACAGCGACCCCACCCCGCTCCGGGCCGACCTCGCGCGGCGCCTGGGCGAGCCCTTGCAGTGGACGGTCATGGAGGTGGACTTCGTTCGCGATCTGATGGTCGTCGACGTGCGTTACCGCGAGGCCGCGCCGAGAAGCGTCGGCCACAAGATGGCCGGGGCCGAACTCGTAGGTCCGACCGCGCCGGTTCTGGACGCGGCGTGACGGCCGCTACGGCGGTGCTCGCCCCGGCGGCCGTACAGGCCATCAACGAGGCGGCCCACGACGCCGACCCCATTTCCCTCGCCGAGGTCAACGAGCGGTCCGCCCTGCTCGCACGCTTCGACCGGAGCTATCTGGTACCGGCAGAAACGTTTGCGCGCGTGGTCGGCCGGCTTACCGCACCACAGCGCCGCGGTCGGCCGCTGCGCGCTCTGGCCATCGACGGCCGTCGCGCCTTCCGTTACCACTCGGTCTACTACGACACCCCCGGCCTCCGGTCCTTCCACGACCACCGCCAGGGCCGTCGCCTCCGCTTCAAGATCCGCGAACGCGTCTACGAGGACACCGGCGAGCGGCAGTACGAGATCAAGCTCAAGGGCGGCCGCGGCGACACCGTCAAGCACCGCCGGCCCCTCACCGGAGCGGACACCCCGCTCGACCCCACCCACCAGGCATTCCTCGCAGCAACCCTGGACCGGGCCTATGCGATCGCCGCGCCCGCCACCCTGCGTCCCTCCCTCAGCACGGACTACCTCCGTGCGACCTTCGTGGGCGACGGCGAGCGCATCACCTGCGACGCCGGATTGGTCTGCATCGACCTGAGGACACAACAGGCCGTGCACTGCGACACCGACCTGGTGCTGGTCGAGACGAAATCGACCGGGCACTTGACCGACGCGGACCGGGTCCTGCACGCCCACGGTGTGCAGCCCGCCGTCTTCACCAAGTACTGCGGCGCATTCGCCGCCCTGCGTCCGTCGCTCCCCGCCAACCGCTGGCGCCGCGCGGCGCGCCGGGCCTTCGGGACCGGAGCAGGGTGACCGTCTCTCGCCTCCCGTAGTGGCGGCGGCTGACGGGCGCGTGCAACGTCCCGTCAGCCGCCACGGCAGCGCGCCGCGCAACCCTTGGCACAACACGCCGTGCACCGGCGCGACGGCCCCCATCAGGGTTTGGTCAAGGGACGCCCCGCAGGCGTCATACCTCAACCGGACTGCGCTTCTACTGGTTGCCGCAGAATCGTCCTGAGCTTGGCGGGGTCGGTCCTGCGCGGGTCGCTGAGGTAGATCTCGTGGTGCATCCCCGCCTCCCGCAAGTTGTGGGCGGGGAGGTAATCGTGGTGCAGCCTGGTCAGGATCGGTGTCTCGTCGTCGTAAGAGCCGATGTGGAGGACCTGGGCGCTGGTGCCCTCGTGCAGTGTCTCTGACCGAACATCCGCAATGGCCGGAAGGTTCTTCTTGGCCAGGGCGGTGTCCCTGGCGTCTTCGATCATGCCGCCAGTGATCCAGTCGGGCACGGTGATCAGCATTTTCCACCGCCAGTTGTCCTTGCGCCGGGCCAGGAAGTCATCCATGTCATCCGCCCACCACAGCCCCTCAAGCGGTCCCACGACGAAGTCCTTGCCAAGGTCGCCCTTGCTCGCGAACTTGGTGGTATAGGCGACCGCGTAGAGCGCCTCGACCGCATGGCGGTATGCGTCGCTGGTGTTCGGATCGCCGTGCCCGTCGACGGCGAGGAAACGGAGTTCGGGGATGTCGACGAGTTCCCACTCGGTGTTCTTGGGCGAGTAGCACTGCTTGAGCCGGCGCTTGACGTCGTACTTGGTAGTCATGCCGAGGAACCCTCCTATGAGCAATGGTCGTTACCGATCAGCAGGGTTGTTCGGGCCGTGGTGATCTCCGGACGTTCGACGAGGTGACCGTTCTTGAAGGGGGACGCCGTTGCGGACGAGGGCTACGAGGCGGGGCGCGGTGGACGCGCGCCGACGAGCCTGGGCTGACTCGGTCAGCTCGAACACCATGGCCAGGGTGCGGCCGCGCTGTCGGCTCCGCCGGTGACCTTTTGTTGACTCCCCTCAGCACGGGCGGGCCTTCCCGACCCGCGAGGCAACCGGGGCAACGCTGGCCTGCAAGGCCCACCAGGCCGTCGCTACCCGTTTCGACAAGCGCGCTTACGGCGTCCCCGGCTCGTCACCGTTACCGTCGCAGCCCTGGTCATCAGGCCGCGCTCATGATCGCCCAGGCAGGCCCTGGCACGCGGCCAGCCGCTCCATCAGGGCCGCGCTGCGCGCGAGCAGCTCCCGCTCGTCCTCCGTGAGTTCGGCCTCGATGGCCAGGGCCAGCCATCCGGCCCTGCGGCCGCGCTCCGCTTCCAGCGCATCCCGGCCGGCGTCCGACAGCTCGAGCAGAGATTTGCGGCCGTCCGTGGGGTGGGCCCTGCGGGTGACCAGGCCCTGTTCGAGGAGGAGGCCGACCGCGCGGGCCATCGACTGCGGGCGTACGCGCTGATCGGTTGCGAGATCGCTGGTGGTCATGGCTCCGTCGCGGTCCAGAACGCCGAGCACGGCGACCTGCCCGTGCGGGATCCGGTCCTCCTGCTTCACGCGCCGAGTGAGCTTTCCCATCGCGGTACGCAGTTCGGCGGCGACGGTGGCGGCTTCCGGGGTGGGCATAGAGCACTTTAACCCGGAAACACCGTTGGGCAGCGGAACTGAACAGCAAAACTGAACAGCAATGCTGTACAGTTTCGTCGTGTCGGGCCGAGCGCCAGCGTCGTCGCAGCCGGGGCCCGGCAAGCGACAACGGGAAGGAACTCCCATGCCCGCACACACAGTTGAGTCGACCACCGTCCGCGGCGTCACCGCCCGCGCCGCCCTCGACAGTCGCGGCAACCCCACCGTCGAGGTCGACGTCGTCCTCGCCGACGGATCCCTGGGCCGCGCCGCCGTCCCCTCCGGCGCCTCCACCGGCGCCCGCGAAGCGGTAGAGCTGCGCGACGGCGACCCTCGGCGTTGGCACGGCAAGGGTGTCGACCGGGCCGTGGCCCACGTCCACGGCGAGATCGCGGATGCCGTCGCCGGGCGCGACGCCGACGACCAGGCCGGCCTCGACGCCGCGCTCGTCGCGCTCGACGGCACGCCCACCAAGGCGCGGCTCGGCGCCAACGCCCTGCTCGGGGTCTCCCTCGCCACCGCGAAGGCCGCCGCCGTCTCGCACCGACAGCCGCTCTACCGCTACCTCGGCGGGGCCGACGCCCGCGTGCTTCCGGTGCCGATGATGAACATCGTCAACGGCGGCGCCCACGCCGACAATCCGCTGGACTTCCAGGAGTTCATGATCGCGCCGGTGGGCGCGGGATCCTTCGCGGAAGCCGTCCGGATGGGCTCCGAGGTCTTCCACACGCTCCGCCGCGACCTGCTGACCGCGGGCCACTCCACGGGCGTCGGCGACGAGGGCGGCTTCGCGCCCGCACTGCGTACGGCCGAGGAGGCACTCGACTTCGTCATGGCCGCGATCGAGCGAGCCGGGTATCGACCCGGCGCGGACATCGGCCTCGTCATGGACCCGGCATCGTCGGAGTTCTACCAGGGCGGTGTGTACGCGTACACAGGGGAGGGCGTCCGACGTACCCCCGCCGAACAGGTCGACTACCTCGCCAAGCTGATCGACGCGTACCCGATCGTCTCGGTGGAGGACCCGATGGCCGAGGACGACCTCGACGGATGGCGCGAGCTGACGGCACGGGTCGGGAGCAGGTGCCAGCTGACCGGGGACGACGTGTTCTGCACCAACGAGGCACTGGTACAAGAAGGCATTCGTACGGGGGTGGGGAACGCGGTCCTGATCAAGGTCAACCAGATCGGGACGCTGACCGAGGCGCTCGGAACGGTGGGCGCTGCGCGGCGGGCCGGATGGGCGGCGGTCATGTCTCACCGATCCGGTGAGACGGAGGACACGACCATTGCGGATCTGGCCGTCGCCACGGGGTGCGGGCAGATCAAAACCGGATCCTTGTCCCGGTCGGACCGCACGGCCAAGTACAACCAACTCATCCGGATCGAGGAGCAGTTGGGGGAGTCCGCGGTGTATGGATACGCCGCCGCGCCCACCGCGTGAGGCACTCTGGCGGGCGCGGCTTCACCCGGGTGGCTCACCCGGTTCTCCGCGCTCCTACTCGAAATCGATAGCGGCCAGCACTGGGCCGGCGAACGCCAGCGCGTATTGCAGCCGGACGGTTCCCTGTCGCGCTGCGTGGCTCAGTGCGTCGCTGGGCAGGCAAAGCGCCAACAGTCCGGCGACTGCGGACAGGCCCATCGACCACTGCGCCGGGTCCACCAGGGGCCCGCTTGCCCCGTCTCCGCTGTATGCCTGGTTGAGGACGATGATGATGAACACCGCGTAGGCGACGGCGAGCAGCAGGAAGCCGATGCCGGCGAACACTCGCACCGCCCGCGTGGACGGCGCGAACGGGTCGGGTGCCGCTGCTGCGGGGGAGACGGTGGAATTCGGATCGGGCGCGGTCATGACCGTCATCCTGGCCCACGCGCGCCGCCCGGGCATCGGGGCGGATACTCATGAGCAAGGAGAGCAGGTACTTAGATGCCATCTCATTTGGATCGGTAGCCTGTCGGTCGTGGTGTCGATTGTTGAGCGGCTCGTGCCGGATGAGTTGTGGGAACTGTTCCAGCGGGTGGTCCCGGAGGCTCCGTCGCGGCCTCAGGGAGGCGGCCGGCGTCGGCACGGAGACCGGGAGGTGCTGGCTGCGATCGTGTTCGTAGCCACGTCGGGCTGCACGTGGCAGCAGCTGCCGTCGGCGTCGTTCGGACCCTCGGGAGCGACGGCTCACCGGCGCTTTGCCGAGTGGTCGAAGGCCCGGGTGTGGGCCAAGCTCCACCGCCTGGTCCTCGACGAGCTCGGCTCCCGCGGCGAGCTGGACTGGTCCCGATGCGCGATCGACTCGGTGAACATGAGGGCCCTGAAAAGGGGGACCTGACAGGCCCGAATCCTGTAGACCGGGGCAAGTACGGGTCGAAGATCCATCTGATCACGGAGCGGACCGGTCTGCCCCTGTCCGTGGGGATCTCGGGGGCGAACCTGCACGACAGCCAGGCGCTGATCCCGCTGGTGAAGGGTATACCGCCGATCCGCTCGCGGCGCGGGCGCCGACGGCGCAGACCGGGAAAGCTCCACGCCGACAAGGGATACGACTACGACCATCTGCGGCGATGGTTACGCGGGCGCGGCATCAGGCACCGCATCGCCCGCAAGGGCATCGAGTCCTCGACCCGCCTGGGCCGCCACCGCTGGACCATAGAACGCACGATGTCCTGGCTCGCCGGATGCCGCAGACTGCACCGCCGCTACGAGCGCAAGGCCGAGCACTTCTTGGCCTTCACCAGCATCGCCTGCACCCTCATCTGCTACCGCAGACTCGCCAAATGAGATGGCGTCTTAAGTGCCGATGGGTGAACCTTCCTGGCCGTTGAACCAGCCGGGTAGGTCCACCCCGTGAGATCACCACAGGCGGACGAATGGCCACGTGCCGCCGTCCGGGCAGGCCTCGCACCCGGGTAGGTGTCCAGCCGCTGCCCTTGTTGTTCAACGTCGCTGGTTCTGGGCCGCTCGTCCGCGCGGAAGGCAAGGGCATCCTCGTGGCAACACGCGACTTCGCAGTCCACAGCCCATTTCGCGGATCTCTCGGGGCGCACGGGGGCACGCGGAAGGCGGAAAACTGGTCCGCAGCCCACAGAGAAGGATCTATCCCTGGGAAGGAAGGTCAGTTGAGAAGGATGGAGCCGCTCAAGACTTTTTGGAGAGCTTCGGTGATCGGGACAGTTCCGATCTGAGCAGATCCGGAACCGGGCCCGTCCGCGTTGGCGGTGCCGGCTCCAAGGATGATCAGTGCTGAGGTCGCTACTGCTGTAGTGAGAACGGCCAGGCGCTTCATGAGGAACCTCCACTTGTCACGGCGGCTTGTCGAAAGGATCTTTGTCATCCTTATCCTCTAGCCACCCGGGCCGCCTCCAGCGGGCCGTCATGTCACTCCAACGCCGCGCCGATGAAGCCCCCGCCCAGATTCGGACGCTGTTGGCATCGTCGACCGCCTCACCTTCGGCGGCCACATCATCGAGACCGGCACCGACTCCTACCGCCTCGCCACCACCCGCGCCCGCGCTGAGCAGCAGGCCGCCGGCTGAGCGGCGAGAGACCACCCGGCCCTCAGATCTCCATGAATCGCCGGCGCCAATACCCGCAAACACTGAACACGTCCTCCGGACAGTCTCGTGCCACCAAAGGGTCACAGCAGTCGCAGCCGATCACCGGATCCGGCAGAACGCGCCCTGGCTGCCCCAAATACGATCGGCACTCGGCCAAGCGCCTCGAACGCGGTTCCCCCGGACAAGGCGAAACAATGGAGACCGCGGCCCAGGCCCAGCACGAGGTCTGGGACATGCTCCGTAGTATGCGAACAGCTATGCGTCACGACCTCGGTGTGTCGCATGAAGATTGAGAGCTGGCACCTCGTGCGGCCTCTCTTATCTGCCTCGACCAGCCAATAGCTGACCGAGGCAGAGGTAATACACAAGCATAACGACGTTAAGCCCCTACACCGCGATCGGGGCTGCTGCAGGTTCGGGTGACAGGTTCGGTCACGCGGCCTGGAGGGCCGGTGTGGTCATGACGGTCTCGAATTCGACGGGTGTCAGCCGGCCGAGTGCGGCTTGCTTGCGGCGCCGGTGGTAGGTCCTCTCGATCCAGGACACGATTGCGATCCGCAGTTCTTCACGGGTGGCCCAGGTCCGGCGGTCGAGGACGTTCTTCTGCAGCAGGCTGAAGAAGGACTCCATGGCCGCGTTGTCGCCAGCCGCCCCGACTCTCCCTATCGATCCGGCCATCCGGTGGTGGTCGAGGGCTCGGACGAACTTCCGGGACCGGAACTGTGATCCGCGATCGCTGTGCAGGATGCACCCGTCGACATGTTCACGCCGGGCCACGGCGTTGTCCAGGGCGGCTACGGCGAGGCGGGACTTCATCCGCGCATCGATGGAGTAGCCCACGATCCTGTTGCTGAAGACATCCTTGATCGCGCAGAGGTACAGCTTGCCCTGGCCGGTGGCGTGTTCGGTGATGTCGGCGAGCCACAGCCGGTTCGGGCCGGTCGCGGTGAAGTTGCGGCTCACGAGATCGTCGTGCACCGGCGGACCGGCCTTCTTGCCCCGGCCACGCTTCTTCCCGAAGACACTCCACCAGCGGTTGTCCCGGCAGATCCGCCACGCGGTGCGCTCGGCCATGCCGGCCCCGGCACCACGCGCTTCATCGACCAGGAACCGGTAGCCGAACTCCGGGTCGTCGCGGTGGGCGTCGAACAGCGCGTTCGCGCGATATGCCTCCTCCAGCACGGCGTCGGCAACCGGCTTGCCCAGCCAGCGGTAGTAGGGCTGTCTGGCGAGCTTGAGCACCCGGCACGTCACCGTGACGGGCACCCCGTCCCCGGCCAGCTCTTTCACGAGCGGGTAGATCCTTTTCCCGGCAGATGCGCCTGCGACAGATAGGCCGCGGCCCGGCGCAGGACCTCGTTCTCCTGCTCCAGCAGCTTGATCCGCCGACGTGCTTCCCGCAGTTCCACGCTCTCCTGGCTGGTCACCCCGGGCTTGGTCCCGTCGTCGATATCCGCCCGGCGCATCCATTTCCACAAGGTCATCGGGTGGACCCCGAAGTCGGTGGCCACCTGCTCCACCGTCACACCCGAGCCGCGGTTCCTGGCGACCCGCACGACGTCCTGGCGGAACTCTTCCGGATAAGGCTTGGGCACAGCGACATCCTTTCCACCCGCCCCACAGGGCAAGCCAGTTCAGATGTCACCCGATCGTGCAGCAGCCCCATCTCGTGAAACGACTCAGCCCAGAGGATCTCGCGAGCCACGATGAGTCCGGCGGCCGGCGGCCGTACTGTCGAGCTCGTTACCGAGGAGGACTTCTGATGCGCAGCGTGACCTATTCGATGGGTGTCTCACTTGACGGCTACATCGTCGGGCCGGACGGCAAGTTCGGCTGGACGGCGCCCGACGAGGAGATCTTTCGTTTCGTCACCGACGAGATTCGAGGGGTCGGCGTCCATCTGTTGGGACGACGGCTGTACGAGACGATGCTGTACTGGGAGACCGCCGACCAGGATCCATCGCTCGACGACTCCATGCTCGAGTGGGCCGCGATCTGGAAGCCGCTCCCAAAGGTGGTGTTCTCCACCACGCTGTCGGCGGTGCAGGGCAATGCCCGCCTGGCCTCCGGCGGTCTGGCGGAGGAGATCGAGCGGTTGCGAGCCGAGCCCGGGGAGGGCGACATCGCGATCGGCGGCGCGAGTCTCGCCGCCGAGGCGGCCGCGTTGGGTCTGATCGACGAGTACCGGGCCAGGGTCTACCCGGTGCTGGTTGGCGGTGGGATTCCGTTCTTTCCCCAGCGCGAGCGCCGGGTGGATCTCGAACTCGTCGAGACTCGCACCTTCAGCTCAAAAGTCGTCTACCTCCGCTACCGCGTGGCGCGCTAGCCGGCTCGTCCGCTGCGCCCTCGCCTGGCACAAAGAAGCTCAGCCGGTAGGTGGTCGGCTGCACCAGGCGCCCGCAGACTGACCCAGCGGATGCGCAGGCGGCGGAACCAGGGCAGGTGGGCGAACGCTCGCTGCACAACCCAGCGTTGGATGCCCAGGCCGGAGCCGTGTTCGGTGTCCGGCGGGCGATCTGTGGCTCCACGCCGAGGTCCCAGACCAGGCGGCGGTACTTGTCGTGGTCGTAGCCGCGATCGGCCAGCACCACGTCCGGGCGACGCCGGGGCCGGCCGCGCTTGCCGCGCACGGACGGTACGGCTTGGACGAGCGGGATCAGCTGGGTGACGTCGTTGCGGTTGCCGCCGGTCAGGGTGGCAGCGAGCGGGGGACGGCGCTGGCGACTGGCCGAACCGGATCTGACGTTCGCGAAGCTCTGCGCCCGGGGTATGGGTGCTCGGACTGGGACCCGCCCCGTCCCTGGATACTCCTGGCGTTTGTGCTCGCTGGCCTCGGAGCAATGGTCTGCGGGTTCTCTCGCAGTCTCACGACGCGTCGAACGCTGAGCCTTCAACCTCGTGTCGGATTCCTTAAGCTATTGCCCGCCGGACTTGGTAGTTCCAGCGTGTGAGCGACCGGACGACGGTTTCGGCGCCGATGGGGTTGGCGCTGTGAACGAAGATCGTTCCGATTTGGAAAGGCCGACCGTTGAAGGCAGCTTCTTCCATGAGTGTCACCACGGGCATGATGCTGTCGTCGCCGCCCAGATCGTGGTCGAGCCAGAGTTCGTCGATGAAGCTGTCGCGGTGTTCTTGCAGGAGCTGGATACCTTCGCCGCTGGTGCGGGCGATCCGCGTGGCCCTGGGCAGTGGTCGGAGGTCGTCAATGCCGAGGATGACGGGCGTCGGTGCGGCTGGGTCTTCTTTCACCTGACCATCGTCGCAGGAGAACGGCCGCAGGCAGCGCGGAGGGCAGCAAGAACGGTGTAGCCGCGTCGCGAGCAGGACGGTAGCGACCCGCCCGTACCAGGTGGCTGCGGCGGTGTCTCGTCGCACTGCATCTGGCAGTTGGTGACCCGCTGGCCTGTGAGGCTGCCATGCCGAATGAGAACTTTGGCCTTCGTCGTTCTCAAACGACATGGCTTTTCGAAGAAGTCGCTGATGGATGAAAGCGGCGGCAGGCTCCTATCGGATCCGATCCTGGTGTCCGTGGCGGTTCATCCGTCGGCGGCGACCTGGTCGGCCACTGAGAAGTCCGTTCCGCAGTCGGGGCAGGTAGCGTGGCCGAAGAGGTAGGTCATCGTGGCGGCGACGTCTTGCTGGCCGTCGGCGAGCGCCACGCCGTGGAGGCGTCGGCCGATTCCCTGCAGATCTGCGGGATCCGCCGGGCGCAAGGGGGTCTTGTCGACGTCGTCCTCCAAGGCGTAGTCGCCGCTGGTGGAGAAGCGGCCGTACTCGCCGATGGCGATGAACAGGCTGGTCTCACAGCCGGGGCAGGAGACCTCGTATTCCCCGTTCACAAGCCCCCACGCCAGGACTTCGCTCCATACCGGGATGCCTTCGAGGGCCAGAGCGGCTTCGAGCAGGTAGATGTACTCATCGCTCTCGGTAAGTGTTCGCAGGTGCTCGTTCGCCATTCGCAGCAGGGCTGCGACCTCGATCGCGTACTTGTCGCGGACATCGCCGGCCTCGTGCGGTTGTCCAGCGCCTGCCATGATCGCGCCGACCATGACCAGGGCATTCAGCCGCTCCTGCTGGTCGTCCCCCGCGGCCATGACCGTCAGCCAGGGCAGCGCTGCGAAGCTGGCCGAGTAGACGCTGCCCTGATGGCACAAGGCTGACCAGAGATCGTTCCAGAGCTCGGAGCTCGGTTCCGATGCGATCCGGTCCAGGAGCGCCGGTATGTCTTCCGCGGAGCCGTAGGCATGGCTGAGTTGCGACCAATCCGTCATACGAAGATCCAAGCAGGTCGCCGGGACCAGCCGACCAAGCCACTCGAAGTACGATCCGATCCAGTGAGATTCTTCCAGTGCGGATGAGATCGAGTGAGAATCCGCCACCTCGACAAGCGCTCCTGGGCGCCTGAGCCGTGACACGGTAGTTGGAACCGACAAGACGTGGTGACCTGACCGTTATCGGCCTGCATGACATGCTTGTTGGAACCGTTTTGCCAAGTTTCTTGGAACCAGGCGGTCAATTGTCATCGTTGTGGGATCCGTTTTCGAAGATCCCTCCTCGGCAGCGGAGATGGCCGCTCTCCTGGACGGCTGGTACGGGCGAGTTTGACCATGCGGCGTCTGACCTGCACGTTCCCGTGTTTATCTCCTTGGTGCTGTCTGCTGATCCTCGGTGCTCCCCGTGGTTCCCGCTCGGTCTGGCACGGCTGTGGCACGGTCTGGACGCGTTACCGGCCCGCGCCTATGTCCTGGGCCTTCGTTCCCCGCCGGGTTGAGGCCGTGAGCTGCCGGTACCCGATCAACGCGCGAACCAAGATCGCCGACAGGGCGGCGCCGGCCACAGCGAGGGCGCCTCGTTCCCACCAAGTCACTCCGGGACCTCGGGCAATGAATGCCCCGACCAGCATGAAGGGCCCCAAGAGGAGCAGCAGGAACATCCGCCAGTTCGTCCACTGGGACCAGGGCTGTCGTTGATGACCGTCAATGTCCACTGGGAAGACCCAGGCGGCAAGCCGCATGGACCGCGATGACGTGGAATCGTGCTGTCGGGCGCCAGGCATGGAACAAGTGTCCCAGACAACGCAAATCGGATGATGAGACCTGAGGGCGGTCGCCTGCGCAGGAGAGGCCATACCACGGGCCCGACGATGCCCGCTTTGCTGTTGTCGCGCCAGGCGCTTCGACTCAGTGATCGACTCCAGTGCTGACACGTCACGGTTCCGGCAATCTTGGCAAGGTTCCAACTAACGTGTCACGGCTCAGCGCCGAAGCCAGCTGTGATGCTCAGCCGAGCCAACAAAGGCGCTCAGGAGCCAACTGGACCGCTCAGTCTCATTCACCCGGGAGGCTCGTGGTGGTAGCCGCCGGCGCAGGCGGGACCCCTTCGTGATGCCGTGGTGGTCAGCGTGCGCGCTTGGGGCGGCGGAGCCTCGGGCTGCCGGGCCAGTGCACCCACCGCAGCGACCCGGCCTCTTCCGACGGCAGCAGGCCCGCGCCGATGAGCGCAGCCCGGCCGGCCTGCTCCGCACCGATGCGGTAGGCGCTCGGCCAGGAGTCCGTCTCGTGGAAGTAGCCGTCCGTGAGCAGTGCCGAGGCCGACACGTCGCCGAGTCCCTGCGCCAGGCCCTCCCGGATCGCCGGGAGGAACTCGACGGGCAGCCGCTGCTCGGGCACGGCGCTGAGCAGTTCCAGGCCGCCTTCGCCGCCCGGAGGTTCGAAGTCCGCGTCGAAGCACGCGAACGGCCCGCAGCCCCCGCGGTTCATCACCACGCACACGCGCACGCCGGGCACAGGAACGGGAAGGCCGACCATGGGGCCACCTCTGCCGGTCGAATGCCGGTGGCCGACCTCCGCGGCTCCCTCGGTTGTGGCGGTTTCGGCGCTGGTCGCTCTTTTCCGGAATGGTGTGCGCGATGCCGCGCTTGCGCAGGTAGGCGCGGAGGCCGCGGGAGCTGTAGGCCTTGTCGGCGATGACCTGGTCGGGCCTGCAGCGGGGGCGGCCGAGGCCGGTGCGTGGAACGCGAATGCGTTCCAGGAGGGGCTGTACGCAGGTGCTGTCGTGGCGTTGGCCGGGTGACAGCATGATGGCGAGCGGGCGGCCGAGGCCCGGCCCGGATCTTGTAGACCATCCCGTTGACGACCTGTCTGTCCGACACGCGCGGCCGCCCAGTCGCGGCCCGTGGCATCAGCGGAGCGAGTAACTCCCACTCTTGGACGGTGAGTTCATGACGGCGTATCCCCCCCCGTGATCCACCACCCCGAGTGATCTTTGAAGACGGACCCTAGGACGCGACATCCCGCGGGTTCGTGCTGGCTTCATCTCCCGTTACCGCAGGTCAGCCCGGCAGGCGGGAGCGATGGATCCGCATAGATCATGATGAACCTTCGGGATTCCTGAAGAACCATCATGATCCCTCCATAGATGCACAGGCCAAGGGCGACGAGGTGTCTGATAAGGCCCCATGCCGAGGAACCGAGGGGCACGGCGAACTCGCGGGATGTTGCACATGGCGGGGGCATGGCCAGGCATCAGGCGAAGCGGACTTCGTGCGAGGCGGCGGAGGCCGTGGCGAACGCGAGCAGCCGGCCGCCCTCCTCGGTGAGCGCGGCGCGGTCCCCGGCACGCAGGGTACCGAAGGGCTCCAGGGCGAGGACGGCGGCACCGCGCGTCTGCTCGACGCGCCACACGCCCGCCACGAACCCGTCCACCAGGAACGTCGGCCTGATCAGCAGCGCGGCCACATCCAGCGCGAGGGGCGTACGAGCACCTCCCGGGCCACGAAGAGCTGCCAGGCGAAGGGCAGCAGGACGGGAGCGTCTTCGGAGAAGAGGTAGTGCACGCCGATCTCGGCCAGGAAGGGCCGGACCAGGGGAAGAATCTCGACGTCCTGGCCCGTGGGCCACTGGTCGACAAATCGAGCGGTCCCGGGCGCGATCTCACCGATCCGGGCCGCAACCGCCTGCGGGCGCAGTCCGTGCATGCGGGCGGCGCGAGCGTGCACACGCTCCTCGGGCATCGGCGGTCCGCCGGCCCGCCAGTGCCAGCCGGTTGCGGCTCCAGGCCGCGAAGCTGCCTCCGGGCAACCGCGGCGGCTCGTTCACTCGGCCCATGGGATCGCCCCTGACTCCTCGTACCAGTCAGGCCGATATCGTTGGCAGCGCCGCCAGGAGCCGGCGGGAGCCCGGGGGCGCCCGCCGACCGTGTGGTCACACCCTGTCGCCGGTGTGCGTGCCCCAGTCGTGGCACCCGTACGCACCGTGGTTGCGGGTGAAGGACAACTTGGCGAGCAGCTTGGCGATCATGAGGCACTCCTCTCGCTTGCCTTCAGCGCCATGTGCCGCATGTGCATTTTTTTCACACATAGCACATATGGCGTATTGTAGGGAAGCCGCACCTGCGGATACAAGGCCCGTGCTTGCGGGCCGCGCCCGTGTGGCCGACGACGGCGCCGATCCGGCGCCGTCCGCCTACAGGCCGGGAAACCGGAAGCCGTTCAGGAACCAGAGCGCCGCCGAGTACCAGGACACGGCGATCACCGTGATGAGCGTGCCACCGGCGAGCGGGAGCGCCCAGCCCGGCCAGCGGCGGTGGCGCACCACGATGACCTTGGCGACGAAGGCCCCGTAGAGAAAACAGCCGGCGAGCGAGTGCAGCGCCTCGCGGGGGCCGGTAAAGCTGACGCCGTAGGCCAGGATGCATTGCTGGGCGATCGGGATGGAGAGCAGGAAGGCCAACAGACCGATCAGACGGTGCGCGGTGCCCACCCGGTGCGGCGCGGCGCGCAGGCCGGGAAGCCGGCCGTACATCCACAGCGCGAGGAACAGCTGGATCAGAGCCAGTCCCAACAGGGCGCTGCCCAGCTGGGACTTGAGCTGTATGACGCCTAGGCCGTGTGTCCCGAAGAACCTGCGCCGGTACTCCGGGGTGTGAACCAGGCCGAACCAGATCAGGGCGGCGGTCACCACCAGGGGCAGCAGCAGCCATAGCAGCCCCAGGAGCTTCCGGGGTTCGGTGCGGAGGGTGAGGCGCGGCACGTGATCAGCTGCCCCCGCCGTCGGCCTCGTCGCCCCGAGGAGCGCCGGCCCGAGCCGACGCGGAGCGCGACCGGCCGGTGATCATGAAGCCGACGAACGCGGTCACGGTGCCGACGGCCTCGGTGATCGCGCTGCCGGTTTTCTGCGGCCACCGGGCCGGCTCGTGCATGTTCGGCAGCGGACCGAGCGCGCCCGCGTTCACGTACCGAAAGAGCAGCACGGCACCCACGGCGGAGGCGGACACCAGGAAGGCGAACGCCCACACCAGCCGACCGATGAGTAGGACCAGCAGCGCGGCCAGGGACGCCACGGCGGCTTCGAGGCGGAACAGCGTTCCCTGGGTGATGTGCTGCCCGGTCGTGTCATAGGCAGAGGCGAGTCCGGCGTGCACGTAGGCGTTCACAGCCAGTGCGGCCGCGGTCACCACTTGGAGCAGCACGCGCGCGACCGTGCGCCGGTCGATGGGGGCGCGGTGCGGGCGGCTGCCCGGTTCGGGAACCATCGCTACCGTCCGGTCGAGGTCGAGGTCGAGGTCGAGGTCGAGGTCGAGGTCGCGTTGGCGGGGGCCGGCGACGACGGACCGTTCCCGCCGGCCTGAAGGCGGGTGTCCGGGCCGAGTTCCTTGTGTTTGTCGACGGTCGGGGCCGGGGCCGGGGCCGAACCGTTGGAGCGCGCAGTGGCGGCGCCCAGCGCGATGAGCGCCAGGAACTTCACTCTGGCGCTGGCGCGGCGCGGAGATCCGAAGCGGTGCACGGCCATGTTGGGCGTGCCTCCTTTCCGCGACGAGACTGGCCCACGTTCCCGGCCGCGCCAACGCCGACACTCTCTGCGGGCGGGCCATCACCCGATCGGCTCGGTTGCGACCAGCGGTGAAAGGCCGCCCCCCGATACCGACTGCCTCGCACCGGCGAAAGCACTGCCGCTCCTTTCGAAGCCGTGCATCACGTTCAGGGATTCAGGCCGTCGCGCTGGAGCGAAGGGCCGCTTCGCTCGCCGAGCGGCTGAACGTGCTGTGGGCGCCGCCACCACGCCTGAGGCCCGAAGATCATTTACGGGGCAGCGCTTAGTGGACTTGTGATCGTGTCAGATAGGGGCGGTGGTGGTCGGTCGGCGTCCGAGCGCGTCGGAAGTTTTGGCCGTGGAGTAGAGGGATGCCGTGAGAGCGAGGGCAAGTGCCAAGCCGGCGGCGAGGATGCCGGCTGAGGGTGCGGCCTGCGGGCTGCCCGCTTTCTGTGCGGGCGGAGCCGGTGAGGAAGGGGACGACGATGAGGACGGCCAGCCCCAGAATGACCTCAGACCAGACGACCTTGGGAAAGTGACGCAACGTTAGATGGAAGAGTGAGGCGGTTTCGCCGGCGCGGCGGGCTTGCGTCATGGGCGGCATCAGCCAGAGCTGGTTGAAGACGCCCGCAGCGACTAACCCAAGGACGAGCAGGATCTTCACCAGTAGGGCGAGGCCGTAGCCGGTGGTCCGCAATTGGTTGATTCCGCCCACGTATTCCCAGCTCATCCAGAGGCCCGAGATGAACACGGCGGCGACGCAGATCATGGCGAGAAGGCTGAAGCGGCGCCACATGTCAGCCCAGAGTGGGCCCGCGTTCGGACTCAAGTGACGGCGGGTACCCGCGAGGAGGCTCAGCAGGAGCAGGCCACCGAGCCACACGGTGCCGCTGATGATGTGGATCTGGGTGAAGATGAGGTCCAGCCAGGCATCAGTCGCCTGCGGGACAGTGGTCGGAACAGCGGCAATCAGGGTCACCGCCAGCGCGAGAGGCAGAGCGGCGAGGGCGATCGGCCCTAGCCGGCGCCGCGCGATCCCTCACGCCGCTACCGTCCCAGAACCCCCAGCACGCATCGCCACTGGCCCTCGCACGCAGACCCCGAGCGGTAGAGGTGCTGCGGGTGCCTCAGGTGAACATGGTGAGTGGGTCGAAGTGCCCTGATGGGATAGCCGAGAGGCTTGGTCTTAGCCGAGGTGCGCCTGGTGTATGTCGCCGTCAGCCGGACCCGGGCCTGGCTGGACCGCGGCAACCCTGGATCGACAACATGTCAGCTGGATCCGCCACAAGGGTCCGCCCGCGAAGGCACGGGCCAGTCGTGAACGTCCCCCAGCCTGGCACGGACGAGATCGAGCAGACGTTGAGCGAGAGCGGGGGAGAGGGCGCCTCGATCGCCCGGGCGGTGGCTGCGAATGTGACGTACTTCTGCTCGCCGGAGAAGCTCCGGATCCTCTTGCTGTGACGGCGTACTGTACGCGACAGGGCATCCTTGGTCATCGTCCTCGAACACGCAGACTTGGACGAGGAACCCTTCCGTGGTGCTGTTCGGGCACAGTGGAGGCGCAGCAACGGAGAAGGCCTCGTCCCTGAGCACTGGATCACGTACGGCTCCGACGAGTGACCTGCCGGGAAGAGTCGCATGGTCAGCACTGCAGAGACTGGGGTCATTGCGTCCGTCTGTCGCTTCGACTCAAGCCATGTCGGGGCTGGCAGGGCCGGCCCGAAGATTGCTGACCCAAGGCAGAAACTGGCTACAAGGCAGGCAAGTTCTGGTATCTCTAGCGCGCTCAATGGGCCAAGATCGTGAGACGAAACGAGGTTGGCCCCGACTGAGACGGCTACAGATCCCCAGGTCGGGACGTCGGATTGGGCCAAGAGAAGCGAGAACCTACAGTTCTCCGGCAGCGAGTACACCGAGGTCGAGGTCGCCGACGGCGGGCACGCCGACAAGCGCACCGGGGGCCCAAGGCCACTGGCCAACTGGACGGGACTCAAGCGCCCTTGAGGGCTCTTGCTAACCGGTACCGACAGCCCGGCCATGAGGGGGCTACGGTCTGTCCGGCGGATCTTGCGGTCTCACAGCGTCGAAAAGGGGCCAGCCGTCCACTTCCACCGGCCCCGTTGCGGGAAACAGCCCACGGGCCAGGGCCTCGTCGAGCAACGCCCTTACGCTGCCAGGCTCGTGGAGATTGAGATACTCCCGGTCCGGCAGGCGCACCACCGCGCCCTCGTCGAAGTAGCCGTCGGAGATGGCTCGGTCGGATGTCGGCTGGAACACCAGACGCAGACAGGCTCGGCTTCCGGGACGCCACAGTGCCACCGTGTTGCTGCACCCGGAGTAGCCCCGCACACGATCATGCCGGTGCCCGAAAGCCCAGCCGTACACCGTGCCGCCCACCACCATGCGACGAACCCTGCGCCTGCTCCCCATGGCGTCACTCTAGAACCACCGCAGCAAGGCCTGCTGCACTCGCGTGCCGACCCTCGCCTTCAGACTGACGGATGCTGCACCTGACAGGCCCTACTGATCGTCCGAATCGGTGGCTGAAGGCGGCACCTCGACAACGAAGAACAGGAAGCAGGGTTTGGCCGAAAGGTCGTGGAAGCCGTCGGGGAAGAGTTCACGGGCGGCCGGGTCGGGCTGCGGCTCGCTGATGGTGGATAGGCGGAAGTCGGCGCTGGTGAAGGCATCGATCATCGCGTGCAACGGCTTGCGCCAGAACTTCATCGGGACGGTCTGCCCGCCGAACGACCAGTCGAAGGTATAGCTGGTGGTCGCGAAGTAGTCGGGCCGAGGTTCCTGGATCGTGTAGGCCACGATCGGGTGGTCCACCGACGCGATCAGCCGGCCGCCGGGCCTGAGCACGCGCCGCAACTCGGCCAGCGTCGGCCCCCAGTCCTCCAGGTAGTGCAGGACCAGCGAAGAGACCACGTCGTCGAACGCGCCGTCGTCGAACGGCAAGTGGTCGCGAAGGTCGACCTGGTGCACGTCCGCGTCGTCGCCGAGCCGTCGCTTGGCCAGTGCCAGCATCCCGGCGCTGGTGTCGATGCCGGTGACGACGGCGCCGCGGTCGCGCAGTGCTGCGGACAGGGGGCCGGAGCCGCAGCCGGCGTCCAGGATCCGGCGGCCGGCCACGTCACCGGCGAGGTCCAGCATCGCGGGCCGTGCGTAGTACGCATTCACGAGGTTGTGCTCGTTCTCCGCCGAGTACGCCTCGGCGAAACTGTCGTAGTCATTCACCCGGGCCAGATCCGCAGACCGGGCGAGGCGCTCGGGCACATCGGTTAAGCGATCCATCGTCGCAGCCTAGTAGTCACAGTCGGGCGACCGTTAGGCGCCGCGGCCCACTCCTGTGTGCCCGACGTGCGATCGCTGTTGGCGGAGAGGCACCGACTTTCCACGGCGCGCACCTGGCAGGCAACCTCGCGATCCCCTGGTCTCTCATCCAATCACTCAGCCGAAAGCTGCCGTTTTTTCGTGCTGGACACCAGTAGTGCGCGCCCTCGGGCCGCTGCTTCAATCAGCTTCGCTCGCAAGCCGCCGAAACGGAGGATCTGGCATGGGTCTGCGCACATGGCAGCGTCCGGCAGCGGGTGTTGTGGGCGATCCCCGACAGCCCGGCGATGCCCTGCTCGGTGGCAGCCCGTGCCGGGGCAACCTCGTGCTTCCGGAGCCCTCGGAGCACGGCAGCAGCAAGCCGATACCTGCTCAGCGGGTCTGATGTGCGGATCCCCGAAACCTGGTCGGCGACTGCGCTGATGCGTTCAACTGGCTGAGCCGACGTCAGGGGTGCGCGCCGGCCCGGGGAGCGCACGGCTCTCCGCGCACTGTGTCGACCGGCGTGTGCACCGTTTCCACCCCCGCCGACCACCATTCGGCCTTCCACCATTCGGCCTTCCACCATTCGGCCTTCCACCAAGCGGGCCTTCCACCAAGCGGCCGTCCACGTCGACCGATGCGACGGCACCACGGGCCGAGGGCTGCGCATCAGAACAGCGCCGCTATGCCCATGTGCACCACAGGGAAACCTCGAAAGGGAGAATTCGATGACAAAGACGTCTCTGCGGCGCTTCACCGCAGGAAGAGCACTCGTCATAGGGGCCCTACTGATCCTGGCGGCGCCAGGGGCCGCGTACGCCAACACCGTGAGCGCCACCGTGCGCACCCCCGGCGCCACTCTCGGACCCGCCACCATCGACTCCTCGATCTCCACCAGTGCCCACTGCACCAGCGGCCTCATCTCCAGCGGTGGGATCGACCAGGCCATCGGCACCGGAGCGGGGGTGAACGGCAATCACGTGCTGGGCACCGAGCCCAGCTCGGACGGTTCCGCCGAATACACCGGCACAACCGGGGTCGTCGGTACCGACGTGGCGTACTGGATCGCGAAGGGCGGAAGCGGCGGACAGGTCAACTCCTCTTTCTCCACCACCCCTTACGCGGTCTGCCTCACCAGCAACCTCATCAACCACACCCAGGTGGTCATGAACAAGGTGAACGCACCCGCCACCGCGTCGACCCCGGGTCTCGTGACGGCGACCTGCCCGACCAACACGGCCCTGCTCGGTGGCGGTGCCCTGGTCACGCCGAGCAATACCGGCAACCTCAAGGCGATCGCCAGCTTCCCCACCTTCAACAACTCCGCACACGACTTCGGAAAGAAGGCCGCCGCGGACGGCGAGACCAACCCCGACTCCTGGAGCGCCGTCGGATGGGACAACAGCACCAACGCCGGCAACGAGACCTATGCCTACGCGATCTGCAGTGGTAGCGGCATCAACGTCAGCGGCGTCACCGTGAAGGTCCGCTACAGCGAGGCAAACGGTCCGAACACCGGGAGCACCGGCCAGAACACCACCGTCGGCTGCGGTGTCGGGGACGGGAAACTGGTGAGCGGGGGCGCGGCCATCAGCGGGGGCAACGTGACCACCACCGACTTCACCGGACCGGGCTCGGCCGGCGATCACCTCAACGGAAGCTTCCCCAGCGACTCCAGCGGCAACCCCGTCGGTGACGGGACCACGACGGCGGTGTCCTGGACGGCGTTCACACACACCGGCGGGATGACGTCGACGGCCAACCACTCCGACGTCTGGGCGCTCTGCGCCAACGACGGCGTCTGACGCACCGGCACCACTGGCCTACGGGCGGCCCGACACCCCGACACCCCGCCCGCAGAACACCCCGCTCCCATGAACGCCGTCCCGCCACGTTCACCGCGGGACACCAGAAAGGCAGAATTCGATGACGAAGAGGCTTTCCCGGAAGTCCGCCCTGACGAAGATACTCATCCCGGGTGCCCTGATCGCCCTGGCAGTGCCGGAGATCGCGTACGCCGACACCGCAGACGTCACCGTGACGACCCCCGGGCCCACCATGGGCCCCGCGACCCCCTTCACCGGAGTCTCGGCCCACGCGGACTGCGGCCAAGGTCTCATTTCCGGCGGCGGGATCGAGCAGAACACCGGCAGCGACCGGGCAGGCAACGGCAACCACGTGATGGGCATCGCGCCCAGCCCCGACGGCGTCACCGAATACACCGGCTCGACCGGGGTCGTCGGCACCGACGTCACGCACTGGCTCGCGTTCGGCGGAAGCGGGAGCAACTCCAGCCCCGAATTCTCCACCACCCCCTACGCGATGTGCCTTTCCAGCAACCGGATCAAGCACACCCAGGTGGTCATGAACAAGATCGCCGGACCTTCCGTCGGACAGACCGCGAAAACCGTCGTGGCAACCTGCCCGACCGGCACGGTCCTGCTCGGCGGCGGCGCCCGGACCACCCCCGCCAGCGTCGGCAGCCTCAAGCCGATCGCCAGCTTCCCGACCTTCAACGACGCCGCACACGACTTCGGCCAGAAGGCCGCGGCCGACGGCGAGACCAACCCCGACTCCTGGACCGCCGTCGGGGGAATCGGCGGCGGACGCGACAGCGACAACACGACATACGCCTACGCGATCTGCAGCGGAGACGATGCCAACGCCCGAAACATCACCACGACAGTCCACTTCCGCGAGCTGAGCGGCCCGACCACGGCAGGCACGAGCCAGACCGCAACCGTCGGTTGCCCCCAACAGGCCGAGGAACGCACCAACGGAAGGGAGCATCAGGTACTGGTCAGCGGGGGCGCCGCCGCCAGCGGAGGCAACGTGACCACTACCGACTTCACCAAGGCAGGCTCGGGCGGAACCCACCTCATCGGAAGCTTCCCCAGCGACGCCGACGGCAACCCGGTCAGCGACGGGACCAGCACGGCCGCGCATTGGACCGCGGACATCCACGTCGGGGGATCACCCTCACCGGACACCTACTCCGACGTCTGGGCGCTGTGCCTGAACCTCGATCGTGGGCAGGGAGAGTGATCACGGCGGCCATACGGTGAGGACAGCCGCCTGTCGACCCCGTGCAGGCCGTCGCGGATACGGCTTCCGGGCTGACGGCCAGGCGGCCCTCACCTGCCCGGCCAGGCAGGAGCATCACCCGCCTGGCCGGGCCCGGGAGGGAAGCCGGCGGACGGCAGCGTTCGTCGGCCCAGCTCCAGAAATGACGGGCTGTTGACCGGCGCCGCAGGTCACAGGTCCATGGGGTCTTGGTAGAAGCGATCCACCCAGCTCTCCAGCCGAGCGCCGAACTCGGCCTCTGCGATGTGCCGGAGCTCATTGGGATCGTCCGGCGGGGTGAGGCCGAAGTTCTCCTTCAGCCATTCGAGATAGTCCCCATGGCGGGGGCTGGGCTTGTCGTCGGGGTCGGGCTCCATGAACTGGGCACTTTCCCAGGAAGGCCACTGCCACCAGTCACATCCGAGTTGCCGAAACAGGTCCCGGATGTTGCCGGCGACGACACATATTCCGCCCTCGTCCCCGAAGACCACCACGGGCGACGCGGCCAGGTCCGCACGGTGGTCGACGCGCCAGAACGCATAGTCCGAACCGGATCTGTTGGCGCGGGCGAAGCACACGAAGCTGTCGATGAACTCTTGCTCGTCCGAATATGTCTCGGCCCCGCTGGGCTTGCCGAACTCGACGAGCTCGAATTCGTTGGCGTAGTACTCGCTTCCACAGCGCTCTTGGAACTCCTTGAGGCTATTGAGTTCCGGGACGGGAGAGTAAGCGTTGCTCACGGGCTGCTCCGAAGTGCGTCGAAAGATCTTGGGGATTCCGGTGAAAGACCTGCCGGTACGCCCGCCCCGGCGTCGAAGCGGCCGCCCGGCACGTTACCGAACGTGCCCCTGCCGCATGCCGTAGGCAGTATCGGCTGCCCTGCTTTGAGCGTGGGTCAAGGGAGAGGAGGCCGGTCCTTGAACGCGTGCAGGTCGGCTACGGCGAGGGTTTGCTCCGCGTCATGCGCCTCGAAGGTGCCCATGCGCTGGAAGCCGAGACGGGCGGCGAGCTTGAGGGAGCGCTCGTTGGCCGTCTGGGTCACCACCAGGATCGGCTGGTCGGGCAGCTCACCGGCGGCGGCACGCAACATGGCCGTGGCGGCCTCGAATGCCAGCCCCGCACCCCAACTTCCGCGCCGGAGCAGGTAGGTGAGCTCCAGCTCCCCGCCTTCCTCGGTGACGTGTCCGGGAAGGTCGGGGGAGCGGCGGTCGAGTACGCGTGTCCCGATGCACCGGTCGGTTTCCTTGTCGGCGATGACGTAGGTACCGGGCTTGCCTGCAAGAGCGCTGGTGCCGTTCGCGTCGAAGTACTGCTCGACGACGCTATGGGATCGAGCCATCAGTTCCGATGCGGCGGTCGGCTCACCCTCGGGGATGCGTGGTGGGGCACTGCCGGTACCGGCGCTACCCCCTGGCGGGGACCGGGGCGGCCACCGGGGCGGCGTTGGCCTCGCGGGTCTCGCGCAGGGTCAGCAGGCCCATGATGACCATCAGCACTGCGGTCAGGCCGTGGATGCCGAACGCGGCGGTGGTGGAGCCGTGGTGGGCGAGCACGTTGGTCATGTCGCCGATCGGGATGAGGGCCTCGACCAGCAGGACCCAGCCCAGGGCGCGGCGCTGACCGGTCAGCAGCAGGACGCCCAGGACCAGGCCGCCCACGATGTCGCGGATGCCTTTCACGATCAGGAAGCCACCGCCGTCGCCGGAGGGCCAGCTCGGCAGGCCGAAGGTCGGCGCGACGGTCTCGGGGGTCACGACGAAGTCCACCCCGAACCAGAAGATGAACAGGACAAGGGCTGTGGTCAGGGCGGTGTTGACGGTCTTGAGTGACATGGTTGTCTCCTTGCGGGGTCGGGTCGCGTTCGGGTTCGTGCCGGGAGGGTCAGGGTCAGGCCGCGCGGACGCGGCGGATGTGGCGGGTGTAGCGGGGGCGGCCGATGACGTGCCAGATGCCGCGTACCGGTGCGGGGAGGGCGGAGAGGAGCGTGGTGCGCTCGGCCGGGTTCGCGTCCTCCAGGACGAGACCGAAGAGTGTGAGCAGGGTGAGCTTGGGCGTGTTGGCCACCAAGTGGTCGCCCAGGGAGGCCCATTCCTGTTCGGTGATGTGGTGGGCCGCGAGCGGGAGAAGGGTGGCCTCCTCGTCGTCGAGGTGTTCGAGCAGGACCGCCCGGTGATCGGCGAGGGCCGCCACGAGGGTGTCGCGCTCGTTGGCTCCGGCGGTGGTCTCCCACGCCGGGACCGCGGTGTCCAGCCTGCTCAGCGTGGCTGCGACGCGCTCGTGCTGGGCCTCCATGCGCAGGACGATGTCCGCCTCCAGATCGACCCGGGACAGGAGCGGCGGCCACAGGAGCTCGTCCTCGCCCTCGTGATGGTTCTTCAGTCCCAGCCGGTAGTCGCGGAAGTGGTCGGCGATCGCCTTGGCGCGAGCGGTGTCGCCCGGGGCGACGGCCGCGACGAGCTCCGTCAGCAGCCGCGACTCGCGGCGGAAGGCGCGGTGGACGATCTCCATGTCCTGGGTGTTGACGCTCATCTGTTGCTGCCCTTCATCTGTTGGTGCCCTTGCTCTGTTCGACGTGCTCAAGACTGACTGCCGGGGTTTGGAAGGCACTTGGAGCCGACTTGGAACGCCTGTGGTCGCGGAGGGGCGGACGCGCGTACGATGTGCCAAGTCATGGTCTTGATCCGGGTGTTGGGCTCGTTCGCGGCCGAGGTCGGCGGCGCGCCCGTTCCCCTCGGCGGACCGCGGCAGCGCGGCGTGCTGGCTCTGCTGGTGGCGGCGCGCGGGCAGGTCGTGCCGGTCGACCGGATGGTCGAGGATCTCTGGCGCGGCGAACCGCCGTCGCGCGCCCTGGCGTCGTTGCAGGCATACGTGTCGAACCTGCGCCGCCTGCTGGAACCCGGCCGTCCGCCGCGGACCCCGGCCCGCCTGCTGGTGAGCGCGTCGCCCGGCTACGCACTGCGGCTGCCGCCGGGGGCGGTCGACGCATGGCGCTTCCAGGAACTGATCGACGAGGCCCGTACGCCCGCCGATCCCCGTGACGCCCGCGCCCGGCTGGAGGAGGCGCTGGCGCTGTGGCGCGGACCCGCGTTCGCCGAGGTCGCCGACGAGCCGTGGGCCGCCCCCGAGACCGCCCGGCTGAACGAACTGCGCCTGGTCGCCCGCGAACTGCACATCGCGGCGGGACTGCGGCTCGGCGACCCCGCGGCGGTGGTACCCGAAGCGGAGGGCCTCACCCGCGACGCTCCCCTGCGCGAGGAGGGCTGGCGACTGCACGCCCTCGCGCTGTGGAGCAGCGGCCGCCAGGCCGACGCCCTGGCCGCGCTCCGCCGCGCCCGCGCCACCTTCGCCGACGAACTGGGTCTCGACCCCGGTCCCGACCTGGTGGCCCTGGAAGAGGCGATCCTCACCCAGCGCACGGACGTCCTGCGCGCGGCCGTCCCGCGGCCCTCCGCAGACCCGCCCCGGCCCCGGGCAACCGCGCCGCCGCCTTCGCACAACGGGCCCGGCGCGACACCGTTCGTGGGGCGGGAGGGCGAGCTTGCGGCGCTGGTGGCGGCCGCCGGGGAGGCCGCCGCCGACGGGGCGCGCGTCGCGCTCGTCACCGGGGAGGCGGGGCTCGGCAAATCGACGCTGCTGGAGCACCTCGGCGCGCGACTCGGACACGACGGGTGGCTCGTGGCCGCCGGGCGCTGTCCCGAGGCGGACGGCGCGCCGCCCGCATGGGCCTGGGTCGAGGCGCTGCGGAAGGTGGCCGTGAGCGTTCCTCCGGGGGCGTTCGCGGACGACCTGGCGCCGCTGCTCTCCGACTCCGCGCCGGTGGACGGTGACGCGGCGGCCGGGCGATTCCGACTGCGGCAGGCCGTGTGGAGTTGGCTCGCGGCGGCCGCCGCCGACCGGCCGGTCGCCGTCGTCCTGGACGACCTCCACTGGGCGGACGCCGCCACGCTGGAACTGCTCGGCGGCGGCGTCGGCGCGCGGGCCCCGATCCTGGTCGTCGCGGCGTACCGCGCGGACGAGAGCGAGCGCCTCACCGACACGCTCGCCTCCCTCGCCCGCACCGCGCCCCTCCGGCTGGACCTGCCCGGACTGAAAGGCGACGCCGTCGCGGAGCTCGTACGCGCCGAATGCGAGGCCGACGACGCGACCGTGGCCGGGATCGCCGAGCGGACCGGCGGCAACCCGTTCTATGTGCGGGAGAGCGCGCGGCTGCTGACCGGCGAGGGCGCGCTGGTCGCGCTCTCCGAGGTCCCCGAGGGCGTACGGGACGTGCTGCGGCGCCGGCTGGCACGGCTCCCCGAGAGCGGCGTGTCCGTCCTGCGGCTGGCGGCGGTGGCCGGCCGGGAAAGTGCGGTGGACGTGCTCGTGCAGGCCGCCGACTGCGACGAGGACGGTGTGCTGGACGCGCTGGACGCGGGCGTCATCGCCGGGTTGCTCGACGAGCCCGGGCCCGGGCGCGTCCGGTTCGTTCACGCGCTGGTCAGGGACACGCTGGTCGCCGACGTCACCCGATTGCGGGCCACCAGGATGCACGCCCGGATCGCCGCCGCCCTGGAGGACACCGGCGACGTCGCGGCGCTCGCCCATCACTACGCGCGAGCCGGATCATCGAAGGCCGTCGGCTATTGCGTACGGGCCGCCGAGCTGGCCGAGGCGCGCTACGCCCACGACGTGGCGGCCGCGCTCCTGGCCGACGCCGTCGCCAACTCCGGCGATCCGGACGAGCGCGTCGGCCTGCTCGGCAAACTGCTGCGCGCGCAGATCAGGGCCGGGGCGGTCGCTGCGGCCAGGGACACGCGTGAGCGGGCCGTGGAATACGCCGAGTCGATCGGCCGCGACGACCTGATGATCGCCGCGTTCACCGCCTGGACCGAGCCCACCCCCTGGCAGGCCCGCACGTACGGCACGGTCGACCGTCCCCTCGTCGACCGCCTCAGCCGCCTGCTCAAGCGGACCGGCCTCGCCCCCGACGTGCGATCCCGCCTCCTCACCGCGTACGCCAACGAGCTGGTGGGCGAGGACGATCCGACGGTCATGGCAGCGGCGCGGGAAGCACTCGACCTCGCCACCGATCCCCGCCTGCGGGCCGCGGCGCTCCTGGTCCTGGCCGGCGGCCCCGGGCGGGACGAGGACGCCCGCGAGCTGGTGGAGATCGGCGTCGAGCACGACCTGCCCGTCTACCGCGTGACCGGGCTGCTCAACCAGGCTGCGAACGCCGTCGCGGCCAACGACCCGGCGACCATGCGCCGCGTGACCAGGGAGGCGCTCGACCTCGCCCGCGCCTACCGGATGCCGGAGGCGATCGGCGCAGCCGAGATCGCGCTGGCGAGCCTGGTGCTCATCGAGGGCCGCTTCGCCGACGCCGAGCGCCACTACGCCGAGGCCACCGCACACATGGAACGCGCCGGATCGGTGCACGCCGGCTTCCTCCCCCTCGCGCTGGCGGCGATCTGGCTGAACGACGGCACACTCGGCGACCACCTGGACGACATCCGCGCTCTCCACGAGGCGCTCGGCCCGATGGTCACCGACCTTCTCGCGCTCGCCCTCCACGCCGCCGGCCGCAGCGACGAGGCACGCCAGGCCCGCATGTCACCAAGCCCGATCCGGCCCGACTTCTTCTTCACCTTCCTGACGAGCCTGCGCGCGATGGCGATCGTCGCGCTGAACGACCGCGACGCCGCCGAGGAGATCTACGCGGACCTGCTTCCCCACCGCGACGGTCCCCCGGCCGGTGCGGAGAGCCTGTCGCTGGCCCTGTGCCCGGTCGCCCACACGCTCGGCGAACTCGCCCTCCTCCTCGGCCGGAACGACGAGGCTGCCGCCCACTTCGCCCGCGCCGCCGCCATCGCCGGCCAGTGGAACGCCCCCCACTGGTCCGCCGATGCCCGCACACATGCCGCGCTTGCTCTCAGCGTCCGCGTTTCGCCGCCGCAGGAGCGCTGACCCGAAGCCGTCGTCCGCGATCTTCCTGCCGCCGTGCCGACCCGAACCGGCGGCGAACGCGATCACGTATGTCTCTCGAAGCGCGGTCCACGCGTTCGGGGCGCTCCTGTCCTCGTCCGGGTGGCCCACACCGAGCAGCTGATGCTTCCCGGCCCCGAGATCTTCATCGGGGCGAAGCAAGAATGGCGGTCTTGTCGTCACGCGTGGCCAGGGTGCGCCACTGGTTGAGCTCGTTGATACACCGCTTCGACTGGGGTTTCGCAGCAGGCGGCCGCGGTCGAAGCTCGTCGGTGTCAGTGGTTGCCGGCGGGTGGGTCGGCGAAGACGCCCTGCTGCATGCCGGTGGCTTGTCCTACTTCGATGAGGTAGCCGTCGGGGTCTCGCAGATAGCAGCGTAGTTCGGCTTTGCGGTCGAGGGGCGGGGTGAGGAATTCGGCTCCCTTGGCGCTCCACTGTCGGTGGCATTCCTCGATGTCGGCGACGCGGATGTTGAGGAAGCTGCTGACCGTGTTCGGGTCCGTGGGCGGGCGCAGGGTGACGTCCGGCTTGTCGGGGGTCGGCCCACCGCCGGGATTCATGATGATCCATCCGTTGGCGAGCTTGACGATGCAGGGGTTCTCGGCGAGGACCACTTCACCGCCCAGAACGTCGGTGTAGAAGGCGCGGGCTCGGGCGACGTCGGCCACCGTCAGGAAGTGGGTGAGGAGCAGTCCGGTCTCTGGGTAGGGAAAATCATCACGGCTCATGCGCAGCCTCCAGGCAAACGGGATGTTGGTGCACATAGTGGTGCATGGGTGCCTGTGGTGGCCCGGGTGGACACGCGTGCCAGGGGAGGTGGTCGCGGTCGGCCGCCATGGGTGGCCACCGGCCTGGTCGGTGCCGAGGGCGACGAGTCGGCGATGCCGGTCGAAGACTTCATCGCCCCGACCATCGAGGCACCGGCCACCGACAGCGAGGAGATCGTCGTCGAGCAGGCCCGGATCTCCCCACGGAACGCTGTCGGGCCCCGGCCCAGGTGCCGCTCCACCGCGCGATGTATTCGGGCGTGTCCACCGTCGGTCGTCGCGAGGTGGGAACCGGCCCGCCCGTACGCTGTCGGCCGGTGCACGTGGACGGCGGTCGGGAGTGAGCGTGGACGGTGCGGCGAGTGGCGAGGGCGGTCAGGGGCATCCGAGGCGTCCGGGCGGCCTGACTCTGCGGCTGCGGCACGAGCAGGACGTGCTCGCACGGATGCGCGGGACCGAGGACCGGATCGCGGACGCGATCACCGCCTTCGCCGGCACCATGCTGTTCGTCTACCTCCACGCGGCGTGGTTCACGGTCTGGATCGTCTGCAACGAAGGCGTGTTCGGTCAGCAGGCCGTCTGGGATCCCTTCCCCTTCGGGCTGCTCACGATGATCGTCAGCCTGGAAGCGATCTTCCTGTCCACCTTCGTGATGCTGAGCCAGAACCGCCAGGCCGCTCGCGAGAACGTCCGCGCCGACCTCGACTTCGAGACCAATGTGCGCTCCGAGGTGTGGTCGATCCACATGGGCCGCGCCCTGGGTGTCGACCCGGCGGAGGTCGAGCGCAAGGTACAGGAAGCCCTCGCGGAGAACCGCTCCCGGATGACCGGGTCCGGCCAGGCCTCCCGGTAGCCGGTCCTCGTCGTACGTTTTTTCGATCTGGTCGCATTCGTAAAGGAGCGTTGCGCAGGGCGGGCGTCCGCGCGCGGCAGGGCTCCGGTACAGCCGACCTCGCTCTCGCGCCTCCACGCGCCGGGGGCAGGTGTTGTGGACGGGGTTGAGAAATGACCGTTGACCGCTACGCGGCCTAGGTGTATTGACCTGGAGCGTTGTTAACGCGGGTGATGGGTGGGTGCCGTTGAGTGCGGTGTGGCAGCGGTGGTGGTTGTAGGTGTGGGAAGCCTGCCAGGGCTTCGGTGCGTGCGGTGTTGCTGGTGTAGGGCCGTAGGTATGCCCATTCGTCGAGCAGGGTGCGGTTGAAGCGTTCGACCTTGCCATTGGTTTGTGGCCGGTAGGGCCGAATGCGCTTGTGGGCGATGCCGGCCTTGGTAAGGGCTTGGGTGAACAGTTTGGACTTGTAGCAGGCACCGTCGTCGGTCAGAACCCGCTCGACGGTGATGTCGTGAGAGGCGAAGAAGGCTTGGGCTCGTTGCCAGAAGGCGATCGCGGTGTGTCGGGCCCACCAGCACGCCGCCGGGGCGAGGGAAAGGGGGGGGAGCTGCAGAAGGAACCGCCCGGCGGCGTCACCGTTGAGCCGGACGACCATGGACTCGGGCGCTCGCGCGGCGGCCTGACCACGAAGCTGCACTTGGCTGTCGAGCAGGGCCAAAGGCCCATGTCTATCGTGATCACGGCCGGGCAGCGCGGCGATTCCCTGCAGTTCGAGCCTGTCCTTAGTCGCAGTAGCGATCCAGGACGTACTGCAGGTGTCTCGCCCATGTGCTGTGCGTCACCTTGTCGGGCGCGATCAGGGTGAAGTCCCACGGGACGCCGTCGACGGTCCGGATGTACAGCGTGCACTTCAGGGAGTCTTCGTCCAGAGCGTGGCCGATGCTCGCGATCTCGCTCCACTCGAAGTCCATGCTCACGTCGGTGCGGCCGGCGCGGCGGATATCGACGCCGAAATCTCCGATGAACAGGGCACGTTCGGTGTCCTGGGCTTGAAAGTACTCCGCTTCCTCGCCGGTGAACTCCTCGGCCGGGTCGGGGTCGGCCGTCGGCATCACGAGGGTGGCAGGTGGCGCTACGACGGTGGGCGGGTGCGAGGCGTCTACGACCCCGGTGAAGGCGTCGAGTAGTTGCTCCGTCGTGGGCCGGTGGGCCGGGTCCTTCTCGAGGCAGGCTCCGACGATCCCGCGTATGCCCTCCGGGACTGGTGAGAGGTCCGCCTCCGCATGCACCGAGCGGTACATCAGCATCATCGGTGTGCCCTCGCCGAAGGCGCTGCCGCCCGCCGCCGCTACAAGGACGGCACCGAGGGCGAACACATCGGCGGCGCCCGTCACATCCCGGCCCTCCGCCTGCTCGGGCGCGAGATACCCCGGGGTACCGAAGGCATGGCCCGTCATCGTCAGCCGAGTGGATTCGACGGCCCGGGCGATGCCGAAGTCCAGGACCCGCGGACCGTCCGGGGCCATGATGATATTGCCCGGCTTCAGGTCGCGGTGCACGATCTCGCACCCATGCACCGCCTGCAGCGCCTCCGCCAGCGCCGCGCCGAGTTGCCTCAACTCCTCCTCAGCCATGGGCCCTTCGGCGGTGATCAAGTGGGCGAGCGTCGGGCCCGGCACATACACCGTGGCCAGCCAGGGCGGATCTCCCTCCGGATCGGCGTCCACCACCTGCGCCGTGTGGATGCCGCCGACCGCGCGCGCCGCGTCCACCTCAACCCGGAACCTGGCCCGGAAGGCCGCGTCCGCGGCCAGCTCAGCTCTGGGTACCTTCACCGCCAGCAGACGCCCGCCGCGCGACCGGGCCAGATACACGGTGCCCATCCCGCCCGCACCAAGTTCCCGCACCACGGCGTACGACCCGATCCGTTCCAACTGATCCTCCCCCTGCTCGCCCTTCGCGTCTTTCCTCGGCCTGGAGCTCGAATGCGATCCGGGAGGCGGACGACTTCTCGGCACGGCGGAGTGCCTCGATCCTGGCGACGACGTCAGAGCTCGTTGCCGTTGGCTGGCGCCGAGGTGTGGAGGAGTGGTCCAGCAGCCCGAGTTCACCGTGCTGACGGTAGTGGTTGACCCCTTTCGACGCGCAGGCACGGGAGATCCCCCTCTCGGCCGCCACGTGGGCGATCGGACGGTGCTGGCAACGCTGCACGAGCCGAAGTCGTCCCTCGGGGGACAGCGGAGCATTGCGGTGAAGCACAGGCGTTCCTAGCGCCAGGGATCGAGGGCCAGCTTGCCCCGGGTCTGGCCCGCTTCGAGTTGCTGGAGCACTGCCGGTCCTTCGGCCAGGGGATGCACGCGGGGGGTGCCGGGCGGGTAGACGCCGTGGGCGATGAGAGCCTCGATCTCGACGAGCAACGACTGGTAGAGGGACGGGGCCGCGACCGCCAGCGCACCGATGTGCAGACCCTTGATCTGAACCTGGTGGGTGAAGACCAGGTCGTGCGTGGTCACAGTGGCGTCACCGGAAGCGGCTCCGAACACGACGATGCGTCCGGTAAAGGGCTTGGTAACCGACAGGCTGGCCTCGAACGTGGCCTGGCCCACCGATTCCAGGACCAGATCGACACCGCCGGTCAGGCGGGTGATCTCCTCAGCCAGATCGGGGCGTCGGCTGTCCAGCACCTCGTCGGCACCGAGGGCTTTGACGGTGTCGTGCTTCTCCGGCGAGGTCGTCGCGATCACCCGCGCACCGTAGTGGCGGGCGAGGCGAACGGCAGCCTGCCCCACGCCGCCGGCCGCGGCATGAACGAGCACCACCTCACCCGTCTTGATCTCGCCCAACGGCTTCAGTGCCGCCAACGCGGTGGCCCAGTTCAGCACCAGACCGAGAGCCTGGGCATCGTTCCAGCCGGAAGGCACGGGAAGTACCCCCGCGGCCGGCATCGTCATGTACTGCGCGAAGGCGCCCGGGCCGGCTCCGACGACATGGGTGCCGAGCGGCAGCGGCTTCTCGACGTCCGCGCCGACCCCCACGATCTCACCGGCCGCCTCAAAGCCCGCCACGTAGGGTGCCTGCGGGCCTCCTCCGTAGGTGCCATGGGCCTGCATGACATCGGCGAAGTTGACTCCGGCGGCGCCGACGCGGATCAGGTACTCGCCGGGCCCCGGGGCAGGGCGGCGGTGATCCGTCGCAAGAGTCAGGTCCTTCGGCCCACGGTGCGACCGCTGGACCAGTGCTCGAACGGTCTGCTCGGCGGCGTTCTGCTGCTCGTTGATCTCCATGAACCGAGCGTAGGAACCTCACACTTACGTCAAGGTCAAGCGGCCGTCAGAGATCAGTACGGCGGGCCTCTCTCAGGTAGGCGTCGAGTGCCGCCTGCTGATCGCTGAGAACGGCAATGCGAGCAGCGAGCCGATCGCGATAGCCCTGCACCTCGTGCAGGAACTCCGCACACACCACCTCGGTGCCGGCATCGGATCCGTCAGTGAGGCCGGGCAGGACTTCCCTGATCAACCTCACGGGCAACCCGGACTCCAGCAGCGACCGGATGACAAGCACCCGATCGATCGTGGACTGGCAGTAGTCACGGAACCCATTGCTGAAACGCCCAGGGACGATCAAGCCCTCGTCCTCGTAGTGCCGCAACGACCGCGCACTCACACCGCTGATTCTGGAAGCCTCGCTGATCTTCATACCTGCAGCCAACGTCCAGCCGCACCGCAATCTTCCGGCACTCGCTGCGACGAGTTGAAGACCTGCTCAGGCGTCAACAACCCGATGTCCCGCAACAGCTAACCGGTGCATCGAACTCCAGGCGCAGGGTGCTCCCGTAGGCCGCTGATGCCTGCTCAGCGAAGGCCGCCTCGGGACGGTCGTCGTCGGTCCAGACGGCGGTGGCTCGATAGTCGTATCCGTCCTGCCGACCGCGCTCGAACTGGAACGAGACCTTCTGCCCCGAACTGAGCCAGCGGTAGCCACTCATCAGTACGCTGCCGAAATGGGCCCAGCAGCCGCCTGGGGTGGTGTCGGAGCCGATGACTCCCCAGCCCTCCTCGCTGTGCCACTCCCGCACAATGCCTATGGCCCTCATGAGATCAGTGTCGCATCTGGCCGTGGCGACGCGCTGCTCAAACTGCTTCCGACTTGCCGCATCCGGCAAGAGCTACGTATCTCAACGACGTTACTCGTACCTGTACTTGAGCGTGTCCGCCTCTGCCTGCTCGATGTCAGCGATCGTCAGCTCCGGCTTCCGCAGCTGGGCCAGCGTCACCTCGGCCGAGGTCGGCTGGGCGTCCGCCGACAGCCACTGTTCCGGATTCCAGGCCGCGCCGCGCAGGAGCGCCTTGGGGCAGTGCGGGTAGACCTCCTCGATCCCCAGCACCAGCGCACTGGCCGGCGGCTTGCCGACGGCGGTCAGCTGCGACAGCAGCTCCGGGCGGGTGGAGACGCAGGCCCGGCCGTTCACCCTGAGCGTCGTGGTGCGCCCCGGTATGACGAACAGCAGCCCGGCCCGTCCGGTGGCGATGACGTTCTGCAGGGTGTCCAGGCGCTTGTTGCCGGTCGCGTCCGGTATCGCCACCGTCCGTGCGTCCAGGACGGCGACGAACCCGGCGGGACCGCCGCGCGGGGAGACGTCACAGTGACCTTCGGCGTTCGCGCTGGCAATCAGGACCAGCGAGGAGCAGCCGATCAACCGCTGGGTCTGCTCGGTGAGTTCGGTCATTTGCTTGCGCATGGCCGCGTCGCTGGGGAGTCCGTAGGCCCGGCGCAGCGTCTCGTGGTCGCGTACGGCGTCGAGGCGGAGCGAGTCGAATGCACTGCTGGCAAGGGGTGGCGTCATGCCTCCGACCTTATGGGGCCGACCTGCGATTGATCTTGGTTGGGGGGTGAGTGCGGGGGCGCAGACGGCCGCGCGAGTTGTCCGGCGCGTGAAGACACAACAGGCCCGCGCGGCGGCCCTGTCCCATCCTGCCTTTCGCGGGCTGTCGCGCCACCATCTGGGCGAGTTGGTCGCGGAACGCGCGCCGCGCTGGGTGGCGCGCTGTGAGTCCGGGCGCCATGAGCGACGTGAGGGCGACCGTCGGCGGAACGCGGGGGCCGGGCCGAAGTACGAACTCCGACACCACCGTTTCCGCAGATCCCCCGTTCCCGTTGCGGACGCCGTTCTGCCGTTCTGCCGTTGTCCGGAAACGCACCGCCACGGTTTGTGCCCGGCAACGGCGGGCCAGGACACTGCACATGACCGATCAGCGTACGGAGACGACGGAGAGCAGACCGAGAGCAGCGGCAACGGGGACAGGAGGGACAGGGGCCGCGGCAGCCGCGCGTGCGTACTACGACAGCAGCGACGTGGATGCCTTCTACGACAGCATCTGGGGCGGCGAGGACATCCACATTGGTATCTACGCACACGAACGCGAGCAAGTCCGGGCGGCTTCGCGCCGCACCATAGAACACGTCGTGGCCAAGGTCGCCCATCTGCTGGGCCCGGGGCGCAGGGTCCTCGACCTGGGTTCCGGCTACGGTGGCGCGGCTCGCTACCTGGCCGAGCACTTCGGCTGCCGGGTGACCGCGCTCAACATCAGTGAACAGCAGAACCGGCGCCACCGCACGACCAACGCCGAGCGCGGCCTGGACGGGCTGATCGAGGTCGTCACCGGGTCCTTCGACGACATCCCCTTCCCCGCCGAGCACTTCGACGTCGTCTGGTCCCAGGACGCCCTGTGCCACAGCGGCGACCCGGGCAGAACGCTGGGCGAGGTGGCTCGGGTGCTCGGGCCGGAGGGCGAGTTCGTCTTCACCGACATCATGGCGGCCGACGACACGCCCGCCGAGGCCATCCGGCCGCTGCTGACGCGGCTGGCCGCGCCATCACTGACCACGCCAGGCCACTACCAAAAGCTGCTGCCCCAAGTCGGCCTGGCCAAGGTGGAGTTCGAGGAACTGAGCCAGCAGCTGCGCAACCACTACACCCGGCTGACCGAGGAGGCGCGGCGATACCACGCCGAGCCGGACGGGGCGATCAGCCCCAGCTATCTGGCCCGGGTGCGCGAGAACCTCCCGCTGTGGCAGCGGGCCTGCCGCGACGGCCTGCTGGTGTGGGGGATCTACCACTGCCGCCGGTGAGCCACCGATGGGGAACGATCCACGAGCCCAGGTCGCGGAGTGGCTGGTAGGACAAGGGTCGGGCGGGCGGACCAGGTTCAGGACGGCTGATGAGCCTCAGTCGTAGAGGCTTCCGCCTGCTGCCGATTGAGCTTCTCCAAGACGAGGTCGCGGAGAAGTTCGTACTCCTCACGGAGCCTGCGCCACTCGGTCACGGGCGGACGGGGGATCACGATGCCGCCCGCGACGATCTCGTCGGGCCTGAACTGCTCGCGGGTGAGGTCGATCTCGATACCCATGCCCAGGCGGTTCCACCAGTGGTAGTCCACGAACTCTCCGTTGACATGGACCTCGCCCCGGATCAATTCCCCTCCCAGCAGGTCATTGAGCACCATGGCGGTCACGCCGCACTGGTCCCGGGCCGGATTGTCCTTCGTCCATCGCGATCGAAATCCAGGCGTGCACGTCTCGGCACTCCAACTGCTGCGAACGGCTTGCTCGATGTCGGTGAGAAGCAATGGTGTCATGCCGGCGATCCTGCCAGCAGGCACTGACAACGGCTGGATGCTGACAGACACGACGCCACCGGCCGGGGAGACACCGTGCTGACGGTCCTCATGCACCAGCAGCTTCGGCACCGGAGCGCCAGCATGACGACCACGGGCACCACGGGCACCGCGGGCGACGTTGACCGCGGCTGTGGCCCCGCCTGCCGGGCCCGCCACCAGCCGCGGGCCGCGCGGACAGATCATCCGCGCTCGCCCGGCGTCCGCGCGGTCAGGGCAGCCCGGCGGGAGCGGAGGACCTCGTTCAGCAGAGGGATCAGTGACACGACGACGATCACCGCGACCAGCGGCAGCAGGTAACGGTCGACGTTCGGGATCGCGGACCCCAGTGCGTACCCCGCCAGCGTGAGGCCGACGCTCCACACCAAGCCGCCGATCACCTGCCACACGGTGAACGTCCGTGCCGGCACGCCCAGGGCGCCCGCCATCGGATTGAGCACCGTCCGCACCACCGGAACGAAGCGGGCCAGCACGACCGCCTTCGCGTGTCCGTATCGCTCCAGCAGCTCCTCGGCCCGCTGTGCTCCCTCGTGCAGCCGCTTCGAGCTGCTGCGGGCGAGCAGCGCCCCGCCCGCTCTCCGGCCGAGCACGTACCCGCACTGCGCGCCGGCCAGCGCACCGAAGGCCGCGGCGACCAACAGCGGTCCCAGCGAGAGCTGCACGGTCCGGTCGGCCGTACCCGTACACAGCAGACCCGCGGTGAACAGCAGTGAGTCACCGGGGAGGAAGAAGCCGACCAGCAGCCCGGTCTCTGCGAACATCACCACGCCGACGCCCAGTACGCCGAAAGCGGCCAGCAGCGACCGGGCGTCCAGCACATTGACGGCCAGTTGTGAGGCGAGGTGCAGCGGTGTGGTCATCGGCGTCGGGCCTTCCTAGGAGTGACGACAAGCAGGGAGACGGTTCGTGGACTGGAGACGAGGGGTGAGCGAGGAGTGCTCCGGTGCCTAACGGTTGTCAGTGGTCTGGGGCACTGCCACCGGCAGGGTGAACGTCAGGGCCCTCGGAGCTGCCGGGCCACCCGTGGTCACACAGTCGGCCGACCTCGTAACCCCGCCGCTCGCATGTGTCGAGTATGCGGGGGAGGGCGCCCAGGGCCGAACGCCAGGCGCCGGGGGCGGAGGTGCAGTCCGAGTCGTGAAGCAGGACGGTGCCACCGCCGTCCAGGTCGGAGACCACCGTGCGGTGGACCGACCCCGGTGTGGCCCGAGCCGTCCAGTCCTCGCCCCAGCAGGTCCACAGCACCGGGGTGCATCCCAGGCGCCGGGCCGCCACATGGGCGGTGGTGGACATGACGCCGTAGGGAGGGCGGAAGAGCGTGGGCCGGCCGCCGGTGATCGCGGCGACCGTGTCGCGGGCGCGGGCGAAGTCGTCGTAGGTCGCGCGCGGGCCCCGTAGCAGCAGGGGCCGGTGCAGCCAGCCGTGGATGCCGATCTCGTGGCCCGCGGCGGCGATCTCGCGCACCAGGCCGGGGGAGCGGTGAGCCTCGCTGCCGAGCAGGAAGAAGGTGGCGCGCACGCCGCGCCGTTCGAGCAGGCGCAGGAAGAAGGGCGTGGACAGGGGGTCGGGTCCGTCGTCGAAGGTGAGGGCGACGTGGTCCGGTCGGCCGCGGCCGGAGAGGCGGGGCATGATGCGGTTGCGCAGCGGGCCGAAGGTGGAGATGACGGGAGCCGAGTGGAGGGCCGCGAGTGCGGTGGCGGCCAGGGCGGTCGCCCGCAGCGGACGGGGCGTTGTCATGAGTGGTGTCCTTCCGCAGCGCGGTCGTGGCCGGGTACGAGGCTGTCCGGGGCGAGGCCGTGGCCGACGGCGTGCCGCAGGTCGGGTGCGTCGTACGTCGTCGCGACCCCGGACCCCACGGCGCAGGCCCACACCGCGCAGGCCACCGCGCCGGTGACCGCGAGCCGCCGCGGGCGGGTGCGGCGTGGTGCGACGGGTTGCGGGGCCAGGGGCGGCGGACCCGAGCGGTGGACGCGGCCTATTTCGGCCGCCGGGCCCTCGTCCGAAGACTGCGCGAACAGGGCGAGCCCCGCCGCCCGCTGCCGCAGTCCCAGCGGACCGTCGACCAGGTCGTACAGCACGCCTTCGAGGTCGGCCGGGTCGCGGATCCAGGCGGCGACGCCCGCCTCGTCCAGGGCGGCGGCGTTGGTCAGGCCGTGTCCGGGTATGCAGCGGTAACTGGCCACGGGCAGGCCCGCGGCGAACGCCTCCAGGGAGGTCAGTCCCCCCGCGTTCTGGACGAGGACGTCGGCCGCGTGCATCAGGCCGGGCATGTCGTCGACCCAGCCGTAGGCATGCTCGATCCCGTCCGCGCTCAGCTGCCGGGCCAGTGCTTCGTTGCGGCCGCAGACGACGACCGGGACGACGGCTCCGCAGTCGCGCAGCTCGCGCGCCACCTGCCGGACGGGCCCGACACCCCAGGACCCGGCGACGAGCAGGGCGAGCCGGGCGTCGTACGGCAGCCCGAACCTGGCCCGGGCGCGGTCGCGTTGCCGTGTGCCGCAGGGGCGGAACCGGGGGTCGGCCACGGGTCCGCACACCCGCACGTCCCGGGCTCCGGCCTCTCGTGCCTGGGCGGCGGGCACGGCGTGGGCCGCGAGGTGGACGTCCACGCCGTCGGCCACCCACAGCGGATGCACGGAGAAATCGGTCAGGTAGGTCAGGACCGGGGCGGTCAGGCGTCCGGCGAGGCGCAGGTTGCCCAGGACCCGGCTGGCTCCCGGGTAGGTGGAGACGACCGCGCCGGTGCCGGGGTGCAGGGCGCGCAGCACGCGGTCCTCCGCGGCGCGGAGCAGGGCGCGTGCCGCGGGGCCGCCGCCACCGGCGCGCTCAGTGCCGGCGTAGATCCGCTGGTAGGCCCAGGGTGCCCGGACGAGCATGCGGTGGTAGCCGTCCCGGACGGCCCGGCCGAGTCCGGCGGGCAGCAGGTCCAGCAGGTCGTACCGGTCGACGGCCAGCCCGTCCGCCGCCAAGCGGCGCTCCAGCTCGGCGGCCGCACCGTCGTGGCCGGCACCGACGCTCGCCGAGACGATCGCGACCCGGTCCGAAGACATCGCGACCGTGCGGGGCGCCGGCAGAACGTCCGCAGTGGTGCGGCGCGGAAGCGTGAGTCCGGGATTGGCCATGGGTTTTCCTCTGCGCAGATGGGAGGACACGTGGGAAGGGGAGGCGGCAGGGGGCAGGGAAGAACACGCGCAACTACAAGTTGTAGTAGTTGGCCTTCAAGTCCCGGAGCTTACCTCCTACAACTAGTAGAAGGTCGATGGGTAGCCTGTCCGAACGCAAAGCGACGGAAAGAGGAACGGTGCACCACCCCAGGGACGACGAAGCCGGCGGAGCAACCGGCAGGAGGGCCCGCGGCGAACTGGAGAGCAATGTGCTCGCCGCCCTCTGGTCTGCCGACGGCCCGCTGACCGCACGACAGGTCCTGGAACGCCTGCCGGGCGATCTGGCCTACACCACCGTCCTGACGATCCTGTCCCGGCTGTACGACAAGGGCATGCTCGTCCGGCACCGCGAGGGCCGCGGGTACGCCTACGAGCCGGCCCGCGACGAGGCGTCCCACACCGCACAGCGCATGCAGTCGCTGCTGGAAGGCGGCTCCGACCGCGAGGCGGTGCTGACCCGTTTCGTGTCCCAGCTGTCCGAACGGGACGAGCAACTGCTGCATCAACTGCTGTCCGGGCATGACGGCCGCGACGGCGCAGGGCACTCCGGCGACGGGAAGTGAGCTGGTGCTGATCAGCGTCTACATTCCGCTGGCCGTCACGGCCGTGCTGACCGTGCTCGCGCCACGGCTGTCGCGCCGGCTCGCCCCGCGTTCCGCGGCGTGGGCCCTGGCCTGCGCCGCGCTGGTGACAACGGTCGGCTGGACGGGATCGCTGGCCCTGCTGGCGTTCACCGCAGTCGCCCAGATCCCCCAGGTGGCGGCGGAGGGCCACTGGTCGATACCCGCGCTACGGGCCGAGGACCCGGTCCACCTCGCCGTCGCGGTCGCCGGCGCCCTCGTCCTGGCAGTCGGCGGCGTCTCCCTGATCCTCGCCGCCGCACGACAGGCACACCACCTCCTGTGGGCCCGGCGCGAGTGCGCCCGGATGCCCGGCGACAGCGAGCTGACTGTCGTCGACGACGACACTCCGCAGGCGTTCGCCCTGCCCGGTGCGCCAGGACGGATCGTGGTGTCACGTGGCATGCTGCGCTGCCTCGCCGACGAGGAGCGCGAGGCTCTGCTGGCACACGAAAGAGCCCATCTCCGCAGCCGGCACCACCTCTTCCAGACTCTGTGGCGGCTCACCGCGGCCGCCAATCCGCTGCTGCGGCCACTGGCCGACGCGGGCGGCTTCGCCCTGGAGCGCTGGGCCGACGAGGAGGCCGCGGCGCAGGTCGGCAGCCGAAGGATCGTCGCCCGCGCTGTCGGACGAGCCGCCCTCGCCTCCTCGTCCCACGCATCGCGCACTCCGACGCTCGCCGTCACCGGCGGCCCGGTTCCCCAACGGGTCCAGGCCCTGCTGGCCCCGCCCCCGCCCCGCCGCACCCTCCCGATCGCTGGGGGCGCCCTGCTACTGGCCCTGTGCTGCGCCGGCCTGGCCAACGCCGCATCCGACAGCGACCAGATGCTCGACGACGCGCAACGGGTGCTCTGCGCAGCATCGATCACGCACACGAGCGGCGCACCGCGACCTGAAGGTTTCCACCACGGGCAGGATGTCTGCTGCGAGCGCCGCATACGGGGTGAGCGCGCAGAGCGTCACGAGTAACCGGAGGGTTCCGTTCCGGACGAAGTCACGGAAAACTGTGGTGCAGTTGTCGGCGGACCGGCGACGGTGGCAAATCTGGACAACGATCCTGCACTTCGGTTCCTACACGGGTCGCCGTCGCCCGTGGGTTTCCTGCTTCATCGCCGACTGCCCGCCCGGAGAACTCCGTTGAGGTCTTACACCAGCTCCACAGGCTGTTTCGCCCTGGCGGCGAAACGGCTATCCCTGCCCTGCTCCGCAGGAGTCCGTTTCCTCTCCGCCCTGAACGGCGGAGTATCCACGGAGGTAACCCGATGACTTCAGACTCAGACTCTGCCCGCCCCAGATGGTGGTCTGCGCTTCGAGGTGTTGTTCTCTTCTTGCTCGCCGCCGGGCTGGGCTCCCTCGCATACTCGGTGGTGACGCATCGGCCGGGCGGTATCCCTTGGGGCGGGATGCTGTTCGGGGCGCTGGTGTGCGGATCACTCAGCGCCCTGTTCCCTGGGCGGCGTCGGCGCTGACTCTCTTCGCGACCCGGCCAGTGCATCAGACTGCGACTGAGAGCGGGCGTCCGCCGGCCGGTCAGGAGAACCCGGCTGGCGGCCCACCTACAAGGAGGCCGGCCGGAACACGCCGGAAACATGCCGTTCGACCTTGAGGGCGTGGCCGGGAGGTTCTGAACCTATGCCGGCTCGGGTCGTTCCGGGTTCGGGACGAAGGCGGGCAGCGCGGCAAGGCTGTGGCGCACGGCCTCGCCCCCGTACTCGAACATCTGCCGCTCGTAGCTGTCGACCGCGGCGAGAAGATCTTGATGGCCCTCGGCGGCCTCGATGAGGCAGCGGCTCAGCAGGTCGGCATCGCGCAGGGCGGTGTTCGCACCGTTGCCGCCGGTCGGAGAGGTGGCGTGGATAGCGTCACCGAGCAGCGTGACCGGACCGGACGCCCAGCGCTCACCTGGCTCGACCACCCCGATGGACAGCAGGGTGCTGTTGTCCGGGTCGGCCTGTTCGATGAGCGCCCGCAGGTCTGGGTGCCACCCCTTCATCCTGGACAGCGCGGCCTCCTGTGCCGTCGAGGTGCCGAGAAAGCCGTTCGACGGGAGGATCATGGCCCAGCGCACGTAGTCCTGGATGTCGGGGAGCGTTACTTCGGGTGCCAGTTTCTCCGCCGCTTCCTTTGGCGGAATGGGGAACCGCATCGCCCCGAGCAACAGACTCACTCCGCCCCCGACGATCTTCCCGCCGTAGGCCCGGGACAGATCGGCGAACTGCTCCGTCATCGGCGTGCGGCCGATGACGAACCGAACGCCGGTGTCCCGCGGGTTGGTCTGCGGCGTCAGCACCCGGCGAACCGCGGAGCCGACCCCGTCCGCCCCGACGAGCAGATCAGCGGTTGCCGGATCGCATTGCGCGAACCGGGCTTCGACCCTGCCGTCGTCCAACACGTCGTAACCGGTCAGCGCGGCCCCGGTGTGCACAGTGAGTCCGGTCAGCAGCAGATGCCGGAGTACTTGCCGGTCCACCACGATCCCACTCCGTGCAGGGCCGAGTTCGCCGATCTTGTTCAGTTGGGCGTCCAGGGCCAGTCGCTCGACGTAGGCGTCACTGACGACCGCGTCCAGCAGCGGGTGCCAACGCTGTGGCAGACAGCCGCGCAGCGCCTCGAATCCGACCGGATCCAGTACGAGCCGGTACCCCTGAAATCGTGCGGTGATCGCTGGGTCCCGCTCGTACACGTCGACGTCGATCCCGGCACCACGCAGCCCCTGCGCCAAGCACAGACCCCCCAGACCGGCCCCGATCACGGAAACGCGCATCACACACCTCCTGAACCGACTGTCCGAACCTTGCTCAGGACCCGAGCAGGGGACGCCAACCACGCGTACGGACACGAACTTAGTTCGTCATTTACGAACTAAGTTCTACGAGACGAACTTAGTTCGTGTCAAGCTATAGTGATCGGTATGCCCTCCGATCCCCGGCAGCGCCGAGCAGCTCGCCACGCCCCGCCCGCTGGGGAGCCCTCAGCGGCGTCCCCACGCAAGAAGCCCCTCACGGTCGACCGGATCACCGACGCCGCCCTGCAGGTCGTGGCCACCGAGGGCTACGACGCACTGACCATCCGTCGAGTCGCCGCGGTCCTCGGCACCGGCCCATCGTCGCTGTACGCGCACATCGTCGGCAAAGAGGACATCGACGATCTGCTCGTCGGCCGGCTCTGCTCCGAGGTCGTGCTGCCCGAACCGGACCCGGCCACCTGGCGCAGGCAGATCCTCGACGTGTACGCACAGATCCGCGACCAGTACCTGAAATACCCCGGAGTCTCCCGTGCCGCGCTGGGCGTAGTCCCGACCAACCTCTCCACATTGCGCGTCAGGGAAGGGCTTTTGGCGATCCTGCTCGCCGGCGGAATCGAACCGCAGAACGCCGCCTGGGCGCTCGATGCTCTGTCCCTCTACGTCAGCGCCTACGCCTTGGAGCAGTCGCTGGTCCAGCAGCGGCGCAGACACCCGGACCAGGAATGGGTCCTCGGCCGCGAGGAGTTGATCCGTCGGTTCACCGCGCTGCCGGCCGACACGTTTCCGCAGACCCGACGCTATGCCGCTGAGCTGACCTCCGGCACCGGACACGACCGGTTCGAGTTCACCCTCGGACTGATCATGGACAACCTCACCCAGCTCTAGCTGACACCGGCATGCTTCAAGATCATCCTCTGGCTCCTTTTGGGCTTATCTCGGCGATCCCCCGGCAACGTCCGCGCCCGTTTGGATTGCCGAAGGCGGCCCTTCAGGTGATTGAGGGCCCCCTCACAAGCCGGGCAGCCGTCGCGCGGGTACGGCGTCCCAGGAAGCCCAGGCCCGGAATTCCATGAGGAGATCAGCCATGTACGCAGCAGTCCGGCGGTACGAAGGGGTGACCGATCCGGTCGAGACGGGGCGCCTCGTCAGCGAGGGGTTCGTACCGCTCATGCGTCAAGTCCCCGGATTCGTGGCGTACTACTGGATCGACGCCGGGGACGGCGTGATGATCTCGACCAGCGTCTTCCAGGACCAGGCCGGCGCAGAGGAATCGATCCGGCGAGCGGCGGACTTCGTGCGGGACAACCTCGCGTCACTGCTCCCCAACCCTCCCCAGCTCACCACAGGTGAGGTGGTGGCCTCCGCGTGACAGCCGAGGCCACCATTCAGCGGGGGCAGGAGAAGCAAACCGAGGTGCGCACGGCCAAGCCCCGGCCGGTGAAGGCTGGCCTTCCGCATATCCGGTGTCAGATCGTCAGGGCCTCCGCTGGCAGGAACCGGGCCGGTGGCGCTTGGTGCGGCAGTATGAGAGCGGCTGATGCCGTCAAAGTGGTGGCGATGTCGGGCTGTTGACGCTCCGTCATGCGCATACAGTCATCACCAAGACCGGACTCGGCCTACAACCGCCGTAACCTCAGCCGTCAAAAATCTCTGGCGGTTGGCGGTGCGGCCGTCGTACGTCGGGGGCTCTCATGTCCCGCTGGATGCCCTCTGAGCGACGCCGTTCGGGAACGAGTGGTGGAGCGTGTACCGCTTGAAGCCGAGGGCGCCGGTGGCGTGGGTGGCGGCGGCCGCGTCATGCGAGGCGGCATCTGTCCATTCCGTGACGATGACCGCGCGCCCGCCGTCTGTTGTTGGCTGGCCGTCCGTGGTGAGGTGGATGTGGGCCGCGAGCAGGCCGGGCGCCGGTCTGACCGTGGCCTCTACCTCGTCAGCCACCGTCGTGGTCACCACGAAGACGCCGGGGTGAGGTCCCGCGTCGTGAACCAGGCTGCTGTGGAGGCGGGTGCGGTTGAGCCCGGGACGTTCGATACCGGGCACGAGCGTGTCGATACGGCTGACCATCTCGGAGCGGTGCGCGCGGGCCCACGCCAGGTGGTCCTCATCACTGGTCCACTGGGCGTAGAACAGGAGGCTGGCGCCATCCGTCGAGAGGAACATGTGCTGGGCGAGGCGCGCGGAGGGTTTCTCGCCCGCTGCCCACTCGTCGATCACCGCGTCAGCCACCGCGTGCGAACGCTCGGGGGTGCCGGTGATCCACTCGCTGATCAAAGCTGTACCGGTGTCGGCGTGGATGAGGTCGCTGAAGTGCGTCATGGCATCGACTCTCACACCTCAACTGCACTTTAGGTCAAGGCGTTCGCGCGAGGCATGTTGCTTTCGTATGCCCCTTCGTGCGGGGGCCTGGAGTGCGCCGTACCCGTCGGCGAAGGCCGGTTCCGATGCTGGGTCCACTGCGCCCATGCGGCACGCAGTGCCGGTGCGTCGCATCGTCATGCCGCGACCGAGTGGGCCCGCCCCCCGCCCCGCCTCGGCGGCCGGACCGTCCGGGGTGGGGTGGCGGGTGCGGTCCGCGGCGTGTGCGGGACCGGACGACCGGCTGCGCGCGGTCACTTGCCCCGTGGGTCCCGTAGCAGCCGTTCGAAGGTGACGGGGAGCCGTTCCGGGCCGCGCAGGATGGCGTTTTCGCGGTAGGGCGGTGGGTCGGCGGCCAGGCGGGGAGAGTCCAGGCGGCGGGCGAGCGCGGTCAGGGCGATCTGGGCCTCGGCGCGGGCGAGGGTGGCGCCGATGCAGTAGTGGATGCCGCCGCCGAAGCCGAGATGGGCGTTGTCGGCGCGGTCGGGCAGGAACCGGTCGGGGTCGGTGAAGCGGCGCGGGTCGCGGTTGCCGGAGGCCAGGAGCAGGCGGATGCGTGAGCCCTTGGGGATGGTGGTCCCGGCGATGTCGATGTCGGCCAGGGCGCTGCGTCCGGACATCTGCACCGGCGGGTCGTACCGCAGCACCTCCTCCACCAGTGGCGTGGCCAGGTCGGGGTCGGTGCGCAGCCGGGCGAGGAGGTCGGGGTGGCGCAGCAGGGCGAGGGTCCCGTTGGCGATGAGGTTGACGGTGGTTTCGTGACCGGCGATGAGCAGCAGGCCGAGGGTGACACGGAGGTCGATGGCGTCCATCGGTCCGTCGGGGCTCTGGCCGTTCATCAGGCCGGCCAGCAGGTCGCTGCCGCCGTCGGCGTTGTGCCGTGCGATCAGCCCCTCAAGGTACTCCACCAACTCGGCGCGTGCCTGCTGGAGTTCGTGTATCTCCTTCTCGGTCTGGGTGTCGACGGGGTCCAGGCCGCGGGTCAGGCGGCGGGCGAGAGAGCCGAAGAGGCGCTCGTCCTCGCGCGGTACGCCGAGCAGTTCGCAGATGACGGTGACCGGCAGCGGGTAGGCGAGGTCGGCGACCACGTCCAGCTGTCCCGGCTGCTCGCTGGTGTGCGCGTCGAGCAGCTCGGTGACGAGGGCGTCGATGTGGTCGCGCATGCCCATGATGCGCGGGATGAACTGCTGGGTCACCGCCTGGCGCAGCTGGTCGTGGCGGGGCGGGTCCTCCATCAGCAGGCTCTTGCGGATGGGCTGCTGTTGCGGGTTGAGGCGGTCGGCGCTGATCCGCGGGTCACGGAGCAGCAGGCTGATCTCGCGGTGCCCGGTCGCCAGCCAGGATCCGTCGGCCATCTGTACCACCGGCTGTTGCAGCAGCTGCTCGTAGGCGGGGTAGGGGTCGGCGCGGTTCTCGTAGCGCAGGGCGTGGGCGAACAGCTCCGTGGGGGAGTGCTGTTGCTGGATGGTTGAGGTCATGGTGTGGCTTCCTCACTCGTGTCTTTCACTCGTGTCCGGCCAGGACGGACGGAACGGAGGGGAGGGACGGGACGGATGGGCTGGACTCGGTGGGCGGGGTGGACTGGAGAGGCGGGGCAAGCGGCGCGGCCGGGGCGGGCAGGTGGCCCGGTGACGGGTCGGCGGTCCGGGGGACGGCGGCCGGGGCGGTGCCAGGGAAATCGGCGTCGAGGGGTTCGAGCCGGTCCGGCCCGTCGGTGGCGTTGAGCACCGGCGGGAAGGGCGCTTGGGCCTCGATCAGCGCCGCGTATCCGTCCAGCACGCGGGGCGCGTCCACCGCGACGACGGCGACCAGGCGCCCGCGCTGCCCGTATGCGGCGACGAACTGGCGCTGGTCGAGCGCGCCTTGGGTGACCACGACCTGGTCGGCGAGGGCGGGCAGCCCCAGGCACTTGAGGTTCATCCCGAACTGGTTGGACCAGAACGCCGGCAGCGGCCGGTGGTCGCGATGTTCGCGCGGCGGGTGGGTCATGTTGTGGGCGGCGGTGCGGGCCTGGGCGACGGCGTTGTCCCAGTGGTCCAGGCGCAGCAGCTGCCCGGGGTAGAGCGGGTGCGGCCAGCGGGCGATATCGCCGGCGACGAAGACGTCCGCAAGCGGGCTCCCGTCGTCGGTCAGGGCCCGGCAGGACGCGTCGCACGCCACCCCGCGGGCGTCGGCGGCCAGCCCGGAGCCGGCCAGCCACTCGGTGTTGGCCAGGGCGCCGGCGGCGACGACGGCGACCTCGGCCGTCACCACCGTGCCGTCGGAGAGGACCGCGCGCCGCAGTCGGCCGTCGGCATCGCCCTCCAGGGCGTGGACGGTGGTGCCGAGGCGCAGGTCCACCCCGGCGTCGCGGTACCAGCGGGCCGCGGCGCCGCCGATCACCCCGCCCAGCGCGCTCGCCAGGGGGGCGCCGCTGCGCTGGGTCACGGTCACCTCGATGCCCAGGTCGCGGCAGACCGAGGCGACCTCGCCGCCGGTGAACCCGGCGCCGATGACCAGCACCCGCTGCGGTCCGGCTGCCAGCGCAGCGCGCAGCCGGTCGGCGTCGTCGCGGGAACGCAGCAGGTGCACCCCGTGCAGGGCGCCGCCCCGCTCCGTCGGCCAGGGCCGGGACCGGGTTCCGGTGGCTATCAGGAGCCGGTCGTAGCCCACCTGTCGCCCGTCGGCCAGCGTCACCGTGCGGGAGCGCGTATCGAGGCCGTCGGCGCGGGTGCCGAGCAGCCATCGGGCGTCGATGTCGCGAAGGCGGGGCAACTCGGTGTGGTCGCTGGTCAGCCAGCCGGACAGCACCGCCTTGGACAGTGGCGGGCGGTCGTAGGGCGCGTACGGCTCGTCGCCGATGAGGGTGAGCTCGCCGGTGAACCCCTCGTCCCGCAGCGCCTCGGCGGCACGCAGTCCGGCCAGGGAGGCGCCGACCACGACGATGCGCTCGGCGGCGGTCACCGCATCGGGGGCGGTCACCGCACACGCTCCGGTACCAGGGGAGCGGGCTCGGTCACCAGGGGTGCGGGCTCGGTGGCTCTGCCCAGGGCGATGGCCTGTACGGGGCAGGCCGCGGCGGCCCGCTCGACCTCGCGGCGGGTGTCGGCGGCGGGCGCGTAGTCGTACTCCAGCGCCTCCTCGCCGTGGAACCGGAAGACGGCCGGTGCGGCGTAGACGCACTGCCCGTAGCTCTGGCAACGGTTCAGGTCCACGACCAGTCGGAGCCCGCCGGGCGGGGGCTGGGGGGAATCGGCCGGGCCGGGGGAGTCGGCCAGGTCGGGGGAATCGGTGGGGTCGGCGGATTCCGTGAGGTCGTCGGGCTTTGTCAGATCCGCGTGGGCCCGTTCGGCCGGCTCGGCGGCATCAGCGGCATCAGCGACTCCGGCGGAATCAATGGCTCCGGTGAGCATGTCTTCGCTCTCCTCCCAGGTCGGTGGGGGTGCGGCGGCGCTATCGGTGATCGACAGGGGCCTGGGCCGGCCCTCTCACTCCTCGATCACGACTTCCGATCGCAATCGCCATTCAAATAGTAACCACTATTCGAACTGTACACGCTATCTGAGAATTGACATAGTCCTCACTATGCGAATAGCCTCACCAACATGAGTGCCGAGCAGGACGAACCCGTACGCCAGCGACTGACCCGCGCCGAGGCCAAGGCCCGCACCCGCCGACTGCTGCTGGATGCGGCGGCCCGCGTCTTCGCGCGGAAAGGGTTCGCGGGGGCCTCGGTGGAGGAGATCGCCGAGTCCGCCGGCTTCTCCATCGGCGCGCTGTACTCGAACTTCGGCGGTAAGGAAGCGCTCTTCCTGGAGCTGATGGCCGAACGCGGTCTGGGCCGCGTCGCCGAGGCCGCCCAGACCCTCGACCGGCACGAGGCCGGCACCGGAGAGGCCGCCGCCGAGCTGGGGCGCCTGCTGGTGGACGTCGCCGACAAGGACACCGACTTCGCCCCACTCCAGGCCGAGTTCTGGCTCTATGCGGTGCGCAATCCGCAGGTCCTCGACACCATGGCCGCCGCGCTCCGCGAACCGCGCCAGGCGCTGGAGGGGCTGATCGACACCTGGCTCGCCGAGCAGGGCGCGCCCGCCGACGCCCCCGCCGATGCCGTGGCCACGGTGGTGGCCGCACTGTTCCAGGGGCTGGTGCGCCTGCGACGGGTCGACCCGGACAGCGTCCCCGAAGAACTCTTCGGCCAGGCCCTGGTCTGGCTGTTCGCCGGCATCCATGCCGGCGCCGCCCCCACAAGTGGTCCCGACCAGAACTGACCGGCCACGACAGGAACCTCGTCGCGCGCACCCCCTACTGCTCGCTCCGTTCCTCCGCCCCCGTTCCTCCTGCCGGAAGCCGCCTACATGAACCCGCACATGTCACAGCGCCCTCCTGCCCCCGGAGGCATCCGCAGGGTCTACGCCCTGGTCGGCATCGTCCTCGCCGTCATGTGGGTGGGGGAGACCACCGAGCCCGCATGGGCCCACGGGCTGCGTACCGTCGTCCTCCTGCTGACCCTGCCGCCGCTGCTGCTGCCGGCCAACCGCCGCCTCACCGCCGCATTCCACACCGCCGCGCGCCCCGGCCCGGCACTCGCACGACTGATCGCCGTCCGCGTCCTGATCGTCACGGCGGCCCTCGCAGCCAACGCGCTCCTCGGGCACCTGCTGGACCCGCACTCCGGCCACGCGCTCCGCGCGCTCGCAGTCCGTGTGCTGTGCGTCCTGCTGACCATCCCGCTCCAGATCCGCGCCGCCCACCGGTCACGCGCCCGGGGCGTCCACCCCTCGGCCCGCCCCACGCTGTCCGCGCCCCGCGTGATCGGCGCCAAGCTGACCCTGGTCACGGCCGCCCTGCTGGCCCAGCTCCTGCTCAACCCCTACATGGCCAACGCCCAGTTGGCCATCGCCGCTGCCCTCGCCGTCACCGTGACCGCGCTGGGCCCCGCAATCCACGCTCGGCTGCTGATCGCCCCTGCCGCCGGCCCTTCGGCCGACCCGGCCGCCCAGGAGCGGAGCGAGGCCCGCGCCACGACCTGAAACGGGCCCCCTGCGCCACGGCTGTTGGCCCGGCCCCCTTACAGGACCCGGATGAGCGGCTCATGCCGGATGGGGAAGTTGACCGAGCGAGCGATGAAGCACACCGCATGGACTTCGCCATGCAGTGTGCGCGCCTTGTCCGCCATCGACGCCTCGGCAACGGTCACCTCGGGGCGCAGTACGACCTCGGTGATCTGGCCGCCCCCGCCGCTCGCGTCCATGGTCATGACCCCGTGAGCACGGTCTTCATAGTCGACAACCGTCACCCCGCCGACGGCGCAGAGGTGGAGGTACCAGAGCATATGACACTGAGCAACCGAGGCCACCAGCAGTTCCTCGGGATTCCAGCGGGATGCGTCCCCGCGAAAGGCCGGATCGGAAGAGGCCGCAATGGGCGTCTTCCCCGTCGCCAGGACCTCATGCGCGCGGCTGAAGGAACGGTAACTCTCCGTACCCGAGCCGAGGTTGCCGGTCCATTCAATCGCTACGTCGTAGGTGTGCGTCTCCGTCATACGGCCAGGATAGGGAGCGGCCGACTCCACTCGACCGGCGACATCATGCCCGCAACCTCAGTAATGTTCGGTGCTTGTTGAGAACGTGCGGGCGCCTGCGGTCGGTGGAGTGCGGTCGGCCGTATGGCCGCGTCGGGGTGGAGATCGGGGTGGAGGTCGTGCTGGAGGGCGCATGGGCCGGGAAGCTCCCGTTCGATTAGGACTTCGCGTCGCTGATGTTGCCGGAGCTGCCGCGTTGTACCGAGGGCTCGGTTTCCAGCAGGTCGGTTTCGTGCCAGGCCCCGAGGGCCAAACGGTCATGGTGATCTTGCGGCGTGGAGACGTACAGCTCCTTGTGGATGCTCTGACAGGGCTGCCGTTTCCCGACAGCGAGCGGGAACGGCAGACGAAGGCGGGGCCGCGCGGGCTCGGCGTGGTGGTGGGTCTGGAAGTCGAAGACGTGGACGCTGTCGCGCGCTACTGCCGGTCAGCGGGCTGCCAGATCACCACCGAACCGGCCGATGCTCCATGGGGTGAGCGGTACTGCGAATGCGTGGACCCCTACGGATACTGCTGGAAGTTCTTCCGGCTCCTGCCTCAGCAGTACGGTGACGGCCTTGATGCCGTCCACGAGAGCTGGTTCGGACCTGCCGACGAGAGGAACGTCGCCGACGGGACCCACCGGTGACAGCAAAGGGGCAGGTGCGAGATTTCGGAGGAGGAACGGTGAGCGGGACCTGGGCAGGAGTGCGAGAGCGCGTGCTCGCCCTACGGAACGCGCCGCGCTGGTGGGTGGTGTCAGGCGCCGATTTCCCCGGATACGGCCACAACTTCGAGCTGCTGCCCGTCCTCACAGCGGACCAGCTGCGGGCCGTAGAGCGGTGGCTCGGCACCGAACTTCCCGAGGAATACCGCACGTTCCTCCTTCAGGTGGGCGCGGGCGGCGCGGGCCCCGACTACGGGCTGTTCCCGATGCAGCCGCCCGGACCCGACACTCCTCCAGCCACCGGCCACTGCGCGCTGCCCTTCCGTCCCGAACTCACCGCCGAGCTCGACGCGCACGAGTGGGCGGAGCCCCGGCGAGCCGACTTCCCGGACGACGATGCCTTCGCCGCCGCCTTCGCCTCCTGGGATGCCCGCCACGGCGAGCTGTATGAGGCCCTGAGCGAGGGCACCCTGTGCATCAGCTCCCAAGGCTGCGCGTACTACACCCTCCTCGTGGCCACAGGCCCCCAGCGCGGCACCATATGGGAGGACGTACGTACCGTCGGTGAGGGAGTGGTACCGGTCGAACTGCGTGGTAAGCCGGGACACGTGTCGTTCGCGGAGTGGTATCTCAACTGGCTCGAACACGCGGAACGCCGCGCCTGGGACACGACGACCGCACCCCCGCCACGCCTCCAGTTCACCTCCGACCGGAGGCAGGAACCGTCCCGCGAGGCCGCGAACTCAGATGGAGGCATCGCACGTCAGCCACCCGGCAGTGCCTAGGCTTCCACCATGAACGACACCACACGAGGCATACGGATCAGACCGGGCAGCCTGGCCGACGCACCGGCCATTTTGGACATGCTCGACTCCGCGGTGGTCTGGATGAACGATCGCGGCAACACCGAGCAGTGGGGCACCACACCGTACTCGCAAAAGCCCGGCGGCGTGGCACGGGTCGAGCGGTATACGACCGAGAATGCCCCGTACATCGCGGAGCTGGACGGGACACCCGTCGGAGCCCTCGTGCTGGACTCCGGGCCCAGCCCGCAGATGCCGATCGCGCCGGCCGCGGAACCCGAGCGGTACGTCCGGCTGCTGGTCACCGACCGACGGCACGCCGGTCTGGGCATCGGGGCAGCGCTGCTGGCCCATGCCGCCGAGGAGACCCGTCGGGCCGGCGTGGAACTGCTGCGAGTCGACTGCTGGGCGGGTGGCGGCGGACTGGTCGCGTTCTACGAGCGCAACGGTTTCACCCGCACCGAACCTTTCCTGTCCGGGGCCTGGCCGGGACAGGTGCTGGCCAGGCGGGTCGGCTGACGGTGCGGGAGATCACCGCACCGACGTGGTGCCCGATCACGAGCTGCCCCCTGAGGCAGACGACGAGGGGGCCTCGGCCGCCGAGGACAGCTGACGCTTAGGGTCGCCTCCATGACGAGGACCACGCCGCCGCGCCCGCTCGATGTCGAGGGGCTCTTCCCGGAGTTGGCCGCTTACCGCGGAACGACCACCCGGCTGCACCCGCGGCCGGGCAGCCCGGACGTGTCGTCCAGTTCCGTGGGCGGGCCCCTGCTGTGGCCGGCGGACGAACCGTGGCCGGTGTGCACCGAGCCGCATGCGCGCGGGACCGGCCGGCGTCCCACGGACATCCACCGGGAGCGACAGGTCCTCGCACACGCCTGGGACCGCGACCCGGACTCGGGCCCCACGGAACAGGAGCGGGCCCTCCTGGTGGAGCTGTCGCGGCGGCACCGCGTCGCGGGGGTGGCCGACACCGACCCGCTGCCGATGATCGGCGTTGCCCAGCTCTACCGACGCGACCTCCCCGACCTGCCGGCCGGCCCCGACGGCTGCGACCTTCTCCAGGTGTTCTGGTGCCCCTTCGACCGGCACGGCAGGACCGGGCACGGCATGTCGCTGGACCTGCGCTGGCGCCGTTCCTCCGAGGTCGCCGAGGTCCTTGCCGTACCACCCAGCCCGGAGGTCGTGGGCTCCACGGGGTACGTACCAGAGCCCTGCGTGCTGCACCCGGAACAGGTGGCCACATATCCGTTCGCCGGCCTGCTTCCCAAGGACTTGTGCGCCCGGATCGATGCCTGGGAGGAAGCCCTTGAGGAGGAGGTGCTTGAGGGGGAGGCGCTTGAGGGGGAGGCGCTTGAGGAGGAGGCCGAAGGCGCGGCGGACGCCGACGCGCCCGAGCCGCCCGCCTACCAGTACGACCTGTCCATTCCGCCCGGCTGGCGCGTCGGAGGGTTCGCGTCGTGGCACCTGACCGACCCCGCTCCCATGAACTGCCGGGCCTGCGAGGCACCGATGGACCTGCTGCTGACGATCGACAGCCGGGAGTGGGACGGCGGCAGCGGCAGCTGGAAACCACTTGAGGAACGTGACCTGCCCACACACCGCTGCGCCTTGCCGACCGAGGTCACCGTGGGCCGCTGGGGTCAGCTGAATATCTTCGCCTGCCCCGCCGACCCCTCGCATCCGCACCGCTGGAGCATCCAGTAGGCCGTGGGCTCATGAGTCCCGTCCTCTGGCTCTTGGCCGCCGGCCCTGGAGCCTGCCCGGCGGATCTTCGTGGCGGCCGGCCGTCTACGCTGAGGCGGCCACCTCTGGCCACCTCTGGCCATCTGGCCACCTGGCCACTGAGCCCCGTCAAGGAAAGACCAGTTGACTCCGCATTCCCTCGCGTTCTACGTGGACGTGGTCACCACCGGAACGGTGCTCGGCGCCAAGCCGACCGACAGTCCCGACCAGGTCACGGCGATCCTGGGTGCCGACTTCGCCGAAAACTCCTTTGACGACCACAACATGTGGCGCGACTACGGAATAGCCGAGTTCTTCTGGGTACGACAATCGCCGGACCACCCATGGGAGGGCCACCACTTCACCCTGCAGGTGCATCGGCTCTCGTACTGGGGCGGCAGCATCGTCAACGGGGCGCTGCGCGAGCGATACGGCCGCTTCGACCGCCATCTCCGGTTCGACAAACTGGAGCGGCTGCTGGCGAAACGCGGTGTGCACCTGGAGGACGTCCCGGACGCGAACGCTCCGGCCTTCACCCGGCACTGGCAGCCCGCTTCACAGGTGTCCCTCATGGTGTTCCGGGCCCATGAGAAGGGGGAGCGCCGACGCGGCACCGACCGTGTCGGCGACGTGTATGCCGTCTCTTCCCCGATGAGCGCCGAGGCGGTGGCTTGGCACCGGGAGCGCTACGGTCGTCAGGACGCCTAGGTTCTTCCTCCCGTCGGCAAGGTGAAGCCCCCAAAACATCGACACTTCCGGGTGTCGGGAATGCGGCACCGGCTCCGTCCCAGGGGTACCAGTAGCCAGAACGGACTGCGCGACGAAGAAGGAGCACCCCGTGACGATTCAGCGGATGGACAACGTAGGCATCGTGGTCGACGACCTGGAGGCTGCCATGGCCTTCTTCACCGAGCTCGGCATGGAGCTGGAAGGCGAAGCGCAGATCGAGGGAATCTGGGCAGACCAGACGGTCGGCCTCGACGGGGTCCGCAGCGCCATCGCGATGATGCGCACCCCGGACGGCCACGGCAAGCTGGAGCTGACGAAGTTCCACACCCCCACGGCGATCACTGCCGGTCCGCGCAACCCGCCACCCAATACTCTGGGCCTGCACCGTGTCATGTTCGCCGTCGACGACATCGACGACACCATCGCCCGACTGCGCCGCCATGGCGCCGAACTTCTCGGCGAGGTGGGGCAGTACGAGAACCTCTACCGACTCTGCAACCTCCGCGGCCCCTCGGGAATCATCGTCGCTTTGGCCGAACGGATCGGCTAGGTTCTGCCTCTTTGGTCAGCGTCGGGTCCAGATGAGACGAGGATGCTGAGGACCCCCATGTCGGCTGAGTCCGGTAGCTGCCGATCTTGACGTGAGTAACGAGGGGGCTGAAGGACATCGCAACGAATACTGGTGCTAAAAGATTGTTGCATGTGGGTTCAGCGAGTGATCGAACTGACCGGGTGGGAGCCGCTCGGGATCTCCGTCGATTGGGCGGCGATCGAGGGAGAGCTGGGGGTTCCACTGCCGGCGGACTACAAGGAGCTCTACGAGGTGTTCGGCGGCGGCGTCTTCAGTGATTCCGTCTACTTTCTGGGGCGTGACGAGGGCCGCGCGTTCGACTTCCTGACACAGTGGCGGGTCTCCCTGCCGGTCGACCAGGACAGCAAGCGTGGAGAGGTCTCCGCCGTCGAGCCCTATGCGATCTACGCGCCGGGCGGCAAGGGGCTGGTTGAGTGGGGCTCCACCGAATGGGCCGACGAATACTTCTGGCTGATCGATGCCGAGCGGCCGGGGGAGTATCCCGTCCTCGCGCGCGCCCACGGCGTCGGCGGATGGCACCGGTTCGCCATGTCCACCTCGGAATTCCTCTACAGAATTCTCGCGGATACTGACTTTCAACCTTTCGGAATCGCGCAGTACGACCTCGACACGACATTCAAGCCTGGATCCGGAGACGATGAGTGACGGCATGTCGCATCTGGAGGCGAGCCGGGAGACCACAAGCGCCTGTTTTCGCCCCGTTGTTCCTTGACCATCGAAGATGGCAGGCTTCGGACTGCCCAGGAACCCCCTGACCTTGCGTGACCCGGCGCCGTGAACAAGATTCGTAGGTGTCCAATGCCCTCCGCGGCGTTCCACCGCCCGCGGACGTCCCCTTGGTCGAAGAGGGCGACGGCCTCGAGGCCGTTCACGGCGCGCAGCAACAACGTTTCCGGGAAAGCGCGACGGGCCAGGGGTCCACATCGGACACCTGGCCCATCGTGTGCGTTCAGCGCGTTTTACAGCTGCGGCTGCGGCATCCGCTGCCAGCTGAACGGGCCGTAGGTGGTGTCGGTGACGGCGTAGTTGGCGTTCGGGTCGGCTGTCAGTTTGAGCCATTCCAGTGGAGTGGTGCTGCCGTGCACGACGATCCGGTGGAAGTTCGAGACGTTGTAGTACGGGTGCTCGTTCCACGCGTTGTCACCCGGGTCGTGGGCGCACACGCCGGCGCCGGTGGCCGGGTCCGTCTCGCCGGTGCAGGTTGCCGTCGGCGACAGCGGGTTGTCCGAGCGGTACAGGTGCGAGTCACCGTTGAGCATCAGCACCGGACGGCCGAACTCGGTCGTCTTTGCCGCGACCTCGCTGATGATCGGCTCGTAGTTCGTCAGGTGGTCCTTGGTCTTGCCGTCGAGGTCCCACATGTCGGCCTGTGACGTGATCACCACGGCCTTGGCGTGCTGGGCCGTCGCGTCGGCGAAGGCGGCATCGAGCCAGCGGACGTCGGCCGCTGTCCGGTTGGTCCGCTCGTCGGTCTGCGCCTGGGTCGCGGTCGGCGCCTTGTACCAGGGGTCGGCGTCGTTGTTCGAGCCGCCGGGCACGTTGAGGGTCACGAAGACGATGTCGTTCTGCGCCCACCTCACGTTCTCGGCGTACTGTGCGTCGCCCGGGTGGCTCGGGTCGTAGGCGGTGGCCTGGGAGACCACGTTCAGCGTCCCGCTGCCGAGGGTGCGGCCGGGCTGCGCGAAGAAGTCCCGCCGGACTTCGGCGAGGTTGTCGAGCGGGTTGCCACAGTGGTAGCTGACGCAGTCCGCCGTGTTGGTCGACAGGCCGCTCGTGCCGATGTAGTTGGTCGTACCGCTGGCCGAGTCGTAGAAGCCGCCGCCCTGACCGGGCGAGGTGAGGCTCGACGCCTTGTGGCAGTCGGCCCACTCGTTGTCGCCCGGCGTGTAGACGAGCGGCTTGGTGAAGGTCTTCCACACGGACGCGATCGAGGCGTCGTAGTCCTGGGTGCAGAACTCCTTGCCCGAGTGGATGTCGCCCACGTGGATGGCGTCGCTGATCGTCGGGTCGCTGTTGATGGTGCCGATGAACGCCGGGGTCTTCTGGAACTGCGAGGTGTCGGCGGTCTGGCCCGCGGGCGCGTACGCCGACTTGCCGTACGGCGCGTCGCCGAACACGGCGAGTGTCACTGGGCTGCCGGTCGCCGATGCCGTGGGGACCGCCCCCACGGAAGTGGCAAGTCCGACGGCAACCAGCGTGATAAGCCCGCGTCTTAGCATGCGTCCCTCTTTCAGGTCCGGTGTGCGGGGGGCGCTTCAGTGAACTGATCCTCAGGGAGCGCGACATGGCATCAATGGCGACCTGGAGATGACGAACTGGCGAAATTTCGGCCGGGGCATATCGGCCTTATGCGCATGGGTCAGGTCCAACCGGACGGTGTGGCGGGGCATGGAGTCCAGCGGGCCGTAGTGGCACGGGTGTTGGTGCGCCACAACCGAGTGCCGCCCAGGTCGGCGATGTCATCGGGCCGATGGGGAGTCATACAGGTCGAACGTCTCGATTCCCAGATCGGAACTGAGGTGAAGCCGGTGGCCGTTTTGCCGGATGGTGCTATGCAAGTCGGCTGCGCCGCCCAGCTGCCCCACCGGCACGACGATCTCGTTGCCGTGCTGCGTGCCGTGGAAGGACTTCGGTTCGCTCGACGTCGTCCAAGAGGCCGAGTCAGTCGCCTGTTCCTGGAGCGTGTACGTCCCGTCGATGGGGCCGTTGCCATCCTGAGACGTCCAGCTGAGAACCTCGCGCTGGTGAGGGGCGTCATGGTCGGAGCCGTAAAGGGTGTGCTTGATGATCTTGTGGGTAGGCCGCGCTGGCTGTGCCGGCCGGCTCTGGCTGCACCCAGGAAGAACCAGCACAGACATGGCGATACCGAGAGCAATTAATGGATTTCGGGAGCCCACGTGCATCCACTTCCTTAGGTTGCGTTGGCGACTTTTTCATGTCCTGAGGAGTCACTTCTGCCAGCCCGGACGCCAAGGCGGGGTGGTCGCCGGCGGGATCACCGGGAGGTGATCGACGCGATCGCTTTCAAGTTCCGGACCAGTACGCAGTGGGTGCATCTGCTGGAGAAGTACGGCAGTGGGAGGGGTGTCTACAACCGGCTGCGGATGTGGGCTCTGGATGGTACGTGGGAGCGGGTCCTCACCGCGCTGATGGCCCAGGCTGACGCCGACGAAGAGCTGACTTGGGCGTCCGCGGGTGTGTGGGTGCGCGCGGCGTCGCCGCAGGCGGGCCAGGTCCCCTCCACGGTCCAGACGATGACGGTCACGGCGCTCAGCCTCCGATCGCTTGGAGTGAGGTCCAGAGTGCCGCCACGGCGAGCAGCAGGGTGGCCGGTACGGCGAGCAGGCCGAGTCGGGTGAACTCGCCCAGAGCCACGTCGGTGTCGTGTTCGCGCACGATCCTTCGCCACAGCAGGGTGGCCAGCGAGCCGGCGTAGGTGAGGTTCGGGCCGATGTTGACCCCGAGGAGGACGGCCAGGACGGCGCCCGGGCTGGTGGGGGCGGTCAGGGGGAGCAGGACCAGGACGGCGGGCAGGTTGTTGATGATGTTGGCCAGGGCGGCTGCCAGTGCCGCGATGGCGAGGAGGGACGGAAGGCTGGTGCCGCCTGGCACCAGGTGGCTCAGCGCGTTGGCGAGTCCGTTGTCGACGACGGCCCGGACCACGATGCCCAGGGCCAGGACGAAGGCGCAGAACGGCAGGGCCGCGGACCGGACGATCGCGGTGGGGGTGGCGCGGCGCCGGGCCAGCGCGCGGGCCGCCAGAACAGCCGCGCCCGCGGCCGCGGCCCAGGCCGGGTCGATGCCGAGCGCCGAGGTCAGGACGAAGCCGGCCAGGGTGCCCGCCACGGTGACCAGGGCGAACAGCGGGAGTTCGCGGGGTGCGTCGGTGGGCGGGGTCTGGGCGCCGGCGTCCAGGTCGGCGGCAAAGAAGCGGCGGATGACGACGTACTCGGCACCGATGGCGGCCAGCCAGGGCAGTGCCATCAGGGCGGCGAAGCGGGTGAAGGTCAGGCCGCTGGCGGCGAACGCCAGCAGGTTGGTGAGGTTGGAGACGGGCAGCAGCAGCGAGGCGGTGTTGGACAGGTGGGTGCAGGCGTACACATGCGGTTTGGCGCGGGCGCCCAGTCGGGCGGCGGTGGCGAACACCACCGGGGTCAGCAGCACCACCGTGGCGTCCAGGCTGAGCACCGCGGTGATCAGTGAGGCGATCACGAACACCAGCACCAGCAGCCGACGGGGCCGGCCGGCCGCCCTGCGGGCCATCCAGGCGCCGCAGGCGTGGAACAGACCCTCGTCGTCGCACAGCTGGGCCAGGACCAGGACGGCCGCGAGGAAGCCGATCACCGGGCCCAGCCGGGCGGCCTCGGCCGCCGCGTGGTCCAGGGAGATCGCACCGGTGGCGATGACCACCCCGGCAGCGGGGACGGCCACGACCGCCTCCGGCCAGCCCCACGGCCGGACCACCGCGCAGGCCAGCACCGCCAGGAGCAGGGCGACAGACAGGGCTTCGGCGAGTGAGGCGTTCAGGGTCGGAGCCTTTCGGGGGATGCCGGCGTAGCGGAGGGCCGTGCCGGATCGGCAGCGGGCCGCTGTCGAGCACGCCGCGTACGTGGGGAACCGCCGCAACCCTCGGAAGTAGTAGAAGTTTCAATTAATAGTATGCCACCGACCTCGTGAGCCCGGTGCCGTTCGCGCGCCGGCGGAGCTTGGCGCCGTCGACGGAGTCCCTCGGGGGCCTCGCGCGGATCGGTGGCCACCCGATCACGCTGACGGCCGGGACTTCGGCCGCGCGCGCCCGGCATGCCGTCGGGTTGATCGAGGGCGGGCTGCGAGGGTAGGGCGTGAAGTGGACGAATCGTGGAGGTTGCGTGAAATATGGCCAACCTGGAGCCCGCTTGCACGCGCGTAGACCTCGTGTGACACCGAGGCCCCGGATGTGCCCACCCGTCGTGCCGAGCCAGTCGCAAATGACTGAAAATTGAACTAATGATCGACGGTCGCACTACGGTTTGTGGCGGTTGCTGTACCACCGAGAGGAATCCCCTCATGACCGCCGCCGACAGCGCACCGAGCACGGCCTGCATCCTCACCGGCTACCGGCCCGAGGACGGCTTCGTGGCCGTGGAGCTGAATCCGCCCCCCGCCGAGTACGTCTGGCACGACGAAGACGCCGAGCAGCAAGAGGAGCGGTACGGCCCGGGTGTGGGATACCACCAATGGCTGGCCGTCGATGCGCAGAGCGGGGCGGTCTGGTTCGGGGACATCGACTGGCGCGCCGCGCGCGAGCACCTCGACAGCCAGCTCCCCGGTGTCCCGCGCAGGGCGCTCGGCGACGGGACGCTGCCGGCCCCCGGCGTTCTGGTGCACCTGCTGACCCACCTGGCCCACGACGAACAGCGCGGCTACTCCTGGCGCTTCTTCAGCGCCGAGGAGTTGCATGCGCTCGCGCTGCGCATACTGCCCGCCGTACAGCGGCTCGTGGACTCGGTACACCGGGTCGGGCCCGCCAGGGAACTGGAGTGGTCCGCCGAGGCCGCCACCGCCTGGGACGACATCGAGCAGGCCGCGACCTACACCTTCGACTCCTTCGGAGCGGTCATCTGGCCCAGGCTCCGGATGAGCCCGGTCCCCGCGTGGCGGGTCGAGGTCGGTGCGTTCCTCGCAAGCAACCCCGGCCTGTGCGACCCGTCCTGGGGAGTGGCCACCGACGCGGAACTAGAGGCTTATGCCGACTACCGGCCCGACTCGGGCTACGGCGGTGTACCGGGGCGCGTATGCCGCGCCGCCGACCGGCAGATCGAGGACGGTGTCACTTTCTACGGCCACCGCGCCGCCCTGTACGCCTACCGCGCCCAGGTGTGCGGCGACCGTTCCCCGACGGAGGCCCGCACCTGGCTGGAGACGACGGAGGCCGGCAGGGACACCTGGGAGGCGGCCAAGCCCCCCGGAGTCACGCTCGCCGATGTGCCGGACTGTGTGCTGGCGGCCCTGGCAGAACGCTTCCAGGGCGCCGCGCACGAGGAGGGGTTGGTCCTGACGGGCCTGTCCGCCTATCTGCAGCAGTTGCGCGCCGACGAACGGGCCGCCGTCGACCGGCAGCTCGTCTGCGAAGGCGAGGAAGTCGAACGCCTCGAAGGCATGCTCAAGGACTTCCGCGCCGCGCGGAACCGCACCGTGACCCGGATACTGGCGTGGGCCGACGGCCGCGGCGACGCGGAGATAGCCCACTTGGCCTCGTTGTCCCATGACGACGTCCGCGACTGGCGGGCCCGGCTGACCACCGAACAGGTCACGGCGACACCTTAGACGCCATCTCATTTGGTGACTCTGCGGTGGCAGATGAGGGTGCAGGCGATGCTGGTGAAGGCCAGGAAGTGTTCGGCTTGGCGCTCGTAGTGGCGGTGCAGGTGGCGGCATCCGGCGAGCCAAGGACCACGCGATGAAGCTTGGCCCACCCCCTGGCCTTCGTCCACTCGGCGAAGCGCCGGTGAGCGGTCGCTCCGGACGGGCCGAACGACGCGGACGGCAGCTGCTGCCACGTACAGCCCGACGTGGCCACGAACACGATTGCAGCCAGTACCTCCCGGTCACCGTGCCGACGTCGGCCGCCGCCTTGAGGTCTCGACGGAGCCTCCGGAACCACCCGCTGGAACAGTTCCCACAACTCATCCGGCACCAGCCGCTCAACGATCGAGACCACGCCCGCAAGCTTACCGAGCCAAATGAGATGACGTCTTAGGCGTGTGTCGAGCGGTCACGAGGACCGGCGGCATCGGGAGCGGCGTCGAACTGACCGTGCGCGTCGGCCCGTTGTCGTCGGTGAAGGCCAGCTCTGTCACCTCCAGGGGTGCCCGGGCAGGCTGGCCGTGGCGGGGCAGGGCGGTGGGCGGGTCGGCGCCCAGACGCTCGCAGGTCAGCGCGGAGACGAGGATCGCGTCGTCCACGACGGTCCTCAGCACGCCCGGGTCGGCCGCGGCCAGCGTCTGCGGGCTGTGCAGTCCGTGGCGGGCCGACGCCCCGAGCAGCCCCGAGGTGAACGCGTCGCCCGCGCCGACGGTGTCCACCACCGCGACCTTCCGCCCGGGACGGCTCAGGCTTCCCGCACTGGCGTGGAAGGCGTGGGCCCCGTCTGGGCCGTCGGTGATGACGACGAGGAGCGCGCCCAGCTCCAGCCAGTGAGCGGCGATCCGTTCGATCGGCGTGTCCGGGTAAAGCCACTCGACGTCCTCACGGCTGGCCTTGACCAGGTGGGCGATGCCGACGCTGCGTTCGACGGCCCGCCTCCCGCGCTCCGGGTCACCAAGGAGGGTGGGGCGGACATTGGGGTCGTAGCTGATCAGCGCCGTGCCCTCGGCGCGCAGGCGCTGGACGGCGGAGTGGATGTGGGCGTCGGCCGGAGACGTCCAGGAGGCGACCGAGCCGAAGTGCAGTACAGCGGTCTCCCGCGGGACGAGGGCCGTTTCCGCCTCGGTCCACTGCCAGTCCGCGGTGGCGTCCAGGTAGAAGTCGTAACCCGCCCGGCCCTCCGGATCCATGGAGACCACGGCGAGTGTGGTGGGTTCGGCGGCTGCCGGGGCGTACGTCAGGTCGACGCCCTCGGCGGCGGCGTGTGTACGGAGCATACGGCCGAAGGTGTTGTCGGCCAGGCGTGCCATGAGCGCGGTGCGATGTCCGAGCCGGGCCAGGCCGACGGCGACGTTGAACGGGCTGCCGCCGGGCCGGGCGCGGTAGTCGCCGGGTGCGGCGAGCTGGACCAGGTCGATGAGCGCTTCACCGATCACGGTCACAGCCGGGGGCCGTGCGGTGGCTCCTACGGCTTCCATCATGGCGGGGTCTTTCGGCTGGAATCTCGCCGGAGCCCCGCTTGATGAGCCGGGTCGGCACGGTGACGGTGCGGGTGGGCGACTCGTCGCCGTCCAGCCTGCGGAAGAGCATCTCGGCGGCTGTCCTGCCCACCCGCTCGACGTCCTGGGCGATGACGGAGATGCCCGGGCTGAGCATGTCGGCCAGGGGGAAGTCGTCGAAGCCCACCTGCGCGACGCAGTCCTGCCGGCCCATGGCGCGCAGCGCGCGGACGGCGCCTGTGGTCACGAAGTTCTGGCTGGTGAACAGCGCCGTCGGCGGGTCGGGCAGCGACAGGACCTGCTCGGCCGCGGCGATGGCCGCCTCCTCGCTGGACCCGACGTGGCGGACGATCTCGTCGTCGTATGCGAGATGCGCGACTTCCAGGGCGTGTCGGTAGCCGTCGAAGCGCTGGGCAGCGGTGGGGATGGAGGCGCGGTCGCCGAGGTAGGCGATGCGGCAGTGGCCGGCCTTCAGCAGGTGGTTGACGGCGATGATGGCGCCCTGCCGGTTCTCGGAGACGACGGCGTCCGCGTCGAGCAGGCCGGCCTCGCGGTCGACGAAGACCATGCGGGTGCCGGAGCGCTGCTCGCTGATCAGGTAGCTCTGGTCGCGTCCCGCCGGGACGATCACCAGCCCGTCGACCCGCCGGTCGACGAGTGCCTGGGCCAGTTCCCTTTCGCGGGTCGGGTCTTCGTCGAGGCTGCCGACCAGCACCAGCACCCCGCGTTCCCGGGCCACGTTCTCCACCGTGCGGGTCAGGACGGCGGAGAAGGGGTTCGCCGCGTCCTCGACGAGCATGCCGATGGTGGCGGTGCGGCCGTCCCCGCGGCGCAGACTGCTGGCCGTGAGGTTGGGACGGTAACCGAGTTTCTCGGCGGCCTCGCGGACCCTGGCGACGATCGCCGGATCGACGGTGGGGACGTCGTTGAACACGCGCGAGACCGTCTTGATGGCCACTCCGGCCAGCGCCGCGACCTCACGCATGGTGGGGCGGCTGCGGGTGGACCTGGGCGCGGCCTCGCCCTGAGTCATCGTTGTCTCCAACCGGTTGTGCGTTACCTACTCGTTGCCCGCGCATGTCTATCAGCGTCTTGACGGACTCGTCCATACGGGCCCAGTATCTCGCCAAGTCAACGTTGTCTCACGGTACGTCACGGGATGGCTCCGAAAGGGATCAAGCGATGAACATCTCCTCCAGCCAGGCGTCGAGCCGCCGCAGCAGGCGTACCCGAGTGGCCGCGATCGGCGTCAGCGTCTGCCTCGGCGCCACGCTTGCGGCCTGCGGTTCCTCGAACGGAAGCTCCTCTTCGTCCGCGTCGGGCGGCGGCGGCAAGGTGGGTGTCTCGCTGATCTTGAAGACGCTCACCAACCCCTACTTCGTGAGCATGGAGAAGGACGCCAAGACCCAGGCCACCAAGGACAACGTGAGTCTCACGGTGGCGGCGGGCAACACCGACGGCGACACCCAGACCCAGATCACCGCCATCGACAACGCCATATCGCGGGGTGACAAGGGCATCCTGATCACCACCAACGGCGACGCGGTGAACGCCGCCCTGAACCGGGCCAAGCAGGCCGGCCTCTTCGTGATCGCCCTGGACACCGCGCCCAACCCGGCCGGCATCGCGAACCTCACCTACGCCACCGACAACGCGCAGGCGGGCAAGCTCGACGGCCAGTACGCCGCGGCCGCCCTGAACGGCAAGCCGGCGGTCATCGCCATGCTCGACCTCTTCAACAACCAGGTCGTCTCCGTCGACATCAACCGCGACCACGGCTTCCTGGAAGGCATGGGCATCAACCCCGGCAGCAAGGGCGAGAACGGCAAGGAAGCCAAGTCCGGCACGTACTCCGGCGGCAAGTCCGGCACGTACACCATCGCCTGTCACCAGCCCACCCAGGGTGCCATCGACGGCGGCCGCACCGCGATGGAGAACTGCCTGTCGGCCAACCCGGACATCAACGTCGTCTACGCGATCAACGAGCCCGCGGGCGAGGGCGCGTACAACGCGCTGAAGGCAGCCGGCAAGGAGAAGAACGTCGCGATCTACGCGATCGACGGCAGCTGTGCCGGCCTGAAGAACCTCACCAGCGGCGAGTTCGCCGCTGACGCCGTCCAGTACCCCGGCAAGATGGCCGCCCTCGGCGTCGACTCGATCGCCAAGCTGGCCCGCGGCGGCAGCAAGCCCAGCGTGACCGACGGCAAGTCCTTCCACGACACCGGCACCGCTGTCGCCGCCGCAAAGCCCCTCGGCGGGCTGACCGTGCAGACCCCGTCGCAGGCCGCCTCCGCCTGCTGGGGCAACTGACTCCGGCCGACCCTGCCCGGCGGGTGCGCCCAGGCGCCGCCCGATCGACGCGCCGCCGGTTCCCGACCCCGGCGGCGCATCCCGCTCTCTCGGACCCCACTTCCGACGGCTCGGACCAACAGGACAGTAAAGGACCTGCTGTGACCACCCACGCGGACCCTCACGCCACAACGGCACCGGCGGAGGAGCTCCTCAACCGGCCCGCCACCCTCACCCAGCGCATCCACTCGGTGTTGCACCGCCAGCCCGCACTCAGCCCGGCGATCGTTCTGGTGCTCGCCGCTGTGGTGTTCTCCCTGGTCAACGACCGCTTCTACGCACTGCAGAACCTCTCGCTCGTCATCCAGCAGGTAGCCGTCATCGGCTCGCTGGCCGTCGGGCAGACGGTCATCATCCTCACCGCCGGCATCGACCTGTCCATCGGCGCGGTCATGGTGCTCGCCTCGCTGCTGATGTCCAAGCTCGTCGCCGACAACCACTGGCCGGGCGTGGTGGCCCTGCTCGCCGGGGCCGTCGTCGCCATCGCCGCACAGGCCCTCAACGGACTGCTGGTCACCAAGATCAAGCTGCCGCCGTTCATCGTCACCCTCGGCACCCTCAGCATCTTCACCGCGATCACCCTCATCTACGCCAAGGGCCAGACCATCGCCCTGCAGCCGGGCAACATCCTCATGTGGACCGCCAACACGGTCTCCCTCGGCCAGCTGAACCTGACCAACGGCGTCCTGATCATGATCGCCCTGTACGCGGTGATCGGCTACGCCCTGCGCTACACCGCCTGGGGTCGGCACCTGTACGCCGTGGGCGACGACGTCGAGGCGGCCCGCCTCGCCGGGATCTCCGTCAACCGGGTGTTGCTCAGCGCCTACATGGTCGGCGGCCTCGCCATCGCCGTGGGCGCCTGGATCCTGGTCGGCCGCGTCGGCGGCGGCGACCCCAACAGCGGCCTCAACGCCAACCTGCAGTCCATCACCGCCGTCGTCATCGGCGGCACCAGCCTCTTCGGCGGACGAGGCGTGGTGTTCGGCTCGCTGATCGGCGCGCTCATTGTCCAGGTCTTCGTCAACGGCCTCGCGTTGGCCGGTATCGACCCCAACTACCAAGTCCTCGCAGTCGGCATCCTGGTGATTGCGGCTGTCTCCGTCGACCAGTGGATCCGGAGTGTGAAGTCGTGACCACCACCGCCCCCGTCCTCGAAGCCAAGGGCCTGGTCAAGCTCTTCGGCAAGGTCGTCGGCCTGAACGACGTCGACCTCACCCTCCACCCCGGCGAGGTCCTCGCCGTCATCGGCGACAACGGCGCCGGCAAGTCCACCCTGATCAAGTGCCTGTCCGGAGCCCTCGTCCCCGATCAGGGCAGCCTTTTCGTGGGCGGCAAGGAAGTCCACTTCAAGCGGCCCCAGGACGCCCGCGAAGCAGGCATCGAGACGGTCTACCAGACCCTCGCCGTCGCCCCCGCCCTGGACATCGCCAGCAACCTGTTCCTCGCCCGGGAAGTCCGCCGCAAGGGCGTCCTCGGCTCGGTGTTCCGCATGCTCGACACCAGCGAGATGAAGCGCCAGGCATCCGACCACATCAAGCGGCTCGGCATCGGCACCCTGCAGAACATCAACCAGGCCGTGGAAACCCTTTCCGGCGGCCAGCGTCAGTGCGTGGCCGTCGCCCGCACGGCAGCCTTCGGCGGCCGCGTCGTCATCCTCGACGAGCCCACCGCCGCCCTCGGCGTCCGCGAGACCGGCCAGGTCCTCAAACTGGTGCGCGACCTGCGCGACCAGGGCCTCGGCGTCGTCCTCATCAGCCACAACATGCCCAACGTCTTCGAGGTCGCCGACCGCATCCACATCCAGCGACTCGGCGGCTGCGCGGGCGTCATCACCCCCCAGTCGCACTCCATGGAGGACGCGGTGGCCATCATGACGGGCGCGAAGAAGCTTGCCCCCGAAGCGACCTGAAGGGAACACCAGGGGGGACATGACCGCCGAGTGCCGGATCGCTGAGGACCGCCTCGGCGGCGAACCGACCCTTGTCGCATCCGCGCCGGACGGCTCCGTCCGCGCCGTCCTCGGCGTGGCGCAGGACCACCAGACGTCGCTGGGCCTGGCGAACCTGCTGCTGTTGCGGTGAAGGAGGCATGGCTAGTGACCTGAGTCAGAGATTCGGTGGCAGTAGGCGGCGACTTTGTTGAGGATCTCGTCGGCTGTTTTCGTCCAGACGACTGGTCGCGGGTGCTCGTTCCAGTCGGCGAGCCAGGCTCGGATGTCGCGTTCCAGAGCCTGGACGGAGCGGTGGACGCCGCGCTTGAGTTTCTTCTGCGTGAGTTCGTTACCGACAACGGCGGAATCTTCGGACCCGGACGACTCATACCCAATCAACGACGAATCGCCGCCTTGGAAGTGGCGAGTGGGAAGGTCATCGGCTCGCTGCACCGCCGGCACCGGGCCGTGGAGTTCCTGGCTTGGGCCGCCTCCTGGGGCCTCTGACCAGAGCGCTCAAGTCTCGGTGACACACGCTCAAGGCCCCCCTGACACGGGCCACAGCGGACGGTCCGCTCGGCCAAACAACGTCGACCGGCAGATGAGCGCTCTTCAGCAACTCCCCGTTGGCCGCTTGATATGCCTGGCGATGCGTGACGTCGTGGGGAAGTGTCACGGCCACGTTCCGCGAACTTGCCCTTTCCCCGCCTGCCTGCCTGCCGGCGGCAGGACGGCACGCCGGGATCCACGGGATGGCGGGCAGGCGCTGTCAGTACACGTCGCGTACGTAGCGTTTGTCTGTCGCGAGGCGTCTGACGTACGCGGCGGCTTCGTCGTCGTCCAAGCCGCCGTGGGTGGCGGCGATGTCCTTGAGGGCCTGGTCGACGTCCTTGGCCATGCGTCCCGCGTCGCCGCAGACGTAGAAGTGGGCGCCGTCCTGGAGCCACTGCCACAGGCGGGGACCGTGTTCGCGCATGCGGTCCTGGACGTAGATCTTGTTGCGCTGGTCGCGGGAGAAGGCGAGGTCGAGGCGGTCGAGGTGGCCGGATGCCCGGTATGTCTCCAGGTCCTGGCGGTAGTAGAAGTCGGTGGCCTGGCGCTGTTCGCCGAAGAACAGCCAGTTGGGGCCGGTGTGGCCGCGGGCCTGGCGGTCTTCGAGGAAGCCGACGAAGGGGGCCACGCCCGTTCCGGGGCCGACCATGATCATGGGGGTGGCGGGGTCGGCGGGCGGGCGGAAGTGCGGTGAGCGCTGTACGAAGACCTGGACCGGGCCGTCGTCGGCGTGGTCGGCGAGGTAGGTGGAGCACACGCCCTTGCGGTCGCGGCCGAGGTCGTTGGTGTAGCGGACGACGGAGACGGTGAGGCGGACCTCGCCGGGGTGTGCGAGGGGGCTGGAGGAGATGGAGTACAGGCGGGGTTGGAGGCGTTTGAGTACGGCGGTCCATTCGGCGGCGGACGCGCGGACGGGGAAGGCGGCGACGACGTCGGCGGCCTGACGTCCCCAACTCCACTGTGCGAGCGCGTCCTTGTTGTCCGGCCGCAGCAGTCGCTTCAGGTCGTGGCTGCCGGTGCGGTCCGCCACGAACTTGAGCAGATCGGTGGTGATGCGGGTGATGTCCAGGCGGGTGCGCAGCGCTTCTTCGAGGGGGAGGGACGCGCCGTCGCCGAGGTCGACACCTTCGTCGCAGTCCAGCCCGGTGAGGGCAAGCCATTCGGCGACGAGTCCGGAGCCGTTGGCCGGCCACACCCCGAGGGCGTCACCGGCCTCGTAGGCGAGTTCGCCGTCGCGGGTGTCGAAGGCGAACTGCCGTACCTCCTTCTGGGAACCGGGCAGGCTCAGCAGCCTGTTGCCGACGAGCAGGGTGGCGAACGGGGATGCCTTGCTGTAGCCGGGCGGTGCGGGAGCGGGCGGCAGGGTGGCGACGGCCGGTGTGGTGGCGACGGCTGTGGTTTCCGGGGCGGCCGTCTTGGCTCCACCTCCGGTCACGTTCTGCCGGTCCTCGACGTCGGCCAGGGCGGTGGCCACCTCGCCGAGCCACTGCGCGGCGGCTTCCTCGAAGTCCGGCTCGCAGTCGGTACGGGCGATGAGCCGGGTGGCCCCGAGCGCGTCGAACCGTTCGTCGAGCCGGCGGCCGTATCCGCAGAAGTCGTCGTAGTTCGAGTCGCCGAAGGCGAGCACCGCATACCGGATCCCCTCCAGCGGTGTGGCGTCCGACGCGGACAGCGCCTGCCAGAAGTCGGCGCCGTTGTCGGGAGCGTCACCGTCGCCGAAGGTGCTGGTGACGATCAACAGGTCGGTTTCGGCGGCGAGTTCGGTGGGAGTGAGGTCCGTCATGGGTAGCAGTTCGGGGGTTCGGCCCGCCTTCGCGAGCTGTGCGGCGGCCGTGGCGGCGAACTCCTCGGCGTTGCCGGTCTGCGACGCCCACAGGATGACCAGCCGACGGGTCGGTGCGGCCGCGTCGGCCGCCGGTGCGGCGCTCTGCGCGGTCCCGGGGGCAGGTGCGGCGGTGGCGGGCGCGGCGATGCGGGAGAACATGCCGGCAAGGACACCGTCGACCCACAGCGCGGAGTCGGGGGCGAAGGGCGCATCGGGCGGCAGTACCGGGACGCTCCCGTCAGGCGGGGCCAGGGTGAGACCGGAGAGATAGCCCGCGAGGTAGCGGCGCTCCGGCTCGGCCAGCGGCACGGGGGAGAGGTCGGGGATGCCGAAGACGGTGGCGAGCGCGTGGACGGGGGAGCCCGCGGGGACGGTTGTCGCAGCCGCCGGTAGAGGTGCGGGGGAGTGGGGCACGGGTGTGGTCTCCGGCTGTGTGCTCGGGCGTGCCGCCGGGACGGGAGCGGCGGTCTTGGCCAGGGTGACGGCGCAGACCTTGAACTCCGGCTGAAAGGAGATCGGGTCGACGGCGTCGCTGGTGACGGCGTTGATGCTGAGGTATTCGCCGAACAGGTCGTTCCAGTGGAAGGGCGCGAAGCAGGTGCCGGGCCGGACCCGGTCGGTGACCACGACGGGCAGCACGGCGCGCCCTCGGCGGGAGACGACCTCCAGATGGCCGCCCTCCGCGATCCCGAGCGCTTCGGCGTCCTCGGGATGAACCTCCACGAACGGGCCGGGGTTCAGCTTGTTGAGCTTGGCGACCTTGCCGGTCTTGGTCATCGTGTGCCACTGGTGCTGGAGACGGCCGGTGGTGAGCACGAACGGGTAGTCGTCGTCGGGGAGTTCGGCCGCGGGCAGGTGCGGGCGGGCGAAGAACCGGGCGCGTCCGCTCGCGGTCGGGAAGGCAAGACGGGGACGGGTGCCGTCCGCACGTTCCAGGAGGGTCTGGCTGACACCGTCGTTGAGGTAGCGGATCGGGTTGCGGTCCGGGCCGTCGACGGTCGGCGCCGGCCACTGCACCGGTGTGGTGCGCAGCCGCTCATACGTCACGCCCCGCAGGTCCCAGCCGGTCTTGGGGTTCCACGCCTGCTTGAGCTCCTCGAACACCTCCTCCGCGCAGGTGTACGTGAACGCCTCCGCGAAGCCCATCTCACAGGCCACCCGGGCGATCAACTGCCAGTCCGGCAGCGCCTGTCCGGGCGGATCGACGACCCCTTGCACCAGGGTCAGGTTCCGCTCCGAGTTGATCACGATGCCGTCGGCCTCCGCCCACAGCGTCGCGGGCAGGACCACATCGGCGTACGCGTTGGTCTCGGTCTCCGCGAAGACGTCCTGCGTGACGACGAGTTCGGCGGCCTCCAGACCGGCGATCACCGTCTTGCGGTTGGCGACCGAGGCGACCGGGTTGGTGCAGATGATCCAGCACGCCTTGATGTCACCGGCGGCCATCCGCTCGAACATCTCAATGGTGCCGCGCCCGGCCTCGGCACGCAGCGAGCCCTCGGGGATCTTCCACAGGCTCTCGACGAACGCGCGCTCGTCGTCGACCAGAACGGAGCGCTGCCCGGGCAGACCGGGACCCATATAGCCCATCTCGCGGCCGCCCATGGCGTTGGGCTGACCGGTCAACGAGAACGGACCGGCCCCCGGGCGGCAGAGGGCGCCGGTGGCGAGATGCAGGTTGACCAGGGCATTGGTGTTCCAGGTGCCGTGGGTGGACTGGTTCAGGCCCATGGTCCAGCAGCTCATCCACGCACCGGCCTCGCCGATCCACTGCGCGGCCTGCCGGATGTCGTTCTCGGCGAGGCCGGTGATCTCCGCGACCTTCTCGGGCGGGTAGTCCGCGAGGAAGGCGGGTATCTCCTCCCATCCCTCGGTGAACTCGGCGATGAATCCCTCGTCGGTATGGCCGTTCGCGACCAGCAGGTGCAGCAGACCGTTCAGCAGGGCGAGATCGGTACCGGGCCTGATCTGGAGGAAGAGGTCGGCCTTGTCGGCGGTCGCGGTGCGCCGCGGGTCGACGACGATCAGCTTGGCGCCCGCCGCCTTCACCCGGTCCATCAGCCGCAGGAACAGGATGGGGTGGCAGTCGGCCATATGGGCGCCGATCACGAAGAACGCATCCGCGCTGTCGAAGTCCTGATACGAACCCGGCGGACCGTCCGCGCCCAGCGACAGCTTGTAGCCCGACCCTGCGGACGCCATGCACAGCCGCGAGTTCGACTCGATCTGATGGGTCCGCACAAAGCCCTTGGCCAGCTTGTTCGCCAGGTACTGAGCCTCCAGGGACATCTGCCCGGACACATAGAACGCCAACGCGTCCGGCCCGTGCTCGTCCAGGATCGCCCGCAGCCGTGCGGCGACCGACGCGATGGCCTCGTCCACCTCCGTCTCGACCGTCTGGGCGCCGCGCTCGGCACGCACCAGCGCCTTCTCCACACGCCCGGGCGCGGCCATCATGTCCGCGCTGGTCGCCCCCTTCGTGCACAGGCGTCCGGAATTGGTGGGGTGCGCCTTGTCCCCGGACGCCTTCGCCACCCGGCGGCGCCCGTCAGCAGGATCCCGCGCCACCTCCAGCACGATCCCGCAGCCGACCCCGCAGTACGAGCAGACCGTGCGGACACTGCCGTCCTTCGAGTCAGCTGCCACCGAAACCCCACCCCGCCGTGCGTGCACTTTCCCGAACCGGGAGCGTCCCGCCGCTGACGGAAAGCCCCATGACCAGCACCGTAGGAAGATCGAATTTCCGGCCCGTCACACGTCGGGAGCGCGCGGGGTTACGCCCGCCGCACACGCCACCACCGCGCGATGTGAGCGCGGTGGCGACGGCGTGGGGACGGCGCAGGCCCCCCGCCCGTACGGACAAGGGGCCTGCACAGAGCCCTGCGGCCGCGCACGAGCAGCGGCATCCCGCACCGGCATGCCCGCGGACCTCAGGCGAGGTCGAGGAGCTGCTCGTAGAACCCGCCGAAGCCCCGCTTCCGGTCGACCAGATGCAGCTCCAGAATCCAGTGGCAGGCCCGCCCGGCACGGTCCGTACGGCGCAACGGGGTGTCGTTCTCCGGGGTGATGTAGGAATCGGCCTTGGCGCCGTCGTTCGTCTCATGGGGGAACTCGCCGACCAGGTGGCCCGCGTGCCAGATGCCAATGGCCCAGCCGGCCGCCGCGGCAAGACGCTCGACCTCGGCGTACAGCTGTCGGCCGGTGATGTCCGGGTCCCCGGCGAAGAAGGCACGGCCGGCATCGAAGATCCGCGGCAGGTCCTGAAGGAGGCGGTGTTTGTCCGGGTCGTCGCCGAAGACGTACGTGCGCCCGAAGTCCGCCTCGTACTCCTCGAAGATCGGGCCGAAGTCGGCGAAGGCGATGTCATCGGGCCCGATGACCCGGTCCGGCGGATTGTCGCGGTACGGCCGCAGGGTGTTGGGCCCGGAGCGGATGATCCGCTTGTGCCAGTGCTTGGTGGTGCCGAACATCTCGTTGGCCAGGTCGCGGACCAGGTCGCTGACCTCGCGCTCACCGCGGCCGGGCGTCACCAGCCCGCGCTTCTCCACCTCGGCGAACAACGCGATGGCCTTCTCCTGAGCGGCCACCAGCCCCTCGACCCGCCGGCTTTCCAGCACATCCGGTGTCTCGTCTCTCACGAGGTCTCCCCTCCCGTGGTGGCGGGCGTACCGCTGTGATCGGCGCAGCGAGGTGTCCGATCCGCACGCCGGGTGTCTCGTACGCGCTCGGCCGATCACCGTATCGCCACGTCTGCAAATGCAAGAAGATTCGCACCATGCGCACACATATGCAAGGAGATCCCGGCAATCCCATAGGCAGGAGCCGGTTCTCGCCCTCACGCCTGAGGCACTGTCAGCCAGACACATCCATGCGTTGCGTGCCGACGACCGACAGTAGCCGCAGTGCCTCCTCGGACGATGAGCCGGGTGTGGCGGTGTAGATGATGACGTGCTGGTCGCGGTCGGTGATGTCCAGGGCGTCGCAGTTGACGGTGACCGGGCCGACGAGCGGGTGCTGAAAGGTCTTGCACAGGGTGGGTTCGGCGCGGACGTCGTGGGAGGCCCACAGCCGGGCGAACTCCTCGCTTCCGGAGAGGAGTTCGCCCACCAGCTGAGCCATGTCGGGATCGTCGGGGTAGCGGGCGGCGGTGGCGCGCAGTTGCCGGGCCGAGGAGCGGGCGAATGCTTCCGCGTCTGATACTCCGTACAGCCGCCGTCCCTGCCGGTGCGGCCCGAGGAAGACCCGGCGCACCAGGTTGCGGTCGCGCGGCGGCAGGGCGGAGAAGTCCTCCATGAGGGCGGCTGCCAGTGCGTTCCAGGCGATGACCTCGAACGTCGCGGACGTGACGATTGCCGCTGCGTTCGGTAGGCGCTGGAGCAGGTCGAGGATGCTCTGCCGTACCTCGCGGGAGGGGCCGGGCAGTGGGCCCGGTGGTGCGCCGGCCAGGTGGTGGAGGTGATGGCGCTCGGCGTCCGAGAGGCGCAGGGCGCGGGCCAGCCCGGCCAGCACCTCGCGCGACGGGCGTGGAGCGCGGGCCTGCTCCAGCCGTGTGTAGTACTCGGTCGAGATGAATGCCAGCTGCGCCGCCTCCTCGCGGCGCAGCCCCGGAGTGCGACGGCGCGGCCCGCTCGGCAGTCCCACATCGGCGGGGCTGATCCGCTCGCGCCTGCTGCGCAGGAAGGCCGCCAGTTCTCGTCTGTCCACGCCCCAAGTGTGCGCGGGGGACACGGAGTTCATCCAGGTACTGCTGGGGCCTGGATGAAATCCGTGACCGGACGCAGGCTCGCTGCCATGGACAACACACCCACCAACGACCCGTCAGCTCCCGCCGCCCTGGGTCTGCTGGCCGGCAAAGTCGCCTTCATCACCGGTGCCGGTCGCGGGATCGGCGCCGCCGCGGCCCGGCTGTTCGCCCGCGAGGGCGCCCGGGTGCTGCTCGCGGCCCGGACCGAGGCACAGCTGAAGGCGGTGACCGAGGAGGTCCGCGCCGCGGGCGGCATCGCCGACTACGTACTGTGCGACCTGGCCGACGCGGCCGGCGTGCGGGCTGCCGTCGACCGGGCCGTGGATCTGTACGGCAGGCTCGACATCGCCTTCAACAACGGCGCGACCATCGTGCCGCCGGGCCCGATGGACCAGGCGCGGGAGGCCGACTTCGACCATGTCTACGCCGTGAACCTCAAAGGCCCATGGCTGGCCATGGTCGCCGAGGTCGCCGCGATCCGGGCCACCGCCGGGACAGGAGCCATCGTCAACAACAGCAGCGTCGGCAGCCTGCGGGGCAACCCCGAGCTGCCCGTCTATGGCGCGATGAAACGGGCGGTCAACAGCCTGACCGAGTCGGCCGCCCTCACCTACGCCTCGGAGGGCATCCGGGTCAACGCGATCGCCCCCGGCGGCACACTCACCGAGATGATCCGCACCTGGGAGGCAGAGTCACCTGGCGTTCTCGAACGGATCACGGCGCGGACCCCACTGGGCCGCATGGCCGACCCCGACGAAATCGCACAGGCCGCCGCCTGGCTTCTCAGCGACCGCGCCTCCTACGTGACCGGCGCGGTCCTTCCTGTCGATGGCGGCGCGCGGGCGTGAGCCGGCGGGCGGAGCCGCTGCACCGCCGATTCTGAGCTGGTGGGGCGACCATCAGGCCGCCCTACTCCTCACTTGTACTTCTCGCCTGTGCTCCTCGCTCCTCTTGTCCGTCCGTATCGACCACGGGACGTATCGCGCAGGTGCCGACCTGCCGCTGACGGGCTGGGGACGTCGAAGCCGTGAAGCTGTAGCGTGGTTGACGGATCGTCATATATCCGTGGGCTGGACTCAGTTGGTGTGGACGGGGGGCGAGTCCGGGAGGGTACCGGCCGTCCACGCTGCCTCGGGAAAGAGGGCCTCGTCGGAGTCCTCGTCGGGCATGAGGGTGGCGAGCATGTGCTGGGCGGTCTTCGCGTTGTCGATGGCGCGGGGCAGCATGACGCTTTCGTAGGCGTCGAGGGCCTCGTCGACGGTGGGGTGGTCGATAACGGCCCGGGCGAGTTCGGCGCCGTCGAGCAGGGCCAGGTTGGCGCCGACTCCGACGGGCGGCATCAGGTGGGCGGCGTCGCCGAGCAGGGTGATGCCGGGGACGCGCTGCCATGTGTGGGGGACAGGGAGGACGAACATGGGCCGGTTGAGGAAACCGCCCTCGTTGTCGCGCAGGATGTCCAGCAAGCTCTCGTCCCAGCCCTGGTACTGGGCGAGGAGGCGGGCGCGCACGGCCTCGGTGTCGGCGAGGTCGAGGTCGGCGTGCCAGTCCTGGGGACCGCGGAAGGTGATGTAGGCGCGCACGTGTCCGTTGCTGTTGCGCTGCAGCATCAGACTGCGGCGGCCCGCCTTGGCCGACATGCTGCCGGCGCCGATCAGCCGGGCGATGTCGGGGTGACGGTGGTCGATGTCATCGAAGTGGGCTTCCACCATGGTGACGCCGGCATACGTGGGTTGGGCATCGGAGAGCGCGGGGCGTACCCGGGACCAGGCGCCGTCGGCGCCGATGACCAGGTCGAATTCCTCGATGGTGCGGTCGTGTTGGTGCAGTTGGACGGTTCCGTGGGGGAGTGGGGTGACGGCCTGTACGGCGTGGCCCCAGCGGACCGTGCCGGGGGCGAGGGAGTCCAGCAGGAGGGTGCGCAGCTGGCCGCGGTCGATCTCGGGCCTGCTCAGATCTCCCTCGTCGGCCTGGTCGTGGCGGATCAGGGCCGCGTGGCGGTCGTACAGGCGCCACTCCTGGCTTTCCGGCCGGGACAGGGCGAGGAACTGGTCGAACAGTCCGGCGGCGCGCAGGGCGACCTGGCCGGTGTCTTCGTGGATGTCCAGGGTGCCGCCCTGTGAACGGGAGTTGGGGTCGGCCTCACGCTCGAAGACCGTGACGGGCACGCCGTGCCGCTGGAGGACGCGCGCACAGACGAGGCCGCCGGGGCCGGCGCCGATGATGGCGATGCGAGGGGTGGTGGACATGAGTGTCGGGCTCCGTTTCTACGCGTCAACGAGGTCGTGGGGAACGCCCCGGGTCCGTCCCAGGGCGCGCGGCCGGATGCCGGCGGGCCCGCTGGATGCCGGTGGGCTCCCCGTCGCGGTGTCCACAAAAACACAGCAGCCACAAAAGTACAACTGCTCCGACTTTCCAGCCGATCGTGTTTACGATCGAGTCGCTGCACGGGTAGGGTGGGGGTCATGGCCGAGACGACACCAGGGCGCCGTGAGCGCAAGAAGGCGCAGACCAGGCAGGCCCTGGCGGACGCCGCACTGCGGCTGTTCACCGAGCGCGGCTTCGACAACGTCGGTGTGCGCGAGGTGGCGGAGGCGGCCGACGTCTCGCTGAGCACGCTCTTCAAGCACTTCCCCAGCAAGGAAGCCCTCGTCTTCGACCTGGACGCGGACGTCGAGAGCGCCCTGGTAGCCGCCGTGCGCGACCGAGCCCCCGGCCAGTCCGCGCTGCACGCCCTGCGCGACCACATGGTGCACACCCACGCCGCCGTACGGGCCGACGACCCGTTTTTCGTCCTCGTCGACTCCACCCCCGCGCTGCGGGACTACGCCCGGCACATGTGGACGCGCCACGAAAAGGCACTGGCCGCCACGCTCGCCGAGGCCACCGGGCTGGCCCCGGACGACCTCGCCGTCACCGGCCTGGCCCGCTTCGCCTTGGAGGCCCGCAGTCTCGCCCACGCGAGCGACGATCCGGCCCGGGCCATGGGCGACCTGTTCGCCCTGCTGGAACAGGGCTGGGGTGCCACTGCGCTGGCGCGACAGGGAGACCACACCGGCCGGGATGGGTGACCGCGACGGGCGAGGGGATGACGAGGTGCCGTCTGCCGCGTGGAAGAACCAGCGAGACAACGCGCCCTTCCGCCCCGCTGTCAGTCGGTGACTGGGGTTCCCTGTCCCAGGCCCCGACGGATCGCGATCTCCACGGGTGAGTACGCGCCGTCGGCCCGCTCCAGTTCGTACGGTGCGGCCGGCATCAGCGGCGGCTGGGCCATGAAGCGCGGCCGCACCCCATGGTGCGGTTGCGCCGCGTGCACCAGGAACGGATGGCACAGGAAAACGTCGCCCGGGGACCCGGTGACGAGGGCGAGTGGCCGGTGGTCGGACGCCGCCACCAGATCGGGCGCAAGGTCCAGCCCGCTCGCCCCGTCCTCCCCGTACTTCTCCAGCACCTTCGGCACGTCGAGGTGTGAGCCGACCCGGATCCGGGTCGGGGCGTCCTCCTCACCGACCTCGCTGAACAGGAACAGCATCAGCAACGCCCGGCCCCGGGAGCGCAGATTTGTGAAGTACCAGCTCTCGCCCTCCGGCAGATAGCTCCCCTCGATGTGCCAGCCCGCGTCGTCCGGTTCCTCCTCGTGCGGGAAGCGCAGCGGGAACGTGCCCAGCGAGTAGCGCGGCTCCCAGCGTCCCGCGCCGACGAGCAGGTCGTACGCGCGATGCAGAGACGGGGAGTTGGGCGCGGCGGCGAACGGTCCCTGCGCCATGCCGGCCACCCAGTGCACGGGCTGCGTCCACGTCGACGGGGCGTCCGGGTCGCAGCCCGTCTCTCGCCACAGCAGCCGCGCGCAGTCCGCGGCCACGCGCGGTGCGACGGCGCCCTCCAGCTTCACGAAGCCGTCGCGGAGGAAGCGGGATACCAAGGTCGTGTCATCCATGCCCTCATCGTGCGGCGGCACCGGTCCCGATCACCCGACATTGTCCGCACCGCCTTTGTCGGGTGGTCACCGAGCCCTTCTTGCCCCTCTGAGACCGGCGACCTTCGGTGAGAAGCGCTCGATCTTCCGAGCCGCGGACGGGCCGCGCTGCACTGCCGTCGGTTACGGCCGCGGGCGCCGCCTGCCGCCCTGGTGCAAGCTGCCCACACCGGTGGTGAGTCTGACCTACTCTGTCCAGATGATCACCCCGATACTGATGGCCGCCGCCGGCGCCCACTTCTTCGCGGGGCGCCGGGCCGGGCGCCAGGCCGAGTCCGAGGCCGCGCGGTGCGACTGAACACACGGCGACTGGGCGAACGGTGGCTCGGCGAGCTGAGTTCCAGCGAACGGCCGGTGAACGAAAGGCGGTTGACCGGACTCCGACTGCACGCACTGCGCTGGGCTCATCTGGTGATCGGCGGCGCGATGCTGATGCCGTCCTTCATGGTGACGTCGGTCATTGTGCCGATGGTCAGGGACAGCACCGGCACGGACCGAGACATCACGACCCAGCTCATCGCGTTCGGTGTTGCCCTTCCGCTTACGGGGATGGTCGGGTTGGTTGTGGGACCGGTGCGGTCGCTGGCGGTGGGTGCCGTGCGGTCGTTCTGTGGTGTGCCGGGGAAGCTGCTGGCCGACGGACCGGGGTACGGGTGGGCCGCCCGGTGGCGAACCGCACTGTGGTTCCTGGCACACAACGCGGCCGGCGGGATCGTGAGCGGAATGTCGCTGGCCGCGCCGCCGGCCGCGTTCGTCTTGGTGGTGTTGCCGTTCTCGGTGCCGATGCAGCGCGGTTTCCCGGCGTGGCACCGGGCCGTCCCCGGCGCGCTCGGCCCGCTGGCGGGGCTGGCGTTGATGCTCCTGGTAGTCGCGACGGCCTGGGGAGCCGGGCAACTGCTGGCCCGTCTGGCCCCGGTCCTGCTGGGTCCCGTACCCGCCGACCGGCTGGCCGCGGCCGAGCGCCGGGCCGCCGACCTGGCCTTGCGCAACCGGCTGGCCCGCGAGCTGCACGATTCGGTGGGGCACGCGCTGAGCGCGGTCACCCTCCAGGCAACCGCAGCCCGCCGGGTCCTGGACGCGGACCCGGAGTTCGCCCGCCAGGCCCTGACCGCCATCGAGGAGACCACCCGCGACGCCGTCGCCGAACTGGACACCGTCCTGGGCCTGTTGCGCGAGGACGACACCGCCTCCACCGCCCCGGCGCCCACCCTCGACGCCCTGGACGCCCTCCTGGACCGCACCCGCGCGGCGGGGCTGACCGTCGAGGCGGTGGTCGAGGGCGGCTGCGCGGGGCTGCCGCCGGTGGTCTCCCGCGAGGCGTACCGGATCGTGCAGGAGGGGTTGAGCAATGCGCTGCGGCACGCCGGTCAGGTCACCGTACGGCTCCAACTGCACATAGATGATGATGAGTTGACGCTTGTGATGGAGAACCCTGTGACGGAATCGAAACCGGCGGCCCGGGCTGGCGGGGGGCTGGGGCTGCGCGGTATCGGCGAGCGTGCCCGGCTGCTGGGCGGGCAGGCGGCGGCCGGTGCACATGACGGCGTATGGCGGCTGACGGCCGGCCTCCCGATCGCGAAGGCGGGCCGGTGAGCGAGCACGCAGCGCCCTTGCGCATCGTCCTGGCCGACGACGAACGGCTGGTGCGCACCGCGCTGCGCGCCATCCTCGCCTCCGAACCCGATATGGAGGTGGTCGGGGAGGCCACCACGGGAGCGGAGGCGGTGCCACTCGTCCGCCAACTGCGTCCGGACATCATCCTGATGGATGTGCGGATGCCGCAGATCGACGGCATCCGGGCGACCGAGCAGATCCTGGCCCAGATGCCCGAACCGCCGCGCATCATCGTGGTGACGACGTTCGAGAACGATGCGTATGTGTATGACGCGCTGCGGGCCGGGGCCAGCGGATTCCTGCTCAAGCGGTCCAAGGCGGAGGAACTGGTGCAGGCCGTACGCCTGGTGGCGCGCTGCGATTCGCTGCTGTTCCCGGCGGCGGTGCGCGCGTTGGCCGCCCGGCATGCGGGGGAGCGGGCGGCGGACGATGCCGCGCGCAGGCTGCGGGCCCGGCTTTCGGAGCGGGAGGGGGCGGTCCTGCGGCTGATGGCGCAGGGCCTGACGAACGCCGAGATTGCTGTCCGGCTGGGTGTCGGCCCGGCCACGGTCAAGACCCATGTGGCGGGGGTGCTGGCCAAGCTCGGCGTACGGGACCGGACGCAGGCGGTGATCGCGGCGTATGAATGCGGGTTCGTGCTGCCGGGGTGACGGGGTCGCCGTGGGGACGCACGGGCGCACGGGCGCACGGCATGGTGCGGGCGTTCCCCGATCGTCCGACGGCTGTCCGCCGCCCGGCCGCCCGGAGCTCAGCGGCGGCCATTGGTGGTCCAAGACCCACTGTCGTGAGGACGTTTCGCGGCAGACGTTCGTCGAAGACCCTCAAACGGATCCCGAGATGCCAGGGGTCGACAACGGTGAGCCGTCCGGCGCCAACGCGCCGAAGGTCGGCCGGCGTGAGGGGGAGAATCCGGATGTCTCGTTCGGCCACATCGGGAAGATCTTCGGGAAGGCCCCGGCCCCCACTCCATCCAGATGAACTCACCGATCCGGCCGACTGGTCAGAGCGGGAAGGGATACCGGTTCGACGTGTATCCGTCCCTGAGTGAGATATCGGTCGAGCTCGGGTGGCCGGTAGGACGCGACCCTGTCGTGGTGTTCCTTGGCGGTGTCCGAGAGGTATTCGCAGCCGTCGAGACGGCCCTGGCAGTCCGCGGCCTGCCCGATCGGCCGGTGCCACGGTCGGGCCAGTCGGTAGAGGCCGGTGCGTGAGTCGTGCGGCGTTCCCATGTTGTCCGGCCGCACCCGGAATTCGATGCTCCTGTCCGGGGCCATTTCGTGCGGCCCGGCCTCGCTGAGGGCCTCGTTGTCGAACTCCAGCTCGTACCTGCGGGCCTGGTCGACCATCCACAGCAGAGTGATGTCGGACAGTGCCGTCTCCTTGTAGCCGCCGCCGACGTCGGTGTGCACTCCGGTGAACCAGACCTGCTTCAGCTCCTGCCCGTTGTCGGCGGCACCGGGCTGTTGGTGCCACAGCGTCGGCTCGAACGGTGTGCGCTGCTCGTCGATGGCCAGCGCCTGGAAGGCTCCCTTCACCCAGCTGCTCAGCTCGGTGTCATGGAAAGCCCACCGACGGTTGCCCCGGCGCACGGCCGGCTCCAGCCACTGGGGACCGGCGTCCGGGATGCCGAGGGAACCGACCGTGTCCCACACACCGATGAAGTGGATTCCCGTCTCCCGTGCGTACGACCTGCGGAACAGAACGGAAGCCGTGCCGGTCGGCTTCTCGATCCGGTCGCGGTAGAGGGCCCATGCCTCGTTGATGCGTCCGGCGTTCTCCCGGCGCAGGATGCCGCAGTTGCGCACCAGGCCGGCCAGGCTGCGGGCGGTGAACGCCCCTCGGCTGAAGCCGAAGAGGTAGAGCATGTCACCGGGCTCGTAGGTGTCGACGAGGAAGCGGTAAGCGTCCATGACGTTGCTGGACAGACCCATGCCGAACGCGCCGCCGCGCAGGTGCTCCCCTCGGCGTGTGCCCACGCCGCTGTGGTAGTACACGCGCTGCTCCACCCCGGCGGCTCGCGGCAGGACGGACAGGGCAACCTTGGTCACGTTCGTCTTGCCGGGCTGGTCGGCGAGGTTCCACGTACCGTCACAGCAGACGATCAGCCGTTTGGCCATGGCATCCTCCTCCGGGGAGAAAGTCCGGCCCGCGCAACATCGACGTCATCGCCCCGGCAGGTCTCGCGGCATCTCGCTCCGCACGCCGAGGCCCACCGGTGCCCACGGGCCGACAGCGCTGCTTCGATGCTCGCACCGCACCGCCGACCTCGCCATTCGGGAAGGACTGGCTGACCGTCATCCAACCCGGACCCCACCTCATCGACGGTTGCCCAACCGGCACTTGATGCGGACGTTGACACGGCGGCGGGCTCCATAGGTCTGTCGGCTTCATAGATCTGGCGTCGCCCACTGAGAGGTGATAAAGGACATAGCGTCGTACAATTGACTGGAACGGACCTTGATCTGGATGCCGTGGATGCCGCCATCGCCGGATCAGGACGGTGGGCGGCGTGCCTCCCTGGGACCTCGGAAGGCTGTGCTGTGCGGCGCAGCTGCCCCGTTCGGCCGCTCGGGTCGGGCAGGTCCTTGGTGCGAGAGGCGCCGGGTCTGAGATCTGGGTCTGCACAAGCTGTTTTGCCCCGCCAGTGGGTGGAGGGCAACCACGTCGACACCCCGGGTTAGGAGACCCGAAGCGGGCCGGCCAGGCCCCGGAGGCGTCACTCTGGAGGGCCGCTGAGGATGCGGGAGACCAGGCGAGCCAGATCGCGGAGCAGACTGGCGGATGCCGCCTGTTTGGTCACCCGGAAGCGGAACTCCGACTTCCCCTCGGTGCGCTTGATCTCGATGTCTATCTTCGTCTGAAGCCAGGACACCAGGGCGCCCAACAGTACTGCGGAAGCAACGGCATGCTCCACGCTCATCTGCTCGTCCGCAGGCGGATCGGCCAGGACGGCCGCCGTGAGCTGCGCTGTCTCGGCGTCATGGGACAGCTCGGCAAGGAGCCGACGTGCGGCGGCATGGTCGTGCACGCCCTCCAGCGCCGCGGCCACGGCCTCGGGCGATCGGCCACCCGCACGGAGCAGGGCCTCGATCAGAGCTTGGGCCTCGGAGGCATCCAGGGGCGTCTGGATCGGGTCGGAAGCGCCGAGGTCCTCGGCGATCTCCTGGAGGGAGAGCTGCACCGAACGGTCGGTCAACATGCCGAATTCCTTGGAGGGTTCGAGCGGAGTGGTCACAGTCGGCTCCAATCGCCGGAGAGGGAAGGCGCAGCCCAGTGGTAGGGGTGGGCCTGCCAGTCGTGGTCTGGCCGCGCGAGCATGTTGCGTTGCGCCTGCCAAAAGGCGCGCCAGACCGGCTTGTTCGGGTCGGCGGCAAGACGCTGGTAGAAGTCCGCGAGGAAGCGTCGGGAGCTCGTCTCGTCGACGTTCCACAGCGCGGCCACTACGCTGCCGACGCCCGACCCCAGCAGCGCCTCCACCAGGTCTTCGACCTCGCCGGCGGCGAATTCGTCGTATCCGGTAGCGCAGGCACGCAGAGTGAGGAGGTCCAGGTCCAGTACATAGCGGGCAAAATCTCGGACCGTGATCAGGTGGTCGAGACGCGCGCGGACCGAGAGCCGGCCGGCGGCCTTGCTCGGGAGCTTCCCGTCATGGGAGACCAGAAGCCCGGAGTCCAGAGGCTCGCGCCGGTCGAAGTATCCGTGGCAGGTGAGGTGGGCGATCTGGGCTGTGGCCAGGCGCCGGAGGACCGTATGTCGGTCCGCAGCCGTTCCGGTCAGCCGGTCCACCGACCAGGAGGGGACCGTCAGCAGGTCGGCGTCGTTCTCGAAACGCTCCGGGGCGGGGTCCTCCCGCGCAGCCACGCCCGCGCAGAACACCGGCCGGGTTCCAGCTGTCGTGAATCGGGGCCTGCCACCGGCGACCAGAGCTTGGGGGTGTGGCACCCGGACAACGGCGTGGGCGGCGGCGAGCGGTCGGCCGTCCGGCATCGGGACAGCATGCAGGGGGATTCTCTGCATCGGCCCTTCCCCGGCGACGAGCAGGAGTTCCCGGTCGCGCACGTACGGCAGGAAGGCCGCGATCAGGGGCGTGAGCGAGTCAAGGAATGGGGTAGGTCGACGCCATGGCCGGCGCGGATGCAGTGGTGGCAGCGGCGGGAAGGTGTGCGGGTCGCCGTCGAAGGCGCGGTGCAGCTCGGTGACCGCGTCAGTGAGCTGCTTGTGTCCGATGGGCACCCGGTTCACGCGGAGCGCCTCGGTGGCCGGGACGTACGTGAAGACCGTGGTCTGGTCCTCTCCGGGGAAGAATGCCAAAAACGCGCAGTGCTCGGCCGAATGCTCACTCCGCAGACGCTCGCGAACGGACGCGAACCCGGTGCGGCGTCCGGGCTGCGCGACCTCCTCGTGGATGTCGAAGGCCAGTTCTTCCGGCGAGCGGGCGCTGGGCACGTGCAGCTCCCGCCCGTGGTCGAGCAGCAGGTCTGCGAGGAGGTGGTGGAGGACCCGGTGCTGCTGGACGGCCGCCCGCGTGCTCTGCGGGTCCGCGACGCCGGTGTCCGCGTCCGCCTCTGCGGCGAGGCGGCGCAGGAGTGTTGTACGCGACTGCCACAGCAGATCGACGGCGAGTTGGCGGTCTGCGTGCGAACCGGCTGCCAGCGTCTCGGCCAGGTCGGCCGTCACTGCGTGGTACTGAAACTGCTCCGGATCCTCCTGCGTCTGCCGGCGAAGACGGCTGAGCAGTGTCGCTGCTTCCCGACGTCGCCTCTGTCGACGGTGCTGGAGGGCCAGGGCGCGATCAAAGAGCAGCGAGAGGCGCCGGTACCCGGGAGAGGAAGGTTCTTTCGGGCCGGCGAAGCCGTCGAGAAAGATCTCAGTGAGCGAGATCAGCAGGTCTGTCTCCGGGACGTCCTGGGTCAGCCGAGCGGCGAGCCGACTCAGACCAGTGCCGAGCGACTGCAGATCGGGGGTGAGCGTAACGATGAAGCCCTGGAAGAGGTTCTCCACCATCTCCTCCCCGCTGCCGGACTCCAGGGCCGCGTCGCTCAGCCCGAACCGGGCCGCCGACTCGACGAGAGCCCAGCCGTCTTGGCCACCCACCAGCTCCAGCGCGCGCTGGTGGCAGGAGCGGGCCCCCGCTGCGTCGCCGGCCATGCGCAGAGCCTCACCGAGGTGGTTCAGCGCGTGGGCCAGCGCCACGTCCTCATCGGGACGCCGGGTCTGGATGAGGTCGATGACCCGGCGGTGTTCGCGCACTGCGTCGCGGTGCCGGCCCACTGCGGAGAAGGCATCGGCCAGCCCCGTCCGAGCGAGTGCCTCCACCAGATCGTTGCCGATCGGCTCGGCCAGTTGGCAGGCACGCGCGAAGGCGTGCCGCGCGCGGCCGTGCAGCCCGAGGCTCTGGTACAACGATCCGCGCTTGAGGTGGAGATGACCGGCGGCAAGGTAGGCCGGGCCGCCGTGCGGCAGCAGGCACGGGCCCTCCGGGTCGGCGTCGACGGACTCCAAGATATCCAGCGCCTCGCGGTTGCGGTGCACACGTTGGAGCGCATAGGCGAGATGCACCCGCACCTCGGCGATGCGGGCCTGCTCGTCCCGGTCCGTGCAGGGCAGGGCGTCCGTTTTCCGGGCACTGGCGAGCGCGGCCTCGAGGTCACCGCGGTCGAGGTGTTCCAGCACTATCTGTTCCAGGACCATGCGCGGTTTCGTGGGCGCGACCGGGAAGACCTCGTCGATCCGGGAGCGCTGCCTGCGCCGGTGCGCGAGGAGTTCCCAGCTGCCCCGGCTCTCCTCCACCAGCCGCACTACCTGGAGGGCGGCCTGCTCGGCGGCTGGGCGCCCGGCCGCACGGAGCCGGTCCCTGCGGAGCAGGAGCGCCCCCCAGAGTTTGTCCCACGCGCACACGCCAGCGTTGTCGAAGAGCAGGGACTCCGCCTGGCGCAGCGACGAGGCGGCGAGGAGTTCGTCGACCAGACGCTCGGCGGGGTCTTTCACGCACCGCGCTCCCCGCGCCGCGGGCGATTGTCTTCCAGCAGTGACTGAAGATCGCTCCGTGCCCGGCGGACCAGGTCCAGAACGGGTGCGTCGGGCGCCCGCACCTCCAACTCTCGTGTAGCTGCGTCCAATTCAGCGTCCCACCGGGAGTCCCCGGCCCTCACCCGTGCCACGCAGAGCGCCCCGACCAGGACCTCCAGAGGCTTCGGGTCGCTGGGGTCGGCGGCGTGCGCCCAGCGCACGGTCTCGAGCAACTCCTCGTCGGTGACCGGGCTCAGCACCATTGACTTGAGCTCGTACATGGCCGTCGCCAGGCGGCCCGCATCGCCAGGCTTCGCCCGGCCCTGCTCGATCGCCTCCCGCAGCGCCTCGATCCTGCGCTCGACGAACCTGCGCTCCTGAGCCAACCGCATCTCGATATCGGACACTGCTCCCCCATCTCAGTCACCCAGCGGCCAATTGGGTCTGCTGACTCGGACGCGTCCAGGAAGGAAAGGGTTGCAGCTCCCGGGCTCGGAGAGCGCTCAGTCGATACAGAACTCGTTGCCCTCGATGTCCAGCATCGGGATGCACGACTCGTTTTCCCCGTCGGCATACAGCGTTTGCACGTGGGTCGCACCGAGCGCCACCAGTCGTGCGCACTCGGCTTCGAGCGTGGCGAGGCGCTCGTCCCCCACGAGCCCGGTGCCGACCCGGACGTCGAGATGCACCCGATTCTTAACTATCTTGCCTTCGGGGACGCGCTGGAAGTACAGGCGCGGGCCCACTCCTGAGGGATCACTGCAGGCAGACCATGCTCCCTGCTTCTCAGGAGGCAGGGTGCGGTTGAAATCGTCCCAGGTGGTGAACCCCTCCGGTGGCGGCGGCATGACGTACCCCAACACTTCGCACCAGAAGCGAGCGAGGCGCTCCGGTTCTGCGCAGTCAAAGGTGACTTGGAACTTCTTGATCGCTGACATCGGCGCACCGTACCGCGTACCAGGGGGAGCCCGCCGCTCATTTCCCGAGGCGGATCCGCCCGTCACCCCCGGTTCAGATGATGGGACTGGGATCGCCCTTTGACGAGGCGCGGGATCGATGCCTTGGCTCGCGGATGCCCGCCTGTGCGGGCGGGGTGGCCACGGCCGTGCGTGGTCACCGTCCGAGGGCCTGCAGGGTGGCATCGAGGTCGGCGGTGCGGGGCCGGTTGTAGGGGAGTTTGGCCAGCACCGCGGCCATGCCGCAGGTGTTGGTGACGGCGGAGAAGACCAGGCCGCCTCCGATGGCGGCGGACAGCCAGCGGGCGGGCGGGTAGAGGGTGCCGAGCGCGAGGCCGGCGACGATGAGGGAGCCGGCTGCGAGGCGGACCTGGCGTTCCATGGGCCAGGTGGCCTTGGCGGTGGTGTCGCGGTCGACCCGGTGGCCCTGCTGGATCCAGGCGGTGGTGCCGCCGGTGAGGGTGGTGGCGGGGATGTCGGCGTCGGCGAGCTGTGCGCAGGCTGCGGCGGAGCGGTTGCCGGAGGCGCACACCATCAGCAGCGTGCGGCGGGCGGCTGCCGCCTTGAGGGCGGGCAGGGCGGCACCGAGGTGGTCGAGGGGGACGTTGTGGGCGCCGGGCAGGTGGCCGGCGGCGAATTCGCCGGGGGTGCGCACGTCGATGACGGTGTAGGCGCTCAGGTCCTCGGCGGCCTGGACGGGGTGGAGGGAGGCGGGGGTGTTCATGTGCGTGGGGTTCCCTTTCGTTTCTCCGTCCGGGCGTCCCGAACGGACTAGAATACCCTGCGGGGTATCTGTGGAGGAGGAAGCGTGGAGCTGGAGATGGCGGCGGATGAGCTCAAGAGCGTGCTCAACCGGCTGCGCCGGGCGCAGGGGCAGATCGCGGGGATCATCAGGATGATCGAGGAGGGTCGGGACTGCGAGGATGTGATCACGCAGCTCGCGGCGGTCTCCCGGGCACTGGACCGGGCCGGGTTCGCGATCATCGCGACGGGGCTTCAGCACTGCATGGCCGACGGCGGGCAGGCGCCCGGTGACCGCGAGCAGATGCGTGCCCGTCTGGAGAAGCTGTTTCTGTCGCTGGCCTGAGCTGGGCATCACGTCAGGGCGTCGATGAGCATGAAGGCGGCCACGGCCAGCAGGACCATCGCAAAGATGCGCTGCAGGCGGGATCCGGAGACCTTCGAGGCCAGGCGTTTGCCGTCCCAGGCTCCCAGGACCGCGGCGGCGACGAAGGGCCCGATCACCGCCCAGTCCAGGGAGGCGGCGGCACCGGAGCGGGTGGCGAGCGAGGCCAGCGAGTTGGTCGTGATGACCAGCAGGCTGGTGCCGACGGCGGCCGGCATCTCGAAGGCCAGCACGGTCACCAGGGCCGGCACGGCGAGGAAGCCGCCGCCCACGCCCAGCAGTCCGGTCAGCGCACCCAGTCCCGCGCCGGCTCCGGCCGCCTTGCCCGGCCGTACCGTGCTGCTTCCGGCACTGACCGGGCCGGCCGGACGCAGCATCCTGACCGCGGCCAGGGCGGCGATCACCGCGAAGGCGAGGGTGAGGACGGCCTGGGGCAGGCGGGCGGAGGCGGCCCCGGCGAGGGCCGCCGGCACGAGTCCGGCGGCGGCGAACGCCGCTCCGGCCTTCCACCGGACGTGCCCGGCGCGAGCGTGTGCGTACAAGGCGGTCAGGGAGGTGGCGGTGACGATGATCAGGCTGGAGGTGGTGGCCGCGGCGGGGGTGAAACCGAGCAGGTAGATCAGCGCCGGAACGGCCAGAACGCTGCCACCGCCGCCGAGCGCACCGAGCGCCAGGCCGACCACGGCTCCCGCGACCAGGGCCAGAATCAGGGCGCTCACGCTATCCGCCCGCTTTGCCCGCGCTCGTCGACGACCGGCGGCCCGGCCTGCCGCTGCGGCACCTCGCGGACATCGCACGGCACCGCGGTGCCGTCACTGGTGCCGGTGCGGGCCTGCTCGGGGGTGCGGCGGCCCGTGCCGCGTCGGAAAAGGAACATGACGTGCCCTTGCTGGGATGAGCGGATGGATCAGGAGCGGGTGAGGACCAGGCCCGCAGCCGTGGCGGCGTCGAAGCCGTCGTCGACGGCGACCACGTCCCGTCCGGTGGCGTCCAGCAGGGAGGCGGCGATCGCCGCGCGCATCCCGCCCGCACAGTGCACCCACACGGTGCCGCCCGGCACCTCGCCGATCCGGCCGTGCAACTCGTGGATCGGGATGTGCACCGAGCCCTCGACGAAGCCGTGCGCGCGCTCGGAATCGCGGCGCACGTCCAGCACCACCACTTCCTCGCCGCGCTCGCGCACCCCGGCGAGGTCGGCGAAGCGGGCGCGGGGGAAGGAGGCGAGCCGCTCGCCCTCGCGGACCCAGGCGACCGGGTCGCCGGTGGCGGCGGCCGGGCGGTCGATGCCGACCCGCGCCAGCTCGCGCTGCGCGTCGCTGATCTGCTGGGGGGTGTCGGCGAGCAGAGTGACGGGCTTGCCCCAGGGGATCAGCCAGGCCAGATAGGTGGCGAGCTTGCCCTCCCCCTCGAAGTTGAACGACCCGGCCACATGCCCTTCGGCGAAGGCGACCCGGTTGCGCAGATCCACCACCCACTCGCCCGCCGCCAGCCGCTGGGCGATCTGCTCGGCGTCGGCCGGCTCCGGCGGGGTCAGGTCGATGGGTGCGGGGCCGACGGCGTTGGCCGGGCCCATGTGCGCGTAGTAGGCGGGCACGTCCTCCAGTTGGGCCGTCATCCGCGCGACGAACGTGTCCACGTCCAGGGTGAGCGCGTCGTTGGTGGCGCGTTCCCGGCCGATCGTGGTCGCATCCCCCTCGGCCTGGGACGAGGAGCAGAAGCTGCCGAACCCGTGCGTGGGCAGCACCGGTACGGCGTCGTCCAGCTCGGCCACCAGGCGATGGGCGGAGGCATGCTGGGCGCGGGCCAGCTGCTCGGTCAGCCGTGGCTCCACCAGGTCCGGGCGGCCCACCGAACCGATCAGCAGCGACCCACCGGTGAACGCCGCCACCCCCCGCCCGCACGCCTCCAGGACGTAGGAGGTGTGGTGCGGGGTGTGACCCGGGGTGGCGATCGCCCGCAGCACCAGGCCCTTCTCCACGCCGACGGTGTCACCGTCGGCGACGGAGGTACGGGCGAAGGACACACGGGCCGCGGTCGGCACCAGGTAGGCCGCGCCGGTGAGACGGGCCAGCTCCAGACCGCCGCTGACGTAGTCGTTGTGCAGGTGGGTCTCGGCCACGTAGGCGATCCGCACCCCGCGCCGCGCCGCGGCGGCGATCACCCGGTCGATGTCCCGCGGCGGGTCGACGACGACCGCGCTACGGGCGCCACCGGCCAGATAGCTGCGATTGCCCAGGCCCGCGGACTCCAGAGTGTCGACGAAGAACACGTCTGCGGCTCCTTCACAAGAAACGGTGTACCCCGGGGGGTATCTGTCCTTCACTCTAACAGGGGTACCCCGGGGGGTATTCCTGGGAGCGTGCGGTGAGGGTGCGGGGCGGCCGGCCGTCGGGGCAGCGCTGGTCGGCGGTGCGGGGGCGCGGTGCCGGCGCCGACGAAAGCCGTGGAGTTCGCGCCGCGCCGAGGGCGGAGTGGCGGGCATCAAGCTGTTCCGTGACGGCGTCGCGGCCCGTCCTCTCACCTCGCGCGCCGTCCACACCAAATCCACAAGATCTCGCCCTAGCGTCGCCCGCGCCGGCCCACCGGTTCGAGGCCGGAGTCAGCCGGAACGATCTGCGCACCGCCACAACCAGCCGCTATCGGACGGAGACCGCATGCTCGGGACGAAGAGCGTCAATCTTCTTGTAACGTCCCACAAAGGAGAGAGGTGGCCTCGGGTCGTGCGCCGTCTTTTTGCAGCTGTCATGGGCATGCTGATGTTGACCGCGTGCCAACAAGTAGCATCGGCCGCTCCCTCGCAGGCATCCCCGCCTTCTACGCATGCTGCTGCCCCGCACCAATTCACCGTCTACGACACGACGTTCTACGCCCACCTCGATCCGGCGCGGTACGGCGCGGTCAAGGCCGACATCATCTACGAAGGTCGGGTGGCGGCCCTCTCGGGGCAGCCCACGCGCCACCACCACCCCGATGGCCGTCCCACCTCCGAACTGGTCCTGCCCCCCAAGGATGCCTACCAGAAGCTCGTGCGGCAGCACTTGGCCAACCCCGGGCCGCTCGTGCTCGACTACGAGACCCTCTACCTCACCGGCACGCCGCAGGTAGCCCAGCGCCGCTTCCGGAAACTGTCGACCCTGCTGAAGTGGACGCGTGAAGTCGCCCCGCACAAGCAGATCGGCTTTTGGGATCTGCTCGGCAACACCCAGCGCAGGTACTACCCGTTGGGTCGTGCCATCTCGGCGCGTGAGGATGTGCTCTTCCCCAGTCTTTACACGAACTCGACGGACAGCAAGGCCCGTTGGCAGCACAGGCTCGATCATGCTCTCGCCGAGGCCAAGCAGCTCGCCCCCGGCAAACCCGTGTACCCGTACCTGTGGCCTCAGTTCCAAGGTCTGCATTCCGGGCAGCACTACATGTCCCGCGAGCTCTGGTCGTACGAGCTTCAAGCCTGCCGCAAGGCGACCAAGGCCGTCGTCCTGTGGGGAGGCGGCCCGCACGGCACCAACAACACCGCTTGGCTCGACGTACTCAAGCGCTTCCTGGCCCACCGCTCGTGACGACCGGGGGAGAGCGGCCGGCGGCCTGAGCGTCGTACGGCAGTTCGCACCTTCGGGTGCGGCCGATCGCATCGAGCCCGGGTCTCGATTTTCGATGGAGCAGCAACAGGGGTCGGCTCGCGCCAGCCCCTCGCGCCGCCTCCGCATGTCCGGGAAAGAACGTGACGTGACATGCTGTGGCCTCACCCTGCCGTGGGAAGTCGGCTACGCGGCGAGCGCCCGACTCCCGCCATTCCCACACCAGTTGACGCGGAAGGGCATGGACAAGCAGGGCTGACCAGCCATCCGTGATGCGGTAGCGGCCGCACTCGCTGGAGCGCGCCGTGCCGGTTGGCAAGGACTGGTCGGCCAACAGCGGGAATTCCTCGGTGTCTTCTGGCGCCATGCGGACGTCGAGGTCGACGGCGACGTGGAGATCCAGCAGGCCGTCTGCTTCGCACCGTTTGTGGGCTGCTGTCCGCTGGCCGTCCTCGCGCCACGTCCGGTCCTCGTTGGCTGGCGATGTCCCACCGAAGACATCGACCCATCAGTATCGGTCACCAAGCGGCCGACGCACCGGCCTTCTTGCATGCCTCCGCCCCCGTGGACGAGGCTGAACCTGACGAACTCAAGGTTGCGGGAGGTCCGATGCTCGTCGAGTATGTGCTGCCCACCAGTGGGGGCGACGGGGACAACGACGAACTGCCTGGCTCGCCATGGACCCCGGATGAGCCCAGCCCCGACGGAACGACTCCGCCGGGCGACGGCACACACCGCAAGTGAGGACAGTCGCCGCTGCCGGCCTTCGCCCCGGCCGCGTCGGCCTGGGGCGCTCCCTCCTCGCGTCGGGCTCGATGCACCCTGAGTGGCTGGAGACATTCCAGGCCGTCGACCGGGCCGCGTTCCTCCCGGACCGCATGTGGCCCTGGGACATGATCGACAAACGGAGCTACGACGTCGACAGGCCGACCGACCCGGAAGCCTGGTACGCCGCAGCCGACTCCGACGTCCCGCTCGTCACGCAATGGGATGACGGCGCGCACACAGGAGACCAACCGGGGCGCGTGGCCACCAGTTCCTCCTCGGCACCGTCCGTCGTCTACCAGCTCCTCGGAGACCTCGACCTCGACCACGGCATGTCCGTCCTGGACGTCGGCACCGGCACCGGCGAGACGGCGGGTGCGCTGCTTCACCGAGCCGGTCGCGGCCTTGTCACCACAGTGGAGGTGGATCACACCGTCTCCGCCCACGCCGCAAGCAGGCTCCGCGCGGCGGGCCTGCACCCGCACACAGTCGTCGGTGACGGCTCCGACGGATACCGGGCGAGAGCGCCGTACCACCGGATCCTCGTCACCTTCGCTCTGCGCGACTTTCCTGGGGCCCTGATCGAACAAACCCGGAGAGGCGGCCTCCTGGTCGCCCCTTGGGGCACCATCTACAGTCACGCCAACGCCGTCGCCTGTCTCAGGAGCGACGGCAGCACAGCTTCCGGTCACTTTCTGCGAGGCGTGGAATTCATGCAGAGCCGCAGCCAGAGGCAGCGGATCGACCCAAGCGACTACGTCCCTGCTGAAGGCGTGAACGGCGCCGACGTTTCCACGGCAGCTCTCACCGAGGACGAATTCGGCAGCGGGCGGTTCGGGCCGCTGCCCTTCATCCTCGGACTCCGGGTTCCAGGGTGCGTTCAGGCGGCGGCCGACAGGAAAGGCACTTCCCGGCCGGTGTGGTTCTACAGCCTCACCGACCGGTCCTGGGCCTGCGTACTGTTCCGTGACGGCACCCGGGCCCGCGTCTGGCAGTCCGGACCGCGCCGCCTGTGGAACGAAGTGGAAGCCGCCTACCAATGGTGGACCGGTCTGGGCCAACCGGGTATTGACCGCTTCGGATTGACGGTGACGCCGGAGGGCCAACGGGTGTGGCTGGACGACCCCCAGCACGCGTGGGCCGTCTGAGGGGGGATCTCGGATTCCGCGGCCAATCTCACGACCGATGGCCGCGCGGTGCCCGATCGGCCACGAACCTGAGACTGACGGGCCGGCCCGAGCGGCCACGAACCTGAGACTGAGGGGCCGGCCTGAGCGGCCACGAGCCGCCCACCGCTGGATCCTTCGTCCTCCGCGCCGCGCGCTTACCGTCGGTCAAGTTCGCGGTAGTCGGGGAGCGTGATGTTCTCCGCGGCCTTGCGGGCGATCTTGGAGGCCATGTTCTTGCCCGGCAGGTACAGCATGACCTTGTAATAGCGGTTGAGGAGCGTGGCCAGGGCGCGGCTTCCGGGGACCATCAGCTTGGCGACGCCGTCACCCATCTTCTGGCAGCCCACCGCATACTCGCGCATCTCCTCCTCGTACCGCTCGAACGCGATGCGGTGGTCGCCGTGCGCGGCGGCCAGCTCGCCCGCCAGGACGTACGCGCCGACCAGGGCGAGACCCGACCCCATGCCCGACAGGGAGGACGGGCAGTACGCGGCGTCGCCGATCAGGGCGACCCGGCCGCGGGACCAGGTGTCCATGTGGACCTGGCCGACCGAGTCGAAGTAGAAGTCGGGTGCGTAGCGCATGTCTTGGAGCAGCCGGTCGCTCTCCCAGCCGTTGCCGGCGAAGGTCTCGGTGAGGATGGCCTGTTGCCGCGCCACGTCACGGCGGTCCGCATCCAGCGGCGGCGCGGCGAAGTAGAAGACGGCCCTGGCCTCGGCGTTGTGGCGGGCGCTGTGGAGCGCGACGAGCCTGCCCGCGGTGCGGTAGGCGTGCCCGGTGTGGTCGAGGCCGAGGTGGTTGGCGGTGGTGAAGATCGCGCAGTGCACGCCCAGGTGCTTGACGAACCGTTCCTCCGGACCGAACGCCAGGCGGCGGGTCGTGGAGTGCAGCCCGTCCGCGCCGATCACCAGGTCGAACCGGCGCGGCGCGCCGTGCTCGAAGGACACCGTCACACCATGGGCGTCCTCGGTGAGCGAGGTGATGGAGTCGCCGAAGACGTACTCGGTGTGCTGCCTGGTGGCGTCGTACAGGATCCGGGCCAGGTCGCCCCGCAGGATCTCGATGTCCCCGGCGAACATGTCGGCGGGCAGCTTGGCCTGCGGCTTGCCCGCGCTGTTGACGTACGACATCGAGCCCATGCCCGTCCGGACGCGCTCGAGGTCGGCCAGGATGCCCATGCGGCGCAGGACCGTCAGATGGGCCTCGCCGCGGAAGTCGACGGCGTAGCCGCCGTCGCGCAGCGCGGGGGCGCGCTCCACGACGGTGGCCTGGAAGCCGTGCCGATGGAGCCAGTAGGCGAGCGCGGGGCCGGCGACGGAGGCGCCGGAGATCAGTACCTTGAGGTTCGTCATGCCGCAGACCTTCTACGGGAGCGCTCACCGCGGGCTCACCGCGCGCTCACCGCGAAGGGAAGACCGCGCTGACCGAGGAGGAATGACCGCGCTCACCGGTCCGCGGCCACGGCCCCCAGGACGGTCTCCACGGCCTTGTCGGACAACCCCACCATCCGCAGCACCTCCGCGGCGTGCGCCCCGGCCGTGTCGGCGACCTCGGCGGCCTGCCGGTAGCGCCTGCGCGCCTCTGCGTGGTGGCTCCGCGCCGCGGCGATGCGGCCGAGGCCGATGAGCGTGCGCACCCGGGGCCCCAGACTCTTGATCCAGTGCGGATCGATCCGGTCCAGCGCCTCGCTGTAAAGCCGCTCCGCCGCTGCCAGATCGCCCTCCTCCAGGGCGATGTCACCGAGCCCGCGCAGCGCGGCCGCCAGGTAGGTGGAGCTGCCGGCGCTGCGGGCCAGCGCGGCGGCGTTCGCATAGGCGGTACGGGCCCCCGCCGCGTCGTCCCCGGCTAGGTGATCGCCCCGGTTGACCAGCAGGTCGGCGCTGTCCTCCAGGGCGCCGAGCCGTTCGGTGAGCACCAGGGCCTCGTCGGTCAGCGCGAGGGCTCGCGTTCGGTCACCGCGCGCGCCGGCCACACCGGCCAGCGTGTCCAGGGCGAGCGCGCTGCCCCAGCGGTCACCGAGCGCACGAAATCCCTCCAGGGCCCGGCCGAAGGCGTCCTCGGCCGCCGCGGGATCCCGCCGGCCCAGATGCCCGAACCCCGACACATAGTGGGCGGCGGCCCGCGCCCACGGCTCGGGGCAGTCGCGCTGGCCCGAAACGAGCGCGAAGGCGCCCTGCGGGTCCGGTCCGCCCGCGTTCCGCATCATCCACAGCAGCAGGACGACCGGGTAGCGGCCCGACCGGTCGCCGGGCCACGCGGCCGCCAGCGCCTTCCCGGCCGTCGCACGGTGCCGCTGCCACACCCGCTCCCCGGCGTCGCCCGTCGCCGTCGCCGCGCCGGCCAGCAGCACGCACGTCGCGTACTCCTCGCCGAGCCCGTCGGGGACCGCCTCGCCCACCGACGCGAGCAGGGCGATCGCCAACGGCGCGACCGACGCGGACGCGCCCCGGATCCACAGGTAGCCGAACGCCGCGGCCAGCAACTCGAAGGCGAAGGCCGTCTCCACTGCCGGCCCCTCGACCGCCCAGCGCAGCGCCGCCAGAAGGTCACCGTGCTCGGCCGCGACCACGGGCAGCCACTCCAACTGCTCGGCCCGACGCAGATGCGGGTCTGCCGTCCGCACCAGCTCCAGCAGGCGCCGGGCGTGGGCACGCCGCACGGACTCGCGTTCGCCCGCCGCGTCGAGCCGTTCGGCACCGTACGCGCGGATCGTCTCCAGCATCCGGTAGCGGCCGCCCGCGACCTCCAGCAGCGACTTGTCGACCAGCGCCTCCAGCGTCTCACCGTCGGTACCGCACACCCCAAGCGCCGACTGGGCCGTCGCGCCCCCGGCGAAGACCGTGAACCGCCGCGCGGCCCGCTGTTCGGGCTCGGAGAGCAGGTCCCAGCTCCACGCGACCACCGAGCGCAGCGTGCGGTGCCGCTCCTCCGCCGTGCGGTTGACGCGGGCACCGACGGCCAGCAGGTCGTCCAGCCGCCCCGCCAGGTCGTCGATGCCCAGGGTGCGCGACCGCGCCGCCGCCAGCTCGATGGCCAGCGGCAGGTCGTCGAGCGCCGCGCAGATCCGCCGCACGACCCCGGGGTCGGCGCTGAAGCCGCGCCGCACGGCACCGGCCCGCTCGATGAACAGCCGTACGGCCGCCTCCTCGTCGAGCGGCCGCACCGGGAAGAGATGCTCACCGATGATGCCGAGCGGCTCCCGGCTCGTCGCCAGCACACGCAGCCGCGGGCACGTCGCCAGCAGCCGCGCCGCCAGCCTGGCGACCTCGTCGACAAGGTGCTCGCAGTTGTCCAGGACGAGCAGCAACACCTGGTCGGACAGCGCCGCTATCAGACGATCGACCGGCGTCGTCGCACCGCCGTCCATCTGAAGCCCGTTCTCGCGCAGGCCGAGCGCGCCCAGCAGGGCATGCGGCAGGCCCGCACCGTCGCGCAGCGGGGCCAACTCCACGAAGCACACCTGGTCCACGGCGCCCCCGACGCCCGCGACCTCGACCGACAGCCGGGTCTTTCCGACGCCGCCGGGCCCGATGAGAGTGACCAGCCGGGCCACCCGCAACGTCTCGGCGACCTCGGTCACCTCATCGGCCCGACCCACGAAACTCGTCAGCTGGGCGGGCGGCGCGGCGGGCGACGGCGCCGGATCGACGCTCAGCAACTCCCGGTGCAACGCCGTCAGTTCGGCCGAAGGATCGGCGCCCAGCTCGTCGGCCAGGCGCCGCCGAGTCTCCTCGAACACCACCAGCGCCTCCGCCTGCCCGCCCTCGGCGAACAGCGCCCGCATCAGCAGCCCCGCCAGCCCTTCCCGCAGCGGATGGCAGCCGACCAGTTCACGCAACTCGGGTACGACCGTCCGGTGCTCGCCGAGCCGCAACCCCGCTTCGAGGCGGTCCTCCAGCGCCCCCAGCCGACGCTCTTCCAGCCGCACCGCGGCGGCCCGGGCCGACTCGCTCTCGGGCAGGTCGGCCAGCGCCGGCCCCCGCCACAACTCCAGCGCCTCGCGCAGCAGCACGACCGCCCGCCCGGCGTCGCCGTCCGTGAGCGCCGCGCGGCCCTCCCCGGCCATACGCTCGAACCGGCACGTGTCCACATCATCCGGATCGACCACGATCCGGTACCCCGCTCCGGCGCGTTCGATCGCGGCCCCGGACCCCAGTGCGCTACGGAGCCTGGACACCTGGGACTGCAACGAATGCGCCGACAACGCCCCGGCCGGGTCGATCTCGTCAGCCAGCCGGTCCGACGAGACGACCTCTCCGGGGCGCACCAGCAGCAGGGCCAGCAGCGCCCGCCGCGCCGGTCCGCCCAACGGGACCTCGCCGCCGTCACCGTGCCATGCTCGGGTCTCGCCGAGGATTCCGAACCGCATACCGGCGATTATTCATCGGCGCGAAGGATCACGGGGCGATCGTGCCGAGGAAGGTCCCACCCCAGACGTCGACGGTCTGACCGGTCACCCAACGGCCCTGTGGGCCGGCCAGGAACGCGACGCCGTCCGCGACGCCCTCGGGCTCACCCAACCGCCCCAGCGCGGTGAGCGACTCCAGCGCAATGGCTCGACGCTGTCAGCCAGGACGACCTGCCCAGCCTCCACATCCTCGCCGCGGGCATCGACCGCGACTGCGACGCTGTCATCGCCGATTTCTGGCAGCGAGCCGCCGCCTGCGACGGGTGGGGAGGTAGGCGCCACCGCGAGCTGCCAAGGCAAGTCCCCCTCCCCGAACGAACTCAACTCAACTCAGCTCAACTCAGCTCGGCCTGGGCCTGCTTGGCAGACGCCTCCAGCCTGTTCCAGTACTCCTGGTACCAGGCTTCGTTGCCGCCGGCCATGTTGCTGTTGGCCTCTCGCATGCCGACCTTTCCGTCGATCAGCTCGCGGACGATGTCGGCGTGGCCGGCGTGCCGGTTCGTCTCGGCCGTCATATGCAGCATGATCCGCTGAAGCGTCACATCACCGTTATCGCCCCACCATGGAACGTGGCCCATCGCATCGAGTGGTAGCGCCTCGATCGTCGCATCCGCGTGCGCCCAGGCGCGGCGGTAGAGGCCGAGAATATCTTCGCGTGACTCGTCGGCGGGTGCCCACATATCCGAGTTGGGCTCGGCGCCCTCCTCGTGCCAGGGGAGGGATTCCTTGTGTGGGCGGCCGAAAGTCGGGCCGAAGTACGCGAACTCGACGCTGGCGAGGTGCTTGACGAGCCCGAGCAGGTTGGTGCCAGTCGGTGTCAGGGGGCGACGGACGTCGTATTCGGACAGTCCGTCCAGCTTCCAGACGACGGCTTCGCGGGCCGCCTTGAGGTAACGGTGCAGGTCGTCTTGAGGATCATTGGGCTTCATGCGCCGAGTCTCGCACCACCTGCCGACAGAGGCCGCATGGGTTTCCCGGCCGCGCACAAAGCGTCAGCCAACGACTGGGCCGTCTGCGCCGTCGACCGGCCGTCCCGGGAGCCCTGGTGCAGCAGGCAATTCCGGTTCGTCCGGCCGACGGATCCCCCTTTTCGGCCGGTGGCGGCCGCATGCTGGTGAGCTCGCACGATGGCGTCCGTGGACACCGATCACCGGGCGGGGTGCACGAGATCGGCCTACCGACCCTGATCGTTCACGGCGCCGCCGACTTCTCGGCGCCGGTGGACGTCACCAGGCGGCACACCGCCGAGCTGATCCCTGACACGACGTACAAGGAGTACCCGACGGCAGGGCACGGCATCCGCGCCGGCCGTCATGCGCAGCTGAACGCCGACCGGTTGGCCTTCCTCAGGCAGTGAGCGCTGCCGGGAGCCGGCGGGCCGGGTCGGGTGCCGGCAGCCGGTGGGTCGGCGCGGTCAGCTGCCTGGCGCCGGGTGGCACCGGCACCGCCGCGAAGAGTGCGTTCTGCTGCTCCTGGAGTTCGCGCACCCGCTCCGGCGGCGTGCCGGGCAGCCGCTGCTCCTCGTAGAGCTTGTGGGTTTCCTGCTGCGCGCACTTGCTCTCGGGGGTGTGGAACTGGACCTCGAAGAGCTGGTGGGAGTGTGGTGCGCGCCAGGCGGAGTTGATCGCCTTGTAGCCGGTGGGGCGGTGCCAGGTGTTGGACCAGCGGGCGGAGTCGTTGCCCCAGTCGGACAGCAGCCGGGCCGCGGTGGTGACGCCGCTGCTGTACTTGCTGTCGGGCCATTGGAGCGTGAAGCGGACCGCGTCGTTGATCGAGCCGAGCGCCTGCCCGACGCTCTGGCCCGGGTGCTCCTGAAGCTTGGTGGCGACCTTGCGCTTGAGCGAGTCCGGGGACTTCAGCCGGTGGTCGAAGCCGATCAGTGCGGCATGGCTGAGCAGGGCGGCGGCGCGGACCTGGGGGCTGATGGTGCGTGCGGCGCGCTGGGCGCGGGCGGCGAAGGCGTCGACGGCCTTGTTTTCGGCGGCGTTGAGGGAGAGCCCGTCCTGCTGCCAGCCGCCGCCCGGGTCGGTGGTCCGGGTCTGTGCGGCGGACGGGGCCGCGGCGGTGGCGGTGTGGACGGCGCCCAGGGCGAGCGCACCGGCCAGGGCGGCGGCGGTGGCGGCCCGGGTGACGGTGCGTCGGGCGGTGCGCTGGACGGTGCGCTGGACGGTGCGGTGGGGTGTGCGCTGGGCGGAGTGGTCGGTGTGCATCGGAGCGTGGTTGTCCTCTCTACGGATGGTGCACCTACGGATGGTGCATCTATGGATGCCGCACGGGCCCGAGTGGCGCAGGCGCGGCACCTGGCGACAGATGCAACGGTGCGCGGGGTCCGGAGGTAGCGGCGAGAACCGGCCGGGCCACCGATGGGCGCCGGTGAGCCCGAGCCCTCGAGCAGCGAGAGAAGGTGCGCTGGCGACGGATGCTCAGCCTCGTTGCCTTTGATCTGGTGTGGATCGACGCGACCGTCGACGGCCGCCGGATCCGGCTCCCCCCGCAGCAGGTTGCCCGGATCGCCGTGCGCCCCATCGAGACCCGGCTCGGCCGCTCGACCTCGCACGCCGCCGTGCAGGTGCTGGTCCACCACGGCGTGGCGCTGTCCCGAAGCAGCCGGGTGGGGCGCTATGGCTGGGTGGTAGTGATCCCGCTGGACCGCATGTTCCCGCTGACGCCCGAGCTGTCGGCCGCGCTGGAGGCATTCGGCGGACCGCGCTGGGAACTCCCGTTGGTCGATACCTGAACGGGGTTCAGACGGTCAGTCCTCCGTCAAGGTATGTCAAGGTATGACGCGTTCGCGGCTTGTCGCCGCCTCGGCGCCTCACAGCTTCGCGGTCGTCTGCTCCCCGGACGCGCTGCCTGCGAGCCACTGGTCCCACCCCAGGTTGAAGTCGGCGTAGCCGTTGTCGGCAGAGGCCTTGGCTCGGGGCGAGCCGGTGACGGTGATCGGGTCGCCCTGCTTGACCTGACCGTAGAACCACTTGGCGTCCGACATGGACAGATGGACGCAGCCGTGCGAGCCGCGGGCGCTGCCGCTGCCCGGGTTGGGGTCGCCGGTCGAGTAGTGCACATACGTGCCGGACTGGGTCAGATGGATGTCCCAGGGGAGCGTCAGGTCGTAGTAGTTGGGGCTGCCCTTGTCGCAGCTGATGCCGACGCTGCAGGAGGTCATATGGACCTTCTTCTGCTTGTCGATGACGGCCATCGTGCCGTTCCACGTCGGATACTGCGCGCTGCCCGCATTGATCGACAGGGTGCGTACCGCCTTGCCGTTCCGCGTCACCTTCATGGTGTGACCGGTCACCGACACATCCGCGCGCACGTCGTCGCCGATCGTGAAGGTGTGCGTGTAGCCGTGCACGCCGTAGCGGCCGTTGCCGTTGCCGACGCCCTTCAGATCAGCGTCGATCTTCACCTTCGTGCCGGAGGGCCAGTACGTCTTCGGCCGCCAGTCGGCGCGCCTGTCGCCGAACCAGTGCCAGGCGCCGGCCACCGGCTGCGAGGCGCTCACCTTCAAGTGCTTCTCGACCGTGGCCCGCGCCTTCGCCGCCACCGGGTTCGTGAAGACCACCGAGATCGGCATGGCCACGCCGACCGTGGCTCCCGGCTGCGGGGTGAGCGTCTCCAGCAGCATCGGCGGGCCCGCGGGCTTCGTCGGCGACGGCGAGGCACTCGCACTCGGCTTTGCCGGCGCCTTTCCGTCGTCCCCGCTCGCCTTGTCACTGCCGCCCCCGCCGCAGGCGCTCGCGCCCATCAGCGTCGCGACCGTGACGAGTGCGATCCCTATGCCGCCCCTGCGCCGTACCACGACCTGCCCCGCTTTCTCGCCGCCCGGCCCGGACGGGCCCAGCTCTCTGTCAGACAGTGACGGTATGGGTCGCAGTTGCGTCCGGCACGCAGATCTTTAGTGATCCATGTCACTCATGCGTCGATGGCGCGCCCTCGACGTCCGATGGCACAGGACACCCGATCCGGCTGCGCCTGGCGATGCGCCCACCCCTCGCATCAGCCTGCGTGCGATGCATTCCTGGTCGGGGCACGGTGGCCCGACGTCCGAACTCCTCCGGGGTCAGGACGCGGGGCGCTGCCGGGCGGGCGGGGGAGTCGGCGACATGGGCGAGCGTGCGACCCTGGACCAGCCGTCAGGGGTCACCCGGTAGTAATCCCCGTCGTCGGCGTCCATCCGCGAGTGGCCGTGCACATCGACGTAGTCCTCCTCGAGGTGGTAGGTGAAGCCGCCCATCATGCCGACCACCCCGAAGAAGATCTCCACGGCCGGTCCCTCCGTCAAGGGAGCCAGCGGCGGCAGCAGGTGCTCGATCTCCTCGAAGCAGCGGCCGGTCCGTTCCCGCAGCAGCGCATGGAAGTGGTGCTCCAGCATCTCCGCGGGGGAGGGGAGCCGCCGCACCACGACCGGCTCCAGAAGCTCCAGCAGATGTGTGTGCCCCTGCTCCCGCGCGATATCCACAGCGCGACGCCCGTCCCGGGTGCGCTGTGTGCGCCAGGCGCCGTACGCGATCAGCCGGGAGACGACAGCGAAGTCGGCGCCGTGCCAGGCCGCCTGATGCAGCGGGGCGAAGCCGCTGTGGTTCCCGGGCCGGGGGAGGTTGACCCACCTCGGATGTTTCCCCAACTCCTCGAACAGGCTGGTCCAGTCGGCGTCCCGGGCCATGTCCGAGAACCGGTCCCGCGCCTGCCGGTACCAGTCGTTGAAGCGCTCGCGGTCGGTGAGGCCGTCCCACTCCATACTGATCATGCGGGCTACGCTAACCGACCCCGTCGGGCCGCGCCGAGGCGGTACACCGGGCCCTGCCCAGGGTCTGTCCGGTACTCAGGGCCTGTTCGGAGCCGCCGCCCACAACCAGGCGACTGCCAACCCTTGCGCCCGTCGACCACGGCGGGCACGCCCACAAGAGACATGCGGGGCGTTGCCTCATAGGCCGGCACGTCAGTCCTCAGCCGGCACGTCAGTCCTCCAGAGAGCACGAAGCAAACATTAGAGTGTGCAGCCCTGCTCCAGTGCCGGCAGATTCAGGACGGAACCATGCCTCCATCCCGCCCCGGCCGCGCAGCGGATGTGCCGGAGGGCTTCCTGCGCGTGATCGGCCTGATGTCCGGCACCTCCTACGACGCCATCGAAGCCGCCGCCGCAGACCTCACCCTCGACGGCGACACCCTGCACCTGCGGCCGCTCGGACACCTCTCCGTCCCCTACCCGGACGATCTGCGCAACCTCATCGCCACCGCCCTGCCCCCGGCCACCACGACCGCGCAGGCCATCTGCGCCCTGGACACCGGCATCGGACACACCTTCGCCGCCGCAGCCGAACGCGCCCTGAACGAGCTGTGCGCCGATGCCGCCGACCTTGTGGTCTCACACGGCCAGACCCTCTACCACTGGGTCGAAAACGGCACCGTCCACGGCACACTCCAACTCGGCCAGCCCGCCTGGATCGCCCAACGAACCGGACTCCCCGTCATCTCCGACCTGCGCAGCAAAGACGTCGCCGCCGGCGGACAGGGCGCCCCGCTGGTCAGCATGACCGACACCCTGCTGCTGGGCGCGCTTCCCGGCACACCGGCCGCACTCAACCTCGGGGGCATCGCCAACCTCACCGTCGTCGCCCCCGACACCGAACCACTGGCCTTCGACATCGGCCCCGCCAACGCCCTCCTGGACACCGCCGTCCGACACTTCACCGGCGGCGCGGAACACTACGACAAGGACGGACGCAGAGCCGCCGCCGGGCGACCCCACGCCGACCTGCTCCGCCTGCTCCTGTCCGACCCGTACTACCGCAGGCCCGCCCCCAAGACCACCGGCAAGGAACACTTCCACCTCCCCTACCTGCACCGAGCGCTGGAAAGCACACCGGGACTCGACGCCGACGACGTCTTGGCCACCCTGACACGCCTGACCGCCGTCACCGTCGCCGACGCCTGCCGCGCCCACCACGTCACCGAGCTCGTCGTCTCCGGCGGCGGAACACGCAATCCCACACTCATGCAGATGATCGCCGACGAACTCCCCGACGTACCGCTGCGCCCCAGCGACGACCTCGGCCTGCCCTCCGAGGCCAAGGAAGCCCTGGCCTTCACCATCCTGGGGTTCCTCACGTTCCACGGACTGCCCGGCACCCTCCCCTCAAGCACGGGCGCCCGTCACGCCACCCTCCTCGGGAGCATCACACCGGGTCGCTCCCCACTCCGGCTACCACAACCAGCGCCGCGGCCCCCACGCGGACTGCGGATCACGGGGTGACCACGCCCGCCCGCCAACAGTGAGCGCAGCCATACCCCGGCCCAACCCATCGGCAGTTTTCAACGCCGCGTAGCTGCGGTCCTCTTGGGCTGACGGGGCACGGGCATAGGACCGCGGTGAGCTTCGGTCGGCGCCCGCCGACCCGCCCCCGGCCCGCGCGGAGGCGAGCCCGTCGTGGGTATGCGCCACATCAGTTCACGCTGGAGTTCAGTGAGCACGGACAGCATCCCGAACATGGCCCGGCCAGCACCATGTTCTGCTACGGTGCCCGCATGTTCCTCTTTCGTGCATAGGAGCCAGTGCTGACTGCGCCCACCGGGCGCGGCCCTCGCTGCCCATGCACGTTCGAGCGCCATCAACTCGGCGCTGTCACCGAGGAACAGGATCATGTCTGCGTCTTCTCTCGCACCTTCGTATGCGGCTGTGCTGCGCACCCGTTACGCCTGCCGCACGTTCGGTGCGGCATTGCTGGGTCGGCTTTCCTACGGAATGGTCTCCTTGTCGCTGTTGCTGGCGATCAAAGAGGCCACCAACTCCTATGCCGTAGCCGGCACCGTCATGGCTCTGTTCGGGCTGACCAGTGTCTTTCTCTCGCCGACCCGTGCTGGTCTGGTCGACCGCTATGGGCCGCGCCGAGTTCTGCTCCCCATGGCCGCTGCCTACGCACTGTTGCTGACCGGGCTGGCCTTCGCGACCTCGTGGCCAGGTACATCAGGAATTCTGCTGGGGGTCTTGGCGGTTCCCGCCGGCGCGTGTACGCCGCCGCTCGGCCCGGTGATGCGGACGTTGTGGAGCGGCTTGGTTCCCGAACGGCGGCTGCTGCAGCGTGCGTACAGTCTGGACACGGTCGCCGAGGAACTCCTCTTCGTCACAGGACCGCTGCTGGTGGGAATGCTGGCGCGAGTCGCGGCGCCATGGGCCGGACTTGCAGTGAGCGCCGCACTCGTCTTGACCGGCTCACTCGCCCTGATCTCGTCTCCTGCGGTCCGCGGATGGGTTGGTCGTCAGAAGGCTCCCGCCGGGCCGGCGCCGTCCGAGGGACTCGTCGACGGCGTGGAATCCGCCCCGTTGCGCCGGCGACTGCTGCAAGGCGGCCCCGGCCTGCGTCAGGCGATCGCCGTCTCAGCCGCGGTGGGCATGTGCCTGGGAGCGTTCGATCTGCTTGTGATCGCCTTCGCTGACGAACAGCAAGAACCTGAGGCGGTTGCCTGGGTCCTGGCAGCGCTGTCCGGGGGCAGTGCAATCGGCGGCCTGGTCTATGGCGCCGTCTCATGGCGTGCCTCAAGCAGGCTGCGGCTAGCGGTCGTTGCGGCGGCCCTGGGGCTGACCCTGGCCGCGACGGGGCTTTCCCCCCATCCCTACGTGCTCATCGCGTGGGCAGCGCTCGGCGGACTGTTCGTAGCCCCCGCTATCACCACCGCCTACCTGATCGCCGATGAGTGCGCCAGTCCGGCCACCCGCACCACAGCGGGCGCATGGGTCAACACCGCTTTCAACGCCGGTTCGGCGGGAGCAACAGCCGCCACCGGTCTAGCGGTGGGCCGCCTCCCCCTACCTGTGTGCTTCGCACTTGCCGCAGCCCCGGTCGTGTTGTCCGCGGCAACAGCCCTGCACCGGTCCCGTCGGCCTGCCCCCAACACCGCCGCCCTGCTCGAACTCGAAGCGGGACGGACACCGGACGCGGAACGGCAGGCATCGGTCATCGGATGAAGGAAGCCCGGAACACGAGAACGCGGCGCGCTGGGCCGGCACGGTGCTGATACGGGTTCGGCCACCTTCTGAAGCCGAGTATCGACCCTTGACCACTCCCTGAGGATTTCCTCGTGCTGCCCCGGCCCTGCGGTTGAACGCCTGAACAACGACCGCCGCGCGGTCAGGCCGCGCCTGCATCTCCGCTATCCAATCACGCAGTTCAGCACCCCGTACCGGGCAAGGTCGTGGGTAGTGGGTAGACGAGATCCTTGCCCGTCGGTCGGCCATCCGCTCAAACCCACGACCTGCGAACGCCGCCTTACACCTTCCCCCGTCCGATCCGCTGTCAATTCCGGTGCGCTTTGAGCCAACTTGGCAGCCGCTGAGCGCCGATTACCGGCAGAGAGGTTGTCGTGTTCGCGACGAACTCGTTTACTGCGGGCAAAAGTTGAGACCCAAGGAGGCGCACCAGTCTCATGATCAAGCGAATAGTCGCCCTGGCGGCAATTGTCCCGACCATGCTGAGCACTCCGGTCGGCGTCGCTTCGGCGTACCCCGCGCCGCATGCGACCGCGGCTGTGGTCACCCTGACCTACGACGCCAGCCATGCCGGTAAGTGGGCGGACTCGATCAAGCAGGCCGTGAAGAACTGGAACGACGCGGTGCACAACGTGCGCCTGGTGCCGACGAGCACCCCCGGCTCGGCCGACTACGTCTACGAGGCGACCAGCGGCTGGCCGCAGACCACATTGGGGCCGATCTTCCCCGGTGGCAACGGTGACGTGCAGCTGGGCCAGCAAGCGGTGGACCAGGGCTACGACGTGACCCGGATCACAGCGCACGAAACCGGGCACATCCTCGGGCTGCCCGACCACTACAGCGGCCCGTGCTCGGAGCTCATGTCCGGCCACGGCCCCGGCACGTCCTGCAAGAACGCCAAGCCGAACGCGGCCGAGGCGGCGCAGGTCGACAAGAACTACTCCTCCGGCACGTTGGCGGTGCGCCCGCATCACCACCAGGTGGTGATCGACATCTGGTCCGGCCGGGTGCCCACCGCCTCGCGCTGACCGGCCGGCGACACGGCGGCAACCAGGGCCGGTCCGCTGCGGGCCACGGCTGCACCCACCTCGTGCATCTCCCGCTGGCGCCCAGTTCGTAGGTGGCCAGGCCCCATGGTCTGGCCACCGCCAGCAGCTGTAGTTCGCCGACGGTGCGCGCTGGAAGAAGAGCCGCGACGTGCGGAGCCCGTCCGCCCACGAGGAAGATCTGTGTGCGGTGGCCTACCAGTTGATCGGTGATGTCGGGCTGCTTCGGGCTCGCCCGACGGGTGTGGCCCTGCGTGCTGAGGACCGGGTTGGCGCCGAGCAGTTGACCCTACCGGCGGACCGCGGAGACCAGTCCGCCGGGCCGCTCCTCGCCCTGCGGCGGGGTGCTGATCGGGCGGCCGTAGGCAGCAGCGCGCTCGCGCAGTGTGTGGCTGTCGGCCTCCCAGCCGTGCCCGGCCAGCCAGCCCACCGGGTCGTCGGGCATCTCCGAGACCCACATGGACGCCGCCGATCCCGGCACGGCGTCCGCGCTGAAGCGCTCGATCACGCCGCGCGAGCCCAACGTCAGCCCCATCCAACTGCCTGCCGCCGACTGCGCGCTGATCCGGGCCAGCAGCAACTCCACCGCCTCCTCGGGCAGATAGATCAGCAGTCCTTCGGCGATCCACACGGTCGGCACCGCCGGGTCGTGCCCTGCGGCGGCCAGCGCGCCTGGCCAGTCCTCACGCAGATCCACCGCGACGGTGATCCGCTCGCAGCGTGCGACGGCCCGCTCCTGGCGCAGCACCGAAGCCTTGAAGTCCAGTGGCGCGGCGGTGTCGACCTCGAACAGCCGGGTGCCCTCGGGCCAGTCCATCCGGAAGGCCCGGCTGTCCATGCCGGCGCCGAGCAGCACGACCTGCCGGACCCCGGACGCGGAGGCCTGCTGCAACAGGTCGTCGAGGAATTTCGTCCTGATGACGATGGAGAACGCCACGGCCAGCCGGCGGCGGCGCGCGGCCTCGTCATCGGGCAGCGGTGGCGAGGAGGGCCATAGGCCGCCGGCGGTGGCGAAGGCCTGTGCCAGTGGGTCGCGGAACAGCGCGTTCTCCCGCTCACTCTCCAGCGCCCGCACCCTGGCCACCCCCACCGCCGTGGCCCACACTCCCGACGGCTGCACCCGCTCCTGCTCATCAGTCACCGCGCCAGCCTAGATGATCGATTCCAAGGGGGCCGGCCTGATGGGTAAAGCCAGGTTCATGCGCGGTCCTCCGCGTTCGGCCCACTGTCGTCCCGGATGCGGCATCAGATTGAGCGGTCCGAACTCGTCCGTGCAGAAAACGACTTCGGGCTCACCGGCCTCGGGTATGACCTCGCCGTCGGCGATGGCGTAGAGGTGCTCGACGCGGGCCTTCTTCGCGGCGTAGTCGGGATCACGGGAGGTCGGGATCACGGGGAGGTCTTCCAGGTCTTCAGGCGTTGAAAGAAGACACTTTCCTCGCGGAGCAGGATGCGCAGGCCCTCATGGCTGATGCCGTCGACCACCCCCTCGCCGACCAGGAAGTCCGCCAGCTTGGTCAGACTCCAGGTGGAAAACGGCAGATCGTGCTCGGTCGGCTGGGACTTGGCGACCTTCTTGATCTCGCGGCGCTCGGGCAGCGTGAACGTCTTCGGCCGGCCGCCCTTGTCCCTCGGGTAGAGCGAGTCGAAGCCGTCCCCGTGTTGAAGTTGTGGATCACATCGGCGGACCCGGTCGTCACTGGCGAACGACACCTCAGGGATCTTCGCCACGGGCATTCCCTGAGCGCACAGCAGCACCATCTGAGCCCGCCGCCAGATCACCACCGATCCTGTACCCCTGCGCATGATCCGCAGCAGACGCCGCCCCTCATCGTCACCGATCTCACGAACACTCACGCGTTCAGTCAGCCATCCGCACAATTTCCCGGGGCTCCCCGCTCCGTAGTACCAACCGGGTCAGGGGATCAGCGCCCACATTGACTGCCTGCCCTGCTTCGGTCCGGTCATCGCCGCGATCTCACTGGGCTCCGGCTGCCTCATGGATTTCACCGATCCCGAGGACGGCGCGAAGCTGGGAGTCCCGCTCGCACCAGGCAGCCTGCTGGTCATGACCGGGCCAGCCCGCTACACCTGGCGCCATGCCATCGCCCCGCGCAAGAGCGATCCCGGACCCACCGGGCGTGTCCCACGCGGCCGACGTGTGTCGGTGACCTTCCGCACTCTGCTGCATCCCGACCAATAGCCCCCACCGAAACAGCACCAGACCATCCGCCCGCACGCCCAACGAATGACCGAGCTCTCCTCTGGGGCACCGAGATGTCGCCGGTCACACGGCTGGGCATGCTGAGTACGTCATCACGTCGCGCGCAGGAAGCGGTTGATCGCCTGCCGCGCCGCGCTGCACTCACCGATCCAGGTCGACCACCCTGAACGGTCTGTGGCCGATGACCGTGACCCCTTCCGGTCCGCCGACCACCGTCGCCATCTCGTCGCCGAGCTGGCAGAGCCCGCCACCCTCGGCTTTGGTATTGGCCATCAGTTTGCGGACGTCCGGCGGCAGCAGGCACTGAGCCCTTCTCGGTAATGTCTCGTGACGGTTGGTGATCTTCGTTCAGGCGGTGCGATCGTGTTCGAGCTGGAGTAGGACGAGGGCGGCTCGAGCGATACGGGTGATGGCTGCGGGGTCGAGGCTGACCCTGCGGCAGGGCCTTAAAGGTGACCTTCAGCAGGGCGTTGGCACGTTCGCTGACCGCGTGGATGCCTCGGACCACGGCGTTGAATGCCTTGTCCGGCTCGGCGAGTTCACCGCCCTTGGGCCTCTTGACCGGGTGCCGGAACCCGGGCCCGGCGTTCTCGTAGCCGAGGTCGGTCAGGGTGGGGACGCCCAAGGTGGCGGCGAGCCGGTTCAGGGTGTCGACGAGTCCGTGCGCGCGGGCAGAGGTGGTGTCGTGCTCCCGGCCTGGGCGGACCCGGGAGATCCGCAGCGGCCAGCCGACCGGGGCGGCGATGACCTGCACGTTGCCTCCGTGGTGCTTGTGTTTCCCGGACCACCACAGGTCCGCGCCGCTGGGGTCGACGGCGGCCACGCGGTCGGTGCGGATCAGCGTGCCGCCCAGGTTCATGTGGGTGTACCCGGCGGCCGCCGCCCGCTCAAGTGCGGTGGACAGATCGGGGGCGTGGTCGGCCAGAACGGCCAGCCCCTCGTGCAGGTATCGGTAGGCGGTCGGCACCGAGATGCCGTTGTCCAGGGCGAGTTGCACCAACCGGGTGCCGTCGACGAACCAGCGCAGCATGAGCGCGGCCTGCTTGAAGACGTTCAGCACGCGAGTGCCCTTGCGGGACCCCAGCCGCTCGCGGTGCCCGCGCAGCAGCTTCGCGAGGTGCTCGGCCGTCCCCCTGCGGACATCGAGCACGGCGGTGTAGGCGATACTGGACGTCACGTGGTGCCTCTGGTTGTACGGAACGTGATCTTCGCGGACCTGTTCCTACTAGGGGCTTCACGCGTGCCTGACGCCAGGTCACCCCCAGGCTCGGCGCACCATCACGCACCACAACCGTCACGTCGCCGAGAAGACCTCAGTGAGCATGTGGGCGTTGCCCGCACACTGCGGCCGACGTCCGAGGAAATGACACGGCCGTGAGACGGAAGCCATGTCCAACGACGTGAGACACCGCGAGAAGTAGCAGGTCACTGCGTCGTCCTATGCCACGAGCCGCGAGATCCTGCAATTCAAATTCGAACAGAGTTTCGCATCTCGATGCGGAGGGGAGCGCTCGTGTCCAACCAGCTGTTCACCGGCCTGTCCGACTTCGACGCCCTGGCCGGCCCCTTACCTGCCGGGAAGGTCACGGTCGTCGCCGGGAGACCGTCCGTCGGCACCAGCGCCTTCGCCCTCACCGTGGCCCGGCACAACCTCGCCGAAGGGCGCACGGTGGCGTTCATCAACTACCAAGTCGCGCACGACAGCCTGATGGGGAACTTCCTCGCAGCCGAGTCCTTCACCAACGTCGACAGGTGGGAAACACCCAAGGAGAGGCGCATGGTGCGGCTCAAGCGAGCAAGCGAATCCCTCCAGGAATCGCGCCTGTGGACCTGGACACCAGCGCCCGACCGACTGCTCTCGCCATTCAAGGTTCCCGAGCCACCCACACCGTCCCCATCGACGTCACGACGATGCGCCGCACCATCGACCGAGCCCTCGTCCTCCGCTCCAAGCAGCTTGCCCCCATGGAACTGGAGGAACTGGAAGGGCTGCTGCGTGTCCGCATGGAAGTGATACTGCCCGACGCCGTACAGCGAACCGAGCGGCTGTGGCACGGAAGCGTGCAGTGGTACATCGACCGATCCGCGCTGTGCACCATGGGCCCACAACCGCCCGTCCAGGGCTGGGGGATGGACTGCTGGCGAAGTATGCCCACATCACCCGTCTCGCCCGCGACTGCGGCTGGCTCCTGGAACGCCACGCCGGCGGATCCGGGAGTTTGTGAGGGTCAGGCTGACCACCTCAAACAACCGCGCGGTGGCAGACGGCCCGCCCCTGTCAATCTCCTCGAACTGTGGAGAGAGGGCCGGGCTTCCAGATGCGAGGCGACATGCGGCACTGCACACTGGGAAGCCGATAGAGGTTCGAGGCACCTGCATGTGCCACTTACTCGCTAGTGTCGTGTGCTCACGGAGCAGCAATGAATGATCAGCAGCCTACGACTACATTTACTCGCGACGGGTTGTCGGTGTTTTTTGAATCCAAGCGCTGTGAGCTGAACGCCGACCTTGGCAAGCACCTGGCTGATTTCATCGCCGGTACCCAGCGCAACCTCGACGTGGCAATCTACGACTTGCGTGAGCCTGCGGTGTTGGAGGCATTGAAGAGCGCCGCCGACCGCGGCATCGCCTTGCGGTTGCTGTATGACGCTGGCCCGGCCCAGCATGGTGGTCCGACCGCCGACCCCAAGCCTGGGACCACTGGCGAGGCGATCAACCAGGCGGGTCTTGCAGACCATGCCACCCCCTACCCGGAACATGCTGGGAAGTTGATGCACAACAAGTTCCTCATCCGTGACAACGCCACGGTCTGGACAGGGTCGGCGAATTTCACCGTTGGCGGCCTGACCTTGCAGGACAACAACTGCCTGACTGTCAGCAGCTCCGACCTGGCGGCCGTCTACAGCGCCGAATTCGAAGCTCTCCTAGCCGCCGCACCCGACGCGCTCACTGCCACCCCCGCGACCTCAATCTCCGTCGACGGCGTGCAGATCGAGACTCAGTTCGAGCCTCAGGCCGGCGAACGCATCGAAGACCGCGTGATCGCTGCCATGAACGGCGCCACTCGGCTGCGAATGGCCGCATTCCTGCTCTCTGATCCGGGCATCCTGCAAGCCCTGGCCGACCTCAACGAAGCAGGTGCTGACCTGGCGGGCGTCTATGACCCGGGCGGCATGGCTGATGCCCGCCACAGCGGCCACCTGGACCCCGCTTTGTTCTGGTTCATGGATGATCCCCGCTTCGCCGCCGCGCCCAGCCACCCCTTCACACCTGGCAAGGAACAAGACTTCATGCACAACAAGGTCCTGGTCATCGATGGCCAAACAGTCGTGACCGGCTCCTACAACTTCTCCGAACATGCCGAAACCAACGCCGAAAATGCCCTCATCCTCACAGATCCCGGCCTCGCTACCGCTTACGAGGCTTACATCAACACGCTTCTGACCACCTACCGGTAAGTGGCCGCCAGTACGCATCCGCGCCACCGCCCTTCGAGGCCGGAGGCTTCTGTAAGTCGCTCGATGACATCGCAGGCGGCATCGGGGGGGCAGTCGCCCGGTCGGGTCGCTGATCGACTTGCCATACCGCATCATCGGCGACGCAATGCGGCCGTGCCGGTCGATGCGCACGAACAGTGGCCTCTCGGTACGGGGCCGTCCTCACCCATTGCGGCGATCAGCGTGCGCACGGCCCGTACAGGGCCCCGCGGTCATCACCCGTCTCGCTCAAGCCGCCCTCGTCCTACTCCAGCTCGAACGTGATCGCACCGCCTGAACGAAGGTCACCAACCGTCACGAGGCATTACCGAGAACGGCTCACTGAGACGGCCCCGGTGGCGGACGGCCGACGGAGGAGCTAGCCGCTGCTATTCGGCGTCGTCGGCGCGGAGGGTGAGGTCCAGGAGACCGGGGAAGCGGGCGTCGAACTCCTCGCGGCGCAGCCGGTTGAGCCGTTTGGGGCCCTGGTCGCGCTGCTCGACCAGACCGGCGTCGCGCAGGACCGAGAAGTGGTGGCTCTTTGCGGCCCGGCCGACCGGTACGTCGAAGTTGCTGCAGCTGAGCGCCCAGTCGGGGTGGCTCGCCAGGTCGCGGACCAACTGGATGCGTACGGGATCCGCGAGCGCGGACAGAGCGGTGAGAAGCGGGACATCGTCGGGGTGCGTGTGCACGGGCGCCGCACGGTGCCCTCCGCATTCAGCCTGGTCCGACATCTTTCTTCCTCCTCCGCGACCCAGTGTTCGATGCCCATCATACAGTGCTAGTGTTCGCTTCTGATTGAACACTCATGGGAGGGGTTTACGCATGCGCGCGGTCGAGTTCCAGGAGTACGGCGGTCCCGAGGTACTGCGGATCGTCGAGGCCCCGACGCCCGAGCCGGGGCCGGGCCAGGTGACCATCGATGCCGTCTGGGCGGGAGTGAACTTCGCGGACGTGAAGGCGCGTGCCAACGGGTACCGAGTGGCGTCGCTGCCCCACCGTCCGGGCTTGGACGTCTCCGGGCGCATCCGGGCGGTCGGGGAGGGCGTCGAGGGTCTGCGGGTGGGTCAGGAGGTCGCCGCGCTCGTCGACGGCGGCGGCTACGCCGAGGTCGTGCTCGCGGAGGCCGCGACGGTCTTCCCGTTGCCCGACGGGCTGGACCTGCGGACCGCGGCCACGCTGCCGACCGTGCTGCCGACCGCGTACGCCCTGGTCCACGAGGTGGGGCGACTGCGGGCCGGGGAAAGCGTGCTGGTGCACGGCGCGGCGGGAGGCGTCGGCACGGCGGTCGGGCAACTGGCCCGGGCGGCGGGCGCCGGCGCGGTGTACGGGGTGGCCTCCAGCGACGCCAAGGCCGACTACGCACTCAAGCACGGCTACGACGAGGTGTTCCGGCCCGACACCTTCGAAACGGACGTCCGCCGGGCGACCGGCGGCAGGGGCGTCGACCTGGTCCTGGACCCGGTGGGCGGCGACACACTGCGCCGCGGCCTGGAGGCACTGGCCGTCTTCGGGCGCCTGGTGTCCTTCGGCAACGCCGGCGGCGCCGAGCCCTGGCGGGCCGGGCAGGACGAGCTGTACGCGCAGGGCCGCTCCGTCGGGGGCTTCTCCGCGCTCGCCCTCGCCCAGTCCGCCCCCGACGCCCTGCGTGCGCTCACCGAACGCGCCCTGCGCACCGTCTGCGACGGAGCGGTCGTCCTTCCCGTCACCGCCGAGTTCCCCCTCTCGGACGCGGCCGACGCACACCAGCTCATCGGCGGACGCACGTCCACCGGCAAGCTGCTGCTGCGCATCACCGACTGACCGCCGACTGCCGCACACGACGGGCCGCGACGCGGGACCATCCCGCCGGTCACCCGCCAGGAGCCACAGGCCCGGGGCGCATGCCGTGCCCCGGGCCTCAAGGACGCGGCCCCAGGAAGGCAGCAACACCGCACGCCCCACAGTTTCTCCACCGTCGAGGGAAAGCTGGCTGTCCGCGCACTGCCTCGTGCTGGCCGGTGTGTACGGAATCCGGTTCGGCTCAGCCTTCGCCCCCCCGGCGCCTATCCCCAGGCAGAGACCGCCGACTTGGCGATGAGTCAGGTTTCCTGCGTGCTGCGTAGGGTGGTTTCGGGCGCGGCGCGAGTGTCGCTGTTCGTTGCGCAGCGCGAGGAGGCGATCGGTGCGCGTCACTGCATGCCAGACGGCCCGCCCCCGATGCACGTGGAAGCGGGCCGTATGCGTATCACGGCCCAACCAGCGCCGGTACCGTTTCGACGGTAGTAATCCGCCACCAGCAGCGCCCGGTCCGCCAGCGGCAGCCGCCACGGTCGGCCGCCACCGGGGCCGTTACCACCCCGCTCACGCACGACCTTCAGCAGCCGCTCGCACTGCCTCATCCGAAGTCCGGTGAACGTCTCCCCCCAACGCCTCAGCCCGCAACACCCCACCGATGCAGGGGAAATGCCCGACCCACGACGTTCTGCCAATGGCTGGTCCAGGGCTCCGGCGGATCAAAATCCGGGTGCGGATGAGCCGGCTCGCACTCGTATACTCGTGCGAGCTCATGGAGGGGGAGGTGGAGACAGTGAAGCTTGCTGAGGCACTGGCAGAACGTGCGGAGGCGACGCGCCGTGTGGAACAGCTGCGAGCGCGCGTCGTCAGCAGTGCGCGGTACCAGGAAGGGGAGACACCCGCCGAGGACGCAGCTCAGCTGTTGGCTGAGGCCGGTGAGGTGCTGAACGCTCTGGAAACGCTGATTCGGCGGATCAACCGGACCAATGCCACCGTGGAGATGGGTCCGGACGGCACACTCACCGATGCCCTCGCCCGCCGGGACGTCCTGCGGTTGCGTCACTCCGTGGTCACCGCAGCGGCGGACGCGGCGGCGGGTAAGGGCGAGCGGGGATACGGCCGGCAGCTTCGGTCCGAGTTGATGATGCTTTCCGCGCTTCCGGTCGCGGAACTACGCGGTCAGGCGGATGCACTCGCCCGGGAGATCCGCGAGGTCGATGTGCGGATCCAGCGTACGAACTGGGAGGTCGATCTGCTGGATTGAGCAGTCCAGTCGGCTGGGACGATGTGGAGCAGGTAGCAGCTTCGGAGGCGTGCACACACCGAGGGCTGGCGGTTTTCCAGCCCACTCCTGGTGCGTGAAGAGCAACGCGGGGGTTCGACTCCCCATCAACAGTGCAGCTCAGCATCGCGTACAGGTAAAGGTGCACATCGCACAGCACATCACCACGTGCAGATCCGAGGCGGCGAGGGCGGGTTCGGGGCTTTCCACATCGCAGCACAAGGGAGAGCAGGGAGAGCGGTGATCTCCGGCGGCTCCTGTTGGCGATCTTGGCGGTGGTCCTCTCATCTCTCGCGAACAAGACTTCCGCGAAACCAGGTCGTTTGAGAGCGCCGGCCACAGGCGGTCTCAAACGACCTGGCAACCGCGCCGGTCAGCATCCCACCGCACGCCGGACGCAGTGCGAGAGGACGTCAGCCGATGAGCTTGCCGGGACTGCTGATGCCGAGGAACGGGGCGGCTCCGTTGAGGTTGCCGCCTCCTGCGCGTCGGATGAGGAAGACGGACGCGCTGTGGGGCGGAGCCGGATGCGCTGCGGGGCGGAGCATCTTGGGAAGCGCCGCAGCACGCAGCACATGCTCAGGGGCCGCCTGCGGCGCCACGATCCACGGTGAGGAACTCCAGCCGCCCCCGGATCGGCCCCACCCGTTCGCGCGGTCTGTTTGCGGGACGTGAGTGAGGCGTTTCCGAAACGTCAGTGGCTCCGGGAAGAGTGGTGTCCACACCGCGGGAACGACCTGAGAAAAATCCCGCACGAAAAGCAGGGGGAACCCGATCATGCGTACTTCCCGGATTCGTACCGCCACCCTGGCCGCCGTCACCGCCGTGCTGGCGCTGGGCCTGACCGCCTGCGGCGGCGCCGACGGCGGCTCGAAGGCGGCGGGCGCCGACAACGCCGCCGGTTCCGCGCAGAGCCGGTCCGCGTCCAACGGGGACGGCAAGGGTGGCGCGGAGCGGGCCTTCAGCGCCGGTGACGCCAAGGAGGGCGCACGCTCGACGACCGCCTCGGGTGGGAAGGGCAAGGTCACGAGCCAGGGCACGACGGCCGGCACTCGGCAGTGCCGCGGCGACGAGATGCTGCTCACCGCTGTGCACCGGTTCGCCGGGCAGCAGGGCGACCATCTGCTGGTCACCGCGTCGAACGAGGGCACCAAGCCATGCTGGGTGACCTCGTACCCGGCTGTGAAGCTCGGCGGCGACGTCGACGGCGCCGCACTGCCGCACGCGAAGAAGGACAACCCGGGCGGCGACAAGCACATCACGCTCCAGCCCGGCGGCAAGGCATACAGCGCGGTGAACCTCTTCGACTACGGCTCGAAGAACCACACGGCGCAGTCGTTCGCCCTGGCGCTGCGCGGCGCGGACGGTCACGACGGACCCTTCTATTCCGTTGACATCAAGGGCGACAAGCCGCAGTTCAGCTGGAACGAGGCCGACGTGCTGAACTGGAACACCAAGAAGCCGTACGACTTCTGACGGCCCGTCGGCCAGTGACGCGTCGTCCCGGCGCGCCGGAACGCGCGTCCCGCACTCCGTCGGCGCGGAGGCCCGTCGGCTGTTCGATGAGCAGACGGCGTCCCGGCCCCACTGAACGCTGTTGCCGTCTGAGGGCTCAGGCGTGTGGTTCCGCCCCGAGGCAGGCTTCCAGCTCGACGCGCCAGTACGGGGGCAGGTGGTCGCCGAGTGGGGTCTGCCGCGGGCTGTGCTCGCCGTCGCAGATCCAGCTCCGCTCGTCCACGTCGAACGTCCACGGCTGGGCGCCCCACATCGGGTGGCCTCCGAGCAGGCGCCGCGCCAGCGGCTCGCACGCGTCGGGGGCGCCCTGGGAGATCAGCGCCTCGGCGACAGCGCCCACCGCCTCCGCAGGGGCTGCGGAGTCGCCCAGCACGGGCAGGAGCAGCAGCAGACGAGCATGCGGATCGGTCGCACCCACCGCTCCGTCGGGAGCTTGGAGGATCGCGGCGAGCTCCGGCCAGCACAGACCCGGACCGATGCGGTCCTGGTCCGTGCTGGCCATGACCACATCGGGGCTGCCCGGGTGGACCGGGAAGTGGTCCGTGCTCGTGTACTCCTCGCCGCTGGTGTAGTGCACGACGATCGAGAACCCACCCTCGATCGGGACTTGGAACATCGGCCAGGCCGATGTGTCGTGCAGGCACTCCAGCATGGCGCCGGCATCGGCGCCGTCCACGCCGAAGGCCTCCGGCGACTCGCCCTCGCACAGGTCGGCCAGGTGCGCTGCCCAGAATCCAGGCTCGCCCAGCAGCGGGAGACCCTCCATAACGGGAGCCGAGGAGTACCGGTGCCGTGCCATCGCCATGCCGCGATTTCTGGCGTACGAAGATCCGCTCCGTTCGCCCGCCCCGGCTAGGCGTGGTCGATGAGGGTCTGAACGCCGTCGAGGATGCGGTCGAGGCCGAACTCCAGGGGGTCGACGGTGTCGGGTGCGAAGGCGCCTGCGGCAATGGCGTTGGTCAGGGCGGGGAACCGTGCGGCGTGCCGCTCGAGCAGTTCGCCGGTGAGGCGGTTCCACTCCTGGTTGTGCTCCTCGTCGAAGTCGACCGACTGCTCTGCGTGGGTGCGCACGAGGCCGGCGACGAGCACGAAGATCCGATGCTGCTGGGACGCCGACAGCCCGGTCGGTTCCAGGGCCGCGAGTGCCGCGTCCAGCCAGCCGAGCTGGTTGGGGCCCATGAGCTGACGGCGCATCGCGGTGGCCGCCAGTAGCCAGGGGTGGGCCCGGTAGATCTTCGCGGACTGACGGGCCCACTCCGCGATCTGGGGCCGCCAGCCGTCTCCCGCCGCCGACAGGTCAGGGGCCTGGGCGGTGATCGACTCGACCATCAGCTCGACCAGTTCGTCCTTGCCGGGCACGTAGCGGTACAGGGCCATCGCCGAGACATCGAACTCGGCGGCGACCCTGCTCATGGACACGGCATCCAGACCCTCGGCGTCAGCGAGCGCCACGGCCGCCTCGGCGATGCGGTGGGGGGTGAGGCTCGGCTTGGGCCCTCGGGTCGGCCGGTCCTGCTCTCCCCACAGCAGCGCGATACGCGCGCGCAGGTCACGCGCCTTCTCCTTGGCCATGCGGCCCTCCCACTCGACAGCGGTCGGCAGCACCGGTTGACACCGCCTCGGAACTGTATATACCTTAAACAGAACTGCTGACGTGCTAAACAGTTTAGGGGGAACACTCATGCTTGGTGCCATAGCCACCGCATCCGCCGCCGTCCTCACCGCTCCGGCCGCCGGACTCCTGGGCTACCGGCAGCTCAAGCGCACCGCCAACGCCAAGCGGCTGCGCATCACCACCCCGAACGGCATCGACGAGTCCGGGTTCGTCCGCATCGGCGGCATCGACCAGTGGGTCTCCATCCGCGGCGAGGACCGCAACAACCCGGTGATCCTGGAGATCCTCGGCGGCCCCGGGGCGTCCAACCTCATCTTCATCCCCCGCACCCGCGACTGGGAGCGGCACTTCACGATCGTGCGCTGGGACATGCGCGGTGCCGGCTTCACCTTCGCTGCCACCGGCCCCGCAGAGCAGGGCGAGATGCGTCTCGACCGGCTCTACCACGACTCCCTGGAGGTCACCGAGCACATCCGCGCCCGGCTCGGCGTGGCGAAGGTCCTCCTGGTTGCCAATTCCTTCGGCACCGTCCTCGGTCTGCGCCTGGCCCGCAACCACCCCGAGCTGTACGCCGCCTATGTCGGCACCGACCAGAACGTCATCGCCGGCGGGCGCGAACGCTCGGCCTACCACGCACTCGTGGCACGACTCCGGCAGGCGAACAAGGAGAAGGAGCTGACCGCCGTCCTCGCCATGGGCGCCGACAAGGCGGCATGGAGTGTCGAGCAGCAGTCGCAGTACAACAAGCTCGTCCTCACCACCGACCCGCTGTCCTACGACACCATGAAGACCGTGGTGATCCGCTCACTGTGGTTCTCGCCGCTCCACACGCTGCGTGGCCTGCGCGCCTACCTGAAGGCCATGACCTTCTCCGAGTCGCTCGCGCGCGAAACCGTCGCCATCGACGAGTGGGCCGAAGGCACCACGTTCCCACTCCCCTTCTTCATCTTCCAAGGCGACGGCGACGTCCTCACCCCGCCCGGACCGGCCAAGCAGCTCTTCGACGACGTCACCGCCCCGGTCAAGGACTTCGCACTCATCCAGAACGCCAGCCACTTCGCGTCATTCCGCCACCCCGACCAGTTCCTCGACCTGATGCTCACCAAGGTCCGCCCGGTAGTCACCGGCGAACCGATCACCGGGTGACGCGCCCGGCTCGCTCGGGGAGGAGTCGGCCGCCGTGCTGCTCGCGGACGGCTCCTTCCACGAGACGGACTCCTGGCCGAGCGCCTACCGCATCGGTGCGGAGCAGGCCGGCCGGGCTGCGCTCATCGGCCATGGGCGTGGACCGAACGGGTGCATCCTGAGCCGGTCGGCGGAGGTGGGCCGCTGTGATCGCGATCTTGCCTCGGCCGCCGGCTGCAGCTGTCGCGCTCCTGACCCGAGCAATCTCCCTGCGACCTCAGGTTGGGGAATCCGCCGAGCATGCGGGCGGAACCCTCTGGGGTAGTGGTAAACCTTCCCCGGCTGAGGTGGGGGACCTCGACCGCACGGACGACGGCCTCGCCGCGGCCACCGCACACGTCGGAAACGCCAGGTCGGGGAGGCGGGGGTAAGGCTCGCAGACGCCGTTGCATCCGCACTCGTACCCCCAGTGCACTGAGCCGCGCGGCGAGGTTCGCTGCCTACCGCCAAAAAATATTGCCAGTGCTGTGGGTCCGGCCTGCGTAAAGTCTCATCGGGTGAGAGATCTTCGCCTGTTGCCCAAGGCCCATCTGCATACCCACCTGGAAAGTACGGTGCGTCCCCACACCATTCGCGAGCTGGGAGGCGAGCCGCCTGCTCAGGATCGACCCTTTCACCACTTCCGCGAGTTCGCCGACCAGCGGGCCGCGGTTCGCGACCTGCTGCGTGAGTATCGGCATTTCCGGCGTATCGCTGAGGAGTTCTGCGAGGACGAGGCGGCACAGGGGGTCCGCTACGCGGAGGTCACCTTCACCGCGGCCGCTCACGGCGAGCGCCTGGAGGATCCGGAGATGCCGCTGGAAGCGGTGCTGGAGGGACTGGCCCTCGGCGCGGAGCGGTACGGGATCCAGACCCGGGTGATCCTGGACCATTCGCGCCGACGCTCGACCGAACGGCTGTGGCGCAGCCTCAAGTTGGCCACCCGCCACGCGCAGGTGGTCGCCATCGGCGTTGCGGGAGACGAGGCCTACCCGGCGGCACCCTTTGGCGAGGTGTTCCAAGTCGCTCGCGAGGCGGGCCTGCACCTGGTGCACCACGCAGGGGAGACGGCCGGCCCGGCCAGCGTGTGGGAGGCATTGACCGTGGGGCATGCGGAGCGGATCGGTCACGGCATCTGCGTGCTGGAAGACCCCGATCTGGTCTCCGAGTTGCGTGCACGCCGTGTCCCGCTGGAGGTCTGCCCCTCCTCCAACGTCCTGCTCGGGCTGGTGCCGTCGCTGACGGAACACCCCTTGCCGCGCCTGATCGAGGCCGGTTTGACGGTCACCCTGAACACCGATGGTGAGACGCCGCTGTTGGCTGAGTACCAGCGCGTTCGGGAGACCTTTGGGTACGGCGACACCGAGCTGGCGAGTCTGGCCCGCTCCACGGTCGACGCCAGCTTCGCTCCTGCATTGCTGAAGGCACAGATCAGTGACGAGATCGATCGCTGGCTGCAGGATCGGCCTGCGAGTAGCGACTGCGCGGCGTCCCCTCCCGCTTCCGTATGAAGTGCAGAGAACGGTGTTCGCCTTCGGCGGCCAGGAAGCCTTCTTCGAAGGCACGTCCACGCGCTGCGGACCCTTGGCAGTATCCCGCGAAGCAAGGTCCGCTACGCCGAGCGCGTGCCGCTAGGCGCCTGCGGCCGGGGTCGGCTGGGGTGTGTCGGTGGGTCGCCGCTGTTCGGCGTCGACGATCCGGGACAGCCGCGGTACGCGGGACCGGAGCAACACCATGACCACAAGGATCAGAGCGATCCCCGGCACCTTCTGCAGCCCGTCGGCCTGGCTCACCGGGAACGCATGGACGATCACGACGTTCAGTACGGCGTAGCCGAACATCGCCGCGGCGATCGTGGCGCTGAGCCGACGGTGGGTGGACCGCATCTGGGGGGAGTTGTGCCAGCTGCGTTCGTACGCCGCGGCCCGCTCCGGGTCTCCCTTGGTGGCCATCGGCGTGGCTCCGGTGTAGGTGAGCGGGCGGCCGCACCAGCAGGAGAGCAGAAAGACAGCGGCGGCGACGGTGAGGTAGACGGTGGGGCGCAGCAGTGCCAGCCGGGCGTCGCCGGTGGCGGTCAGCAATGCGGTCGTCGCGGCCAGTTCGGCGATGACGAGGAGGCCGAGCGCGTCCACACGCCGTCTGCGGATCATGCGGGGAACGGCGTATCCGGCGGTGGCAGCGCAGGCGGCGATCAGTGCGGGGGCATCGGCGACGCCGAGCCAGTGCAGCAGGTAGTAGACGATGGTCGGAACGATCAGGTCGAGCAGGGTGGGCAGTAGGGCCCGCAGAGTCCTGAGCATCAGTGGTTCTCCTTCTCGGCATGGCGGATCGTTTCGGCGAACCGCTCGCCGTAGCGCAGCGACTCCGCCACGGCGGCGAAGCCGTACTGGCGCATTTCGGTTTCGTACGCGGCCACAGCCGGTACCAGAGGGGCGGGATGGCGGACGGCGGCGAGTTTGTCCGCGAGCACGGCCGCGTCGCGCAGCGCGGTGTTGGCGCCGGTGCCGCCGGCCGGCGACATCGGATGGATCGCGTCGCCGAGCAGGGTGACCCGGCCGGTCTGCCAGGTGGGCGGCCGGCCGGCGACGTGTACCTTCTGGACGAAGCAGTCCTCGGGATCGGCCTCTCGCACCGCCTGGTGTACTGCGGGGTGCCACTCGGCGGTCGCGGCGACCGCGTACCGATGCAGCTCGGCCGAGGACGCGGTGCGCCACGGCTCGTCGCTGCCGAACGATTGCTCGCTGAGCACCCACATCAGGTAGTCGGATTCCGGGTCCAGCGACACTGCCGGCGTCACCGCGGCGGCGGCTTCCAGGTGCGGTCGGCGGGGGCGGTAGGCCCCCAGGATCCCGATGTGGCCGCTCCGGGCGACCGTCACCGCGACCCGGTCGAAGAGCGGCGCCGGCAGCTGGTCCCGCAGTGCCGGGAGCAGTGCATGCGGTGGTCGAACACGCCGACCCGGGCCCGCGCCTCGTCGTTGGAGGTGGCCAGGTACAGCCGGAACAGTTCGGGCGGCAGGCAGGCGGCGAGGGCGTCGCCGCCCACGCGGTTGATGTTGATCCGGTATCCCCGCCGGTCCGCCCGCAGCGACGGTGTCCGCTCGAAGACCGTTACGGCCGCGCCGACTTGGCGCAGCGCCTGGGCGAGGGCGAGGCCGCCCACGCCCGCGCCGGCGATCAGTACCCGTAATGTCACGCTGCCCCCCATGGTCATGCGCTTTTGACGGTTGTTCTTGGGTCGTGTGTTCCGCTGTTCCGCCGAGTGCTCACCGGTCCAGGTGGGGGTGGCCCATCTTTTCCCGGGATTCCTCGAACCTGGTCAGCAACTCAGTCAGGGTTCGTACGTCCGCGGCGTCCCAGTCGGCGAGAAAAGCCGTGAAACGGTCGAGGCCCTGCTCGTTCAGCCGGTCGAGTTCGCGGCGTCCGGAGTCGGTGAGCGTGACGATGCTGGAGCGGCGGTCCGCCGGGTCGGTCGTCAGTGTCACATGGCCGGCCTGCTGAAGCGTCCGCAGTTGGTGGGTGACGGCCGATCGGTGCACGTCCAGGGCGGAGGCAATGTCCGACGGATGCACCGCCTTGTCCGGGACCTCCCGCTCCGCCCAGCCGAGCACTTGGAGGACGGTGAGGGAGGCCGCCTCCGGAATCCTGCGTCGGGCGCGTTCCAGACTGGCGGCCACCGTGTTCACCGTGAATGCCAGCTGCGCCACGTCATCTCTGCTTGGTCGCATGCCATCAACGTAATCTAGTTGATTAATTTAATCAACTAGTTGGCGTGGCGGGACGGCCTGGGCCACCCTCACACCGGCTACTGGCCGAACACGACACTCGCCCTCTGGTGATGTCCGCCTTCGGCCATCCTCGACCCGGCCGGCAGGGGAGGGCCGCATGACCGGCGACAGGTCGGTCGGCCTGGTGTTGGCTGTGCTGTCTTCGGTTCAACGCACGTTCAATGATCAGGGATCTGAGCGGTGATCAGGACATCCTCCTGCTCTGATGGACTACGCAGGCAGGGCCGGCGGCGTAGGCAAACTGACGCCCCGCTGCTGGGTGGCGGAGGTGGGTCAGAGTTCGTACGCGGTGTCGTGCTTTGGCTGATACAGCCCGATGGTGCCCGCTCCCGGCACGGCAATGGTGGTGACCGAGCCCCAGCGCTGTTCGGTGATGTCCGTGGTGAACTCGACGCCCTTGGCCTTCAAATCCGCGACCGTGGCGGCGAGGTCGTCGCACATCAGGAACAGTTCGATGACACCGGCGGCGTGCGGGTCGGTCGGGTGTACAGCCAGCTCACCCGGCGGGCTCTTGAAGAGGAGCCAGCCGTCTCCGGCATCGACGTGCGGGAGCCCAAGCACATCGCGGAAGAAGGCGCGTGCCGCCTCGGCGTCGCTCGCATAGATGATCGTGTGCGCACCGTTGATCACCTGCCCAAGTCCTTTCTCGGAGAAGCGCTCCACCCGGTGCAGAGCGTCACGGCGATCCTCCCGCGCGCCACGGTGCGTAAACCGCCCATCCGATGGTCCTGCCTTTAGGCGTCGACGGTGCAGGATCGAGTCGTCGGACGGTGCGAGCACCCGCGCATGAGCAGAGGTGCCGGCGAAGGGCCAGCTGACCCCTGCCGCTACCTGGCTTCGACGGCCAGCCGCCCCGATGGGCTGCTGGCCTGGGGACTCAGCCGAACCGACCGGCAGTGGAAGCGGATGCTTCGCCGGCTGCGGTGCTTTCGCGGGCGGTGGCAAGAGAAGTTGCTCGGGCGGGCTGTACCGGGGACATGGAGGCATTGGCCCGTACACCTACACCGGTCATCGAGTCGGGGTCGGGTTGGTCGCACCGCTGCATTCTGGATCATCTGATCCCGCCGTACGCCATAGAGACCGGGATCCGTATGACAGGACCTCAATCGAGGATGTGCCGCAGGTAGGACTGCGGGTCGGCGAGATAGCGGCGCCAGTGGTCAACCAGGGTGAGTTCGTCCCAGGCCACCCGGCGCATGCCGTGCTCGCCGACCTCGATGATGTCTGCACCCGGCAGCGCGGTCAGCAGCGGAGAGTGGGTGGCGCAGATTACCTGACCCCCGGCCTTCGTCAGCTGGTCGATATGGCCGAGCAGTTCCAGGCAGGAGGCGAAGGAAAGCGCTGCCTCCGGCTCGTCCATCACATACAGCCCCGGCTCGAGGAATTTTCCTCGGAACGCGGCAAGGAAGCCCTCCCCATGGCTGACGAAATCCGGTGCGAACCCTTCCCGGTCCAGCGCGTCCAGGGCTGTCTCGGCGCGCAGGAAGAACCCTTTGCGGGCGGACCAGCTGCCCAGCATGCGCCGCCCTCGCGGCGCGGCGTCGAAGCGCATTCTCTCGCCCAGCACCGATTTGGGACGGTGACTGGCATAGCGCCAGTCGTGCGAGCCGCCCCAGGAGTCCAGACCGAATCCCTCCGCGAGGGCCTCGATCAGGGTCGATTTGCCGGAACCGTTCTCACCAACGAGAAACGTTACCGGCGCGGTGAAGCGCAGTCCGTCTGCCAGAAGCCCACGCACACAGGGCACGTTCCAGGGCCACTCCTCGTCCTCCTGTGAAGCCACATGTGCGTACATACGTTCGATGATCATGCGGCGAGTCTCCCATAGAGCAGGTCAACAAGACATAACGACGGAGAGCCGGAGCAGTGCAATGCCTTGCGATCGCCATCCGTCGCGGAACCAGCAGACGACGGAGCGGGCGGCAGCTGCCTGCAGGTACGGTTACGACATGGACGCCCGCCGCCAGCCGAGTCTTGATGAGGTCGAAGAGCGCTTCGTTGCGCTTGCTGAGGGCCGGCTGACCCGGGACGAGGTCGACCGCTGGGCCGCGCGATGGATGGCCGACGACGGGCATGACTGGGACGACACTTCCTGGTGGGCGCTGAGCCTTCTCCACGGAATCGACCTTCCCGCGGCCGAGAGCGGCGGCTACCTGCACGACGACGAGCAGGTACGGGCGTGGCTCGCCGAGCTGAGGAAACGCCGGGCTATGTGACGCGGCCGCACCAGCTCCCGGCACCGATCACGGCCAGAACGCCCGACACGAGCGTCTATGAGAGGTCGTCAACAGGCAAACGCTGCCTGGCGCGACACCAGCGAGGCAGGACCGTAACCCAGTCACCGGCACCATTCGGGAAGACAATGGATTGGCTTTGCTACGGCGGGTCGCGATGAGCTCACGGACCAGGCTGCCGGCCAGCGGTGTGGGGAGAATGATCGGCGAGGTGCCGAACGTGATGGAGACGGAGTCGTCGTTGATGTGGACGTCGTCGACGGTGAGTTGGCTGATGGTGGCGATCTTCTCTGCGCAGAGGATGAGCAGCAACCCGCACGACTTCACCCAGGGCGGAACGCCGTTCCCTTCCTTCGGCGCCCCGGATCCCTAGGCTGAAGGGGTGAGCACTCATGCGCCGAACGAAGCCCGCGTCATCCCTCTGCGCCCGCAGACCTCGCCGCCCGGTTCCGGTGGGGCGACCCGAGCCCCGCAGCGACCGGCGGCAGCCCCACAGACACCCGCGCCCAGGGAACCCCTGTGGCGCGACCTCGTCGGCGATGTGCTGCGGCGCGAGCGGCTCGCCCAGGAGCGCACGCTGAAGGACGTCGCGGAGTCGGCCCGGATCTCGATGCCGTACCTGTCGGAGCTGGAGCGCGGACGCAAGGAGGCCTCCTCCGAGGTGCTCGCGGCCGCCGCCCAGGCCCTCGGGCTCGGCCTCGCCGACCTGCTCTCGCTCGCCCAGGACGGGCTGGCCCGGCACGCCCGGAGCCGGGTGGGCAGGAGCCGCACATCGCCCACGGCGCAGTACGACGGCCTCTGCCTCGCCGCCTGACCGGACCGACAGCCGGCACAAAGCCGGTACGACGGAACCGGCCGGTACGACGGAGGCGCACCACCGCCGTACCGGCCGGCTCGCCGGACCTTGGGCCACGGCCGCGCGGGGCCAGACCGGGTCAGAGCGGGTCAGACGAACGCGAGCCGTCGGCTCAGCACCTCGTCGGCGAGCCCGTAGGCGACGGCCTCCTCGGCGGTGAGCACCTTGTCCCGGTCCATGTCCGCGCGCAGCGTCGCCACGTCGTGCTGCGTGTGCCGGGACAGGACCTCCTCCACCTGCGAGCGGATGCGGGCCATCTCCTTGGCCGCGAGACTGAGGTCGGAGACCGTCCCCTGCCGGCCGCCGCTGGCCGGCTGGCCGAGCAGTACCCGCGCGTGCTGGAGCACGAACCGTCGCCCGGGATCTCCGCCGGCCAGCAGCACCGCCGCCGTCGACGCCGCCTGACCGACGCAGAACGTGGAGATCGGCGCCTGCACGAACGTCATCGTGTCGTAGATCGCCATCAGCGAAGTGAACGATCCTCCGGGGGAGTTGAGATAGATCGAGATCTCGCGTTCCGGGTTCGCCGACTCCAGATGCAGGAGTTGCGCGATGACCACGTTGGCGACCCCGTCGTCGATCTCGGTGCCGAGGAAGACGATCCGCTCGTTCAGCAGCCGGCTGAAGACGTCGTAGGACCGCTCACCCTGCGCGGTCCGCTCGATGACGTAGGGAACCGTGTACGACCCCATGTCACAACCCCATCCGTCGGCGTGACCCGGCCGGGCGGATGTCGGCGAGCGACTCCACCACCCGGTCCACGATCCCGTACTCCCTGGCCTGCTCGGCCGTGAACCAGCGGTCCCGGTCGCCGTCCCGCGCGATCGTCTCCTGGCTCTGCCCGGTGTGCTCGGCGGTGATCCGCTCGACGGCCTTCTTGGTGAACTCCAGGTTCTCCGCCTGGATCTCGATGTCCGCCGCGGTGCCACCGATACCCGCCGAGGGCTGGTGCATCATGATCCGCGCGTTCGGCAGCGCCAACCGCTTGCCGGGCGCCCCCACGGTGAGGAGGAACTGGCCCATACTGGCGGCGAACCCCATCGCCAGCGTCGAGACGTCGTTCGGGATGAGCCGCATGGTGTCGTAGATGGCGAGACCTGCGGTGACCGACCCGCCAGGGCTGTTGATGTACAGGCTGATGTCGGTGCGCGGGTCCTCCGCCGACAGCAGCAGCAGTTGCGCGCACACCCGGTTGGCCGACACGTCGTCGACCTGCGTGCCGAGGACGACGATCCGCTGGGCGAGCAACTGTGCCGCGAGATGGTCGTCGAAGCGGCTGGGCGGTGTGTCGCCCTCTTCCGCACGGGGCGGGAGGGTGGTGAGTGAAGTCATCTGGTCTCCATTGCTTTGCCGAGGCAGAAATGCCATCGACTCCACTGTTGACCTCGGAAGACCCCCGGAGGCGGTTTCTCTGCCCACCGCAGATTCGCCACGGGCAGAGCTGACGGCTCGGCCTTTCTCGCGCAGCTGCCGGAAGAAGGCTCGTACGTCTCCATCAGCTGGCCCGGCTCCTCCAAGGCCCGGAAACGCCCGCTCCGTTCTCACTCCGTCCGGCGCACCATGTTCTCCGTCTGCTCCGCCATGTGACGCAGTGGCACCTGCAGTTCAGCCGGACATGGCGAGCGCGGTCGGCGCGCCTGCGGTCTGGATCGACGGAGAGAAGCGACCGACGAGATCCTGGCCAGACCATGTCGGCCGCCAGGTCCTCGCCCGGCAGATCGCCCGCACTCAGCGGGCCGGGAAGCTGTAGGTGTAGCCCTGGGCGTCCAGCTGATCCAGCAGCTTGGCGAGCGCTGCGACGGTCTGCGAGCGGTCGCCACCGCCGTCGTGCATCAGGATGATCGAGCCCGGGTGCAGGTTCCGGTTGATGTTCTGCAGGATGCCCGGGACGCCCCGTCGCTTCCAGTCGTCGGAGTCGTCGCTCCAGCCGATCGGTCGAAGTCCGTGCTGAGCGGCGATGTTTCGGATGGCGGGTTTGAAGTCGCCGCCGGGTGCGCGGTAGTACCAGAGTTTGGCCGAGGGGCCGGCTGCGTCGGAAATCTCCCGCTGGGCGTCGGCTATCTCGTGGATGTTGTAGTCCAGGGGCATGCGGCTCTGTCGCTCGTTGTGGTGCACGGAGTGGTCGCACAGCCGGTCACCGGCGGCGACTATCGACTTCGTGAGGTAGGGGTAGCGCTGTGCGTTCGGGCCTATCTCGCAGAACGTGGCCTTGGCATGGTGTTGGGCAAGTAGCGCCAGTACCTTCGGCGTCCAGCGCGGGTCCGGGCCGTCATCGAAGGTCAGCGCGACCGATCTGCCGCCGTCCTGGGTGCCGAACTGGAGCAGCGCGTTGTTCACCGTGAATCCGCGCGACGAGCCGGTGGAAGCGCTGCCCGGGCCGCTCGGCGCGGCGGCGGCTGAGGAGGAGGGAGCGGCTGAGGAGGAGGGGGCGGCGGGCGACGAGGATGACGGCGCGGCGCTCGATGCCGAGGACGACGCGCTGTGCGACGTGGTCGGGGACGGGGAGGCCGAGCCGGTGGCGACGCTGGACCGGGGAGCTGAGACGGATGACGGCCCGGCTGCCGACGACGTCTGCGCCGCATGCGCTCCGAACGTCGCCAGGGTGGCTCCGGTGAGCGCCACCGCAACGGCGGCTGCCGTTTTCTTCGCACTGGTCAATGCCACAGCAGGTCCCTCCAACGGCACCCCGGCGGGCATGCCAGTTCAGCGGTGATAGGTGGTGGTGTCCACACACGGCAGGGGTGGGGGAGCGGGCTGCGCGGTGGTCATCGTGGGCTCAGGCCGCGGTGATGGATGCGGCGGCCGATGCGCTTGCTCCTGGTTCGACCACTCCGTGTGACGGGCCGGACGCAAATAGTCCGTTTTGTGTGCTATGTGGGATAACTGTAGGGGAATCCACAGTCGCAACCCAGGGGCTCGGGGTGTGATCTGCGTCCCGCTCGGACCTGGCCGCCACGGTGAGCGGCCGGTCCGCCCGCCGACCGCCGGTCTGCCGGCTCGCGCCGGGCGGTTTCCACGACTTTCTCCGGCGCGGCGCGGCGGTGCTTGGACGAGCCGCCCGCTCTTGGGGCCGGGATATGGCTGGCGGCTTGGGGCTGGGGCTCGTCGTGTGACCTGGTAGGGCTGCGGTTCGTTATGTCGGGGCGACGCGGCGTGGGCCTGGTGCACGTACGGCGGGCAGGTCGTCTCTGATTTGGTCGCCCGTGAGTGCGTCGGCTGGCAAGCGACGGTAGTGGTGCAGCAGAGCGGCTATCCGTTCGGGCTCGGTGTCTACGGCAGTGACGAGAGCGGCCAGGAGTTCGGCGCGGGAGGCGCGTTCGCCGACGGCGACAGCTGCACGGACGGCGTCGCTGTAGCGGCGACGGATGAGGCGGGCGGGGTCGCCGCCGACGATGCCGTAGTCGGCGACGTCGACGACGACGGAGCCGGACGTGATGGGATCGCTCCGTGGCCGATGCGGACGCCGGGCATCACCGTGGACGGGTAGCCGCACCAGACGTCATGGCCGACGACGGTGTCGCCCCGCCTGTCCAGGCCGGTGATGAGGTCGAGGTGTTCGGCCCAGGAGCCGCCCATCATGGGGAAGGGGAACATCGAGGGGCCGTCCGTGATCGACTGTCGTACGATCACGACCGCGGTGGCCCGGTGGGTCTTTGCTGCGGTACCGGGCTGGCCCCCGCCCCGGTTCAGGCGGATTCGAGGATCGGGCGGATCTCGAGGGTCTCCGGGGTGGGGAGGCTCTTGGCCAGTTCGACGGCTTCCTCTCGGTCGGCCACCTCGATGATGAACCAGCCGCCGAGGGTCTCCTCGTCGGCCTGCGCGGGCCCGTCGGTCACCGCTGATGTCCCGCCGGCCGTTTTGCGCACCGTCGCGGGCGTGATGTGCTCGGTCTCCAGAGCCTCGCCGCCGACCAGCTTCCCGGCCGCCGCGATGCTGCCGATCCAGCTTTCGTATTCCTTGCGGTAAGCCGCCCGGTCGGCCTGGATCCGGCGGCGTGACTCGTCCGTTTCGAAGATCACGAGTGCGTATTTCATGGAGGCGCCTTTCCGACCGCCGTACGGGCGGTCTCTGCTGGTGCTGTGTGAGGGGCAGTCTGGTCAGGTGGTGCTGTCCGCTGGGGCGATGCGGGCGAGTGCGCCGATCTCCAATGCGGTCCACACGGCGCCGTCGGGACCGAGGGCGATGCCGTGCGGTTCGGAGTGAAGGGTGGGCAGGTCGTGGACAGTGAGGGTGCCGTCGGGCGTGATAGTGCCGACGCGGTTGCCTCCCCATTCGGTGAACCATGCGGTGCCGTCGCTGTCGACGGTGACGGCGTGGGGTCGGGCGGTGCGGTCGGGCAGCGGGAACTCGGTGATCTGGCCGTCGGGAGTGATCCGTCCGAGCTGACCGGCGGCGATCTCGACGAACCACAGCGCGCCGTCCGGGCCGGGGGTGATGACGGTCGGCCCGCAGGTGGGGTCGAGCCGGTGGCTCGTCGGCTCCTCGCCGGGGACGAGCCGACCGATTTCGCCACTGTGGACGAGGGTGAACCACAGCGCGCCGTCCGGCCCCGTCGTGAGGGCGTAGGGTCCGGCCGCGCTGTCGGCCACCGCGTGCTCTTCGATGGATACCTGGTTCACAGGGGCTTCCCCAAACCGTGCTCGGTGGCGATGCGGGCGATGTCGTCCGGGGTACCGGACATGATGGTGCGGGCGTGTTCGGTGACGAGGTCGGCGGGCCAGTCCCACCAGGCGGCGCGCAGCAGTTGATCGACGTCGGCGTCGCTGAACCGTTGCCGGATCGGTCGGGCCGGGTTGCCGCCGACGATCGTGTAGGGCGGAACGTCGGCGGTGACCATCGCGCCGGCGGCGATGATCGCGCCGTCGCCGATGCGTACGCCGGGCATGACGGTCACCTGGTGACCGAACCAGACATCATTGCCGATCACCGTGTCACCGCGACTGGGCATGGACGTGACGATGTCCAGGGTCTCCTCGGTCCAGCGGCCGCCGAACATGGTGAACGGGAACGTGGACACCCCCATCGTCGGATGCTCCGCACCCGCCATCAGGAACTTGGTTCCCGTGGCGATCGCGCAGTACCTGCCGATGACCAGACGCTCGGGGCCGTACGCGTACAGGACGTTGAGGTGCTCGAACCCGGTCGCGCCGGCCGGGTCGTCGTAGTAGGTGTACTCGCCCACGACGATCTTCGGCGAGGTGACCAGTGGTTTGAGGAACACCACCCGGTCATGCGCCGGCAGTGGGTGAACGGCATGAGGATCAGGCGACAACATACGGTCCTTCGGGGCTGTGGCCGATGGCCTTCGGGATGGGGTCGTCCGCGGTTTGGCGCGGTCGGTCAGGCAGGTTCGGATGGGGTGGCCCACTCGACGAACTGGATGACGACTCCGTTCGGGTCCTTGATCTGGAACAGCCGCTCGCCCCAAGGCTCTTCACGCAGCGGCATGGTGATGTCGACACCCTCGGCGCGCAGTCGCTTCTCCTCGTCTTCGATACCGGTGCTGGTGAAGGCGAGAATCAGGCCGGCGGCGTGCTGGTCGCGCTGGTCGGCCGGCAGCACGTCGGTGCCACGTGCGAGCAGGACGATGTCCACCGCGGCGTCGCCGCGCGTCAGGGAGGCGAACCCCTCGGCGGCGGCCTGCTCGACATAGCCGAGGTGGCTGGTGAAGAAGCGCTGGGACGCGGCGACGTCGTCGACGGTGAGCGAGACGGTGGACGCGGTGATCTGCAAGATGGTTCTCCTCATGGATTCTTCGCGCAGCCCGTCGCCGCTGGTAGGCGCGGCGGTCGGGCGTGAACGTCGGTGGGGGTGTGGGCCGTTGACCTCCGCGTCGCGGCGCTGGCGCCTTGTCTGCGCCGTCAGGCACAGAGGTGATCGGCTGTCGTTCTCAGGGAGTGCCGAACCAGTCGCTGAGGGCTTCTCGCAGCGCGGGTACGGCACTGTCGGCCGGTTCGTCGATGGTCGTGGCCCAGGCGATGTGGGCGTCCGGACGGATCAGCAGGACATCGGCCGGTCGATCGTCGGTTGTGGCGGTGTGGATCTCGACGTGCTGTTTCCAGTCTTGGGCCCTCTCGCGGAGTTCCGGGCGGTCGGCGAGGTCCAGGAGGAGGGGTCGTGCGGTGTGCATGAGTTCGGCCACGCTGGTGGTGCCCTGGTCGGTGTGCAGCGTGAGGTCGGGCGCGAAGGTGCCCGCCAACGAGTGGTGGTGGGAGCCGGACATCGGATAGCGGATGTCGGATCCGGCGACAAGAGCTCCCATACGGCGCAACGGCTGCTCGTCCACGAGCAGTTCCTGGAAGACCTCGCGAAGCGCTTCGGCGGCCGGGTCGTGCCCCCGCCGCAGGGCCACCTGGGCTTGGGTGTGCAGCATGGTGCGCTCGCCGGCGAGGCGGCGTTCGTCGTGGTACGTGTCCAGCAGACCGGTCGGTGCCCAGCCGTGGACGTCGGCGGCCAGCTTCCAGGCCAGGTTGACCGCGTCGAGCATGCCGGCGTTGAGCGCCACACCGGTGGCGGGGAACAGGTGCGCCGCGTCGCCGGCCAGCAGGATCCGCCCGTCGCGGTAGCGATCGGCCTGCCGGGCCTTGAAGGTGAAGCGCGACAGCCGAAGCGGTTCCCCCACGGGCAGGTCCGCGCCGAGCACGCGGCGGACGCTGTCCTGGAGTTCGGCGACGGTCATGGGGGTGTCGTCGTCGTATTCGGTGCTCTCGTCTTCGATGGTGTAGAGGGAGACCACCTTGGAGTCCGGCGACGCGCCGAGTCCGAACAATCCCTGGTCGGTCCGGGTGAAACCGGCGCGGATCGCGCCGAAGCCGGGAACGTCGAGATCGCCGTTGCCGAGCACGGTCACCGTGTCGGGCAGGGTGATCTGGGCCAGCCGGTTGACCTCCGGGTAGGCGGTGCCGGGGAACGGAATGCCGGCCCGGTCACGGACCCGGCTGCGTGCACCGTCGCACCCCACCAGGTAGCGACCGGTCACCCGGTACGGCCCGTCCGGGCCACGGACGTCCACGATCACCGCGGCGTCGTCCTGGCTCACCCCGGTCACCTCGTGCCCGCGGCGGACGTCGACACCGAGTTCGCCGGCGCGGTCCTCGAGCAGTCGCTCAAGCCGAGGTTGCGGCAGCGGCAGGGCGTGCATCGGCGGATCCGTCAGCCGGGTGAGGTCCACATGCACACCGCCGAACGGAAACCGGGGAGCCGGAACGGGATCGGTGCAGGCCGCTTCCAAGCGTTCCAACAAGCCGCGGTAGCCCAGCAGTTGCAGGATCTGCCCACCGAGTCCACCGGCCTTCGGGGTGTCCCGGCGCTGCGGCTGCCGCTCCAGCACCAGCGGTCGCACACCAGCCAACCGCAGTTCAGCGGCCAACATCAGGCCGGTCGGGCCGGCCCCCGCAACGATCACATCGGCGTCCATCACTGGCCACTTCTCTCGCAGTTTTTCGATGGCTGACTTGGCAGGGCAGACCGGCACGGCACGGGCCGTGCCGCCATCGGAAGTGTGATCAACAGGCTGCCTTCTGTCAATACGGCACGTGCCGTGCCGTTAAGGTGGTGGCATGACCGATAGCCGCGCCAGTCGTCACGACAACCGAACCGAAGCGATCATGAGGGCCGCACTCGACCTGGCCCTGGAAGTCGGCTACGCCAAGCTCAGCATCGAGGCGGTCGCGACCAGGGCCGGCGTCGGCAAACACACGGTCTACCGCCGCTGGTCCTCCCGTGGCCTGCTCTTCCTCGACGCGGTCCTCAGCCTGAACACCGGGGGTCTGAGCCACCCCAACACCGGCGACGTCGTCGCCGACCTGCGCGAGACGATGAACAAGGCTGTCAACCTGCTGGCCCAACCCCCTTGGGGTCCGCTGTATCGGGCCCTCATCGGCGAAGCGCAGCACGATCCCGAGGTCGCCGCCGCGCTCAACCGGCGTTTCATCGAGCCGCAGACCGCTGACACCCTGGCTCGCCTCAAGGCGGCCAAGGATCAGGGCGAAATCGCGCCCGACTTCGATCTTGGCCTGGCCTTCGACATCCTGTCCGGCCCGCTGTACTACAGACTCCTCATCACGCAGCAGCCGATCACGGACGACTACATCGACCGTGTCCTACAAGCGGTCTTCGCCGGGATGAGCCCCAGGCCACAAACGCGCTAGAGGGTGTTGCCCGTGCGGGGCTGAACTGTCCCCTGACGGCGAGCTTTGGCCGTCCGCCTTCGTATGCATGCCGCCTTACCGCGCCGTCGAGTCAGCGCGACGCGACCATTGCCGGTAAACGACTTGACTGGTGAGCACGGTCATGGATTCCGTGACGGCCGTCATCGCCAGGAGGAGGACGGCGGCGGTATGGCGGGAAGCGACCGTACGAGCAGTGTGGAGAGCGTGAACAACACCGCGTCGGCGAGCAGCGGAACCGCCCGGCCGAGCGCGAGCAGCGCACTGCCCGCAGGCGGTCCCGCGAAGCCGGGCATGGCGGTCTGGGCGCCGCGCAAGCGGGAGTTGGCGCGCTCCAGGAGCGCGGGGTCGCGGCCGAGCAGATCCGGCAGACAGGCCGTGGCGGCCGTGTCGAAAGAAGAGTCCGCCGTGGCCGTGCAGGAAGGCGACGGCCGCGAGCACCGGAATGCTCAGCACGTCGAGCGCGGCCGCTGTCGCCGGTGTCGCGAGCAGCACCGCACGCGCCGCGTCCATGACCCACATCGTGCGCCGACGGTCCCAACGGTCCACCAGCGCACCGCCGAGCGCCCCGAAGAGCAGCCGCGGCAGCGTCCCCGCGGCCGTGACGACGGCGAGCGCCGCTCTCGGTTCTGACCTGCGCAGCAAAGAGCATCTGATGCGGGCCGGCCGGCTGTCACCGCGCGTGGTGAACTGCTGTCACATGCTGGTTCTGTCGTGCCCAGGCCCCGGGGTGTGTGGAGTTGCTGCTGGTGATGTGGCTCACCTGTGGGGATTGTGTGGTGCGGGGTGGGTACGAAGGGTCAAGGGGAGGCGCTGAAGCAGTCGTTGCTCGGCGGCGCGGGGTTTGCCTTGGCGCCGCCGCGCGGTGCTGCTTCGCACCGCATACCGCACGACTCCAAACACCGCACGACTCCATACACCGCTCGACTTCATCATGGTACGAAGGGTGCAGCTCGACGATGACGAACCCCGCTGGCGCGCCTGCCGCCCGACCGAGCCGTCGGCCGATCCGGACTGTCACCGCGGCGACGGCCGTAACTATCGCTGTGGCGCTGTTCGCCGGTTGCTCGTCCGGCGTCCAGCACAAGCCCGGCGGCCCACAACCGGCGCCCTCCTCGCACACGAGCCACGACGGCCGAGCCGAGCCCGGGGACCCCGGGCGGACACCCACACAGCGCCCGAGCCCTGCACCCACTGTGAAACCCGCGGGCTTCTCCCCGTACGTGGACACCTCGCTCAGGCCCTCGATGGACCTTCTCAAGGGTGCCGAGGAGACCGGGGCGAAGGAGTACACCCTGGCCTTCGTCTCTCCGGGGGGCGGCTGCGTGCCCAGGTGGGGCGGCCGGCAGTCGCTGGACGCCAACCCGGTGGCACGGCAGGCAGACCGGCTCCGGGCCCGGGGTGGCGATGTACGGGTCTCCTTCGGGGGACAGAGCGGTAACGAACTCGCCAGGGCCTGCGGTTCGGTGGACGCGCTGGTCAAGGCGTACCGCACGGTCATCGACGCCTACAGGCTGACGAAAGTCGACTTCGACCTGGAGGGCCCGGCACTGACGGACACCCGGGCCAATGACCTGCGCGCCCGGGCCGTCGCACGGCTCCAGCAGCAGCGCAGGAACCTGGATGTCTCCTTCACCCTCCCCGTGCTCCCGTCGGGTCTGAACCGGCACTCCGTCGCTGTGCTGGCGAACGCGAAGAAGCACGGGCTCCGGCTGTCCACCGTCAACATCATGGCCATGGACTACGGCACCTTCTACGACGGCGACATGGGCGCCTACGCCGTGGCCGCAGCCACCGCCACGCACAAGCAGGTCAAGGCGGCGCTGGGTATCCGGGACGAGGCCGCGGCGTGGCGGACCGTCGCCGTTACGCCCATGATCGGTGTCAACGATGTCAAGGGCGAGGTGTTCACCGCCGCCAACGCGGTGCATCTCAAGAAGTTCGCTCATGCCAAGGGGTTGGGTCGGCTGTCGATGTGGTCGGTCGCCAGGGACAGGCCTTGCCAGGGTGGTGGCCGGGCGAAGGCGCTGGCGACCTGTTCGGGTGTCAGGAAGGATGCGAACGCGTTCGCCCGCATTTTTGCCGACTGACCCACGGCCACACGGGGTGGCGTGCCGGGTGTGCCGGGGCATGTCAACCTCCCGTTTTCTGGGCGAGTTGTGGGGTGCTGTGTCCGGTGGTGGGCGGGGGGGGGAGTGTGCCCCGGGGGGCGGTGGGCGTCAGGCGGTGGTGGGTGTCGTGGACGGTCAAGTTCCGGCACTGTCCGCCGTGTTCGGTGGTGATGGTGCCCTTGACGCCGGCCTGGTGCAGCGGACTCACTTTCACGGCCTTCGCTGATCCGGTCGCCTTGTGATGGAGCACGGGATCAGGTGAAGGGCGCTTTCTCGTCCGGCGGATCCCTCTGCGAGTGGTCAGGTTCGACGAGCATTCGGCCTCAGCGGTGTGGCGAGGTGAGCTCAAGCGCGCCAGGGTTGCGAGTACCCCTGCCTCAGCGGTCCGCCAAGGATGTTGAGGATCTGCTCGGCGGCGACCGCCAGCAATGTCGGATCCGCGTGTTCGGCCACGGCCTGATGTCCCTCGAGCAGGGCCTTGCCTCGTACCGGGTCCGCACTGAGCAGCCTGCGGGGTAGCCACTTGCCGATGCCCGTCCAGGCGCCGTGGTGGGCGATGAGGGGGTGTGCCGCCTCGCGCAGGGTGAAGTCGGCGAGGGAGAGCTGTTCGTACCGGTCGTCCGGCGAGGTATCCGTGAGATCGTCCATGAAGCAGGTGAGAACGTAGCGTCCCCGTTCCCACTCAGCTGGAGTCAGTGGCGCAGGACCGGCTGCCAGCACTGCTCGTGCCTCTTCCCGTATTCGCGACACGTGGCCATGAGGGTCGGTCAGGGGCAGGCCCTGGTCGTAGATGAAGAGGATGGTGCCGCGTCGCAGGACTCTGTCTCTTTCGAAGTGATCCAGAGCATCCCCGAGGGTGTGCAGGAAGAGTTCGGCCAGACGGCCGCTGTGGCGTACTACCTCGCGACGGCTGGTGTCCCAGTCCGGCAGAAGGACGGCCACGTCGAGATCGCTGCTCGGGGTAGCACGCCCCTGGGCAGCAGAGCCGCCGAGTACGGCGCCCAGAGCGTGCGGGAAACGGTCCTTGATCAGCTCCAGAGCCTGGGTTGCCGCACTGACGTGATCATTCATGGGGATCATCGTGCCAGCCCTCAAGTCGGCGTTCCAAGAGCTGCCGGTGCTGTCGCTACCGCCGACGTTGTCGAGGCCGGTGTGCTTGATCTGACGGGGCAACAAAGGCTTTGAGATGAAAGGCCGAGCTGAGTGCGTATGCCGGATCCCAGGGAAAACCGGCGGTCAGGAATGGTGCCGTCGTGCGGGGGCTTGCCCTTGTCTGATCCGGTGTTCCGGATTGGTGTGGTGGGGGCAAGATCGGGTGGGATCGCACGTCACAGGGCGCGGTGCATGATGTGCAGTCGGACAGAGCTGTGCTTCGGATCCGGACCTTCCGGCAGTGTGCCCAGTGCCTCGAATCCGAGGGACCGATAGGAGCTGCACCTCCAGATGGCGGACCCGTCCTCGGTGTGGGCTTCTCTGATGAGAATTCGGACAGGATGCCGGTGAGGCTGGGCGGATCCATCACCAGTAACAACTCGGAGTACGCAGCCAGGATTCCCGCCCGAGCTGTGACATTCCCCCATTGCTCCGCGCCTTCCCGCCGCACCTGTCGCCTGCGCATACTCCAGGACCGCCGCGCCTTGAACCGTCGAAGGGCGATGGCCGATCAGATGGAGCTGATGGAATAGATGACGTCACAAACGGTCTCTGCGGCAGCCGCCGGCACGTGGATGCTCGGTGACCTCAAGGTCAACCGAATTGGTTTCGGCGCCATGCGCCTGACCGGCAGTGCCGCTTTCCACCAGGGCACTCCCAGAGACCGCAGTCAGGCGCTCGGCGCACTGCGCCGCGCGGTCGAGCTCGGCGTCAACCACATCGACACCGCAGCGTTCTACTTCTCCCGGCTGCGCTCCGCCAATGAGCTGATCAACTCGGCGCTGGCGCCCTATCCGGACGACCTCGTTATCGCCACCAAGGTCGGCCCGGCCAGGGATGCCAGCGGCGAGTGGGCCACCTCGGCGCGGCCCGACCAACTGCGCGGCCAGGTCGAGGAAAATCTGCGCCAACTCGGCCGCGACCACCTCGACCTGGTCAACCTGCGCCTCATGGGCCAGGACTCCATCAGCGAGCATTTCGGAGCTCTCGCTGAACTACGCGACGCCGGGCTCGTCCGCAACCTCGGCATCTCCGGCGCCCGCCCAGAACACCTGGCCCAGGCCCAGGAGATCGCACCGGTGGTCTGCGTCCAGAACCGCTACGGCATCGAGGCATCCGGCGGAAAGGACATGCTCCGGGCATGCGCAGAGCGCGGCATCGCTTTCGTGCCCTTCTTCTCCATCGCCGGTCAGGGCCGCGAGTCCGGAGCCATCCGGGCCGAGCACGACGAGGTCCAAGCTGTGGCCCGCGCGCACGGCGTCTCACCTGCGCAGGTCCGCCTGGCATGGATTCTGCAGCAAGGTGCCCATGTGCTGGCCATTCCCGGGACGGGCAACCCAAAGCACCTCGTCGACAACGTGGCAGCAGGCGCGCTCCGACTCACGGCGGACGAACTCCAGCTCCTCGATTCAATCGGCCGCCCCGCATGCTGATACCGGGCACGTCACTCGTGATGGAGCAAGCCCAAGCCGCACGTGATCGGCGAGACAGGCCCTAATCGCGTTGACCGCCCCCGGCAGGCAGTGCTGGAGTCGGCACGTGGACAGCATCCCCGCCAACCGGCGGCTCTGGAACCAGATCAGCAGCGCCTACCAGCACGAGCATGACCCGCAAATCGGCGCCACACCCCGGCTGTGGGGCATGTACTCCATCCCCGACGCGCATCTGCACGCCCTGGGCGACGTCACCGGCAAGCGCGTCCTCGAACTCGGCTGCGGCGCCGGCCAGTGGTCCAGGGCGCTCGCCGCCGAGGGCGCCACCGTGGTCGGGCTCGACCTGTCCGAAGCCCAACTCGCTGCAGCGGCCCGCGCGATGGGAGCGGCCCGCTACCCGCTAGTGCAAGGCGCCGCCGAACAACTCCCCTTCGCCGCCGACAGCTTCGACCTGGTGTTCTGCGACTTCGGTGGGCTCAGCTGGGCGCCCCCGCACCTGGCCGTCCCGCAGGCCGCACGCGTCTTGGGCCGAGGCGGGCGCCTGGTGTTCAACGTCGCCAGCCCATGGTTCGAAGCTTGCTACGACGAAGCCGCCAGCCGCGTGACGACGCTGCAGCAGGACTACTTCGGGCTGAACGCCATCGCCGAAGGCGACGACGCGACCAGCTATCAGCTCACCTACGGCGACTGGGTCAAGGTCCTGCGCGGCGCGGGTCTCATCATCGACGACCTCATCGAGCCGCGGCCCGAACTTGGAACACCCAACGGCTACAACGAAACCGACCCACCCGACTGGGCACACCGCTGGCCGGCGGAACTGCTCTGGGTAACCCACAAGCCGTAAGTTCCGCCGCGCCGAGACGTGAAGGCATCCCCTCACCGGGCAGGCCTAGCTAGGGCATGTCCGACGAGTCAGCGGCGCCCCATCGGACACGTCCTAGTCTTCACTGACTTCGACACGTTCACCGCCGCCCATCCGGAGACAGCCCAGACCGTGTTGAACATCATCGCCGACAACGCCCGCCGCGCGGCACTGTTCGGGCGCCGTGTGATCTGCCTGGTCCACAGCTCTGATCCGCAGATCACCTTCGCACCCGTCGGCGCTAAGCCGATCGCCTGGAACGACACCGAATCCTCCGACGCCAGTCGACAAGGCACCTGACCCGCACCCCCAGGTGCGGCAACGGTCACTCAGCATTCACCGGCACGTCGACGTGGGCCTGATGAGCTCAAGAGCCCTCACGGCGCCAATCACGCAGGCCGTCGGCAATCCATGCTCGGCCCGGCGGGACCGCGTCGGCGTGAGGTACGGGCGGTGACCGTCAGCAGCAGGGCTGTTGCCAGGCCAAGCGCGCCTGCTGCGAGAAGCTGCACCCGGTAGTCGAGGGCCGCAACCATGGCCGTGCCCGCGAGGAGGGCGAGACCGGTCGGGGCGAAGAGCAGGGTGTTCGCGGTGGCCGCGACTCGGCCGAGGAGTTCGTCCGGCGTTTCCTTCTGGACTGTGGTCAGTGCGCTGATGAGCGGCCAGGGCAGGCCCAGGCCGATGAGCAGGCTGCCGCCCAGCACGACGGGGACGAGACCAGTGAGCCGGGCCAGGGCCCCGAGAGCGAAGAGGGTGAGCCCGATGGCCGACAGGGCGCGTGCCGGAACGCGGCGCAGGAACGCGCCGGCTGCCACGCCGCTGACGACTGACCCGAGCCCTTGGACGGAGTTGAGGACACCGGCGAATGCCGCGGGCTGATGCAGCCCGATGTCGAGGAGCGCGTACGTGGCCGCGCTGCTGAGACTCGATGCCGCCATGGCGCAGCCGCCCGCGACAACCAGGGACCGCAGCACTGGATGCCCCCACAGGTAGCGGATCCCTTCCGCGGTCTCTGCGGTCCAGTTCTGCCGTGGCCGGTGCGCGGGCATGGATTCACGCACGCGGATCAGGCTGAATGCGGCCGCGCCCAGGAGGAAGGACAGCGCGTCCAGCAGAGCGACGGTGGGTCCGCCGAGAACGGTGAAAAGGCCGGCGCCAACGATGGGACCGAGCAGTTTGTTGCTCTCGATCGCGGTCCGGACCAGGCCGTTGAAGTCCCCTCGCAGTTCGCCGGGAATGGCTGATGCGATCAACGCCGTCTCGGCGGCGTCCATGAGCACCGATCCCGTACCCACCATGGTCAGCACGGCGAAGAGCAACCAGACGTCTCGCGAAGAACGCACGGCGAGCGGTGCCGTCATGGCCACAGTCAGGGCCAAGCTCGTGGCGATCAAGAGGGTGCGGCGGCGCATGCGGTCGGCCAGAGTGCCGATGAACGGTCCGGCCAAGGCGGGTGCCCAGGAGCACAAGCCCACCAAGGCGGCGAGGCTGTTGGAGTCGGTGAGTTCCTTCACCCAGACCCCGGCGGCCAGAAGCATGGCCGAATCCCCGAAACCGGAGATGATCACTCCCGCCATATAGACACGGGCATTGCGATCCCGCACCACCCTGAACAGGCCCACGGCCATAACCCGCCCCCTTCATCACGCCGTTGCCGGGCTGCCGCACCCTACCCCCAACAATTGCGTTGGGGGTAGGTGTCGGCCATGGCCGGCATGCGCTTTACTGGCTGGCGTGACCGACGCAGACCCCGTCCTGAGAGCGCTTGCCCATCCCGTGCGGCTGCGGATGCTCACGCTCATGTGGCCCGGACCGATGTCCGCCGCCGAACTCTCCCGTGAGCTGGGCATCTCCCACGCCCTGGCCAGTCGGCACCTTCGGAGCCTGGACGCCGTCGGCTTGGTCGAACTGGCCGAGGAGCGCACCCGCCGTGGAGGCCGAGAACGCCGATACCGCACCGTCCACGGATCACCGCTGTCCGACCAGAACGAGGCGCAGCTACTGGGAGCGGCATTGGCCCACACGCTCAAGGAGCGCGCCACGCGCCGGCACCCAGAAGGCAGAGGGGTGACGGTCGATGCGGAACTGTGGATGGAGCCGGAGGTATGGGAACAAGCCCGGCAGAAGCTCGCCGACCTCGCGGCTGAACTCCACGACGCCGCCCGCCCACCGCGCTCGCCCGGGACGATGCCCGTGAGCCTGACCCTGATGGCCTTTCCCATGCAAGAGACGCCGCACGCTCGCGCCCAAGAGCCGTCTGACCTGTGACAGTGAAGTTTGACGGTTTGCCACCGAACTGTGACCGTGCGTCGGGCCGGGCTATGGCCTGGGGGACACAGAGCGCGTCGGTCTGTCGGGAGGTCGATCTGTGCAGATCCGCTTTGCGTCTTGCGGGAGGGGGCGTGAGCCATCGCCCTGCATGTTCAGCGGGAACGGGGGCGGCTTTCAACAGGACTGTCACGGGGGCTGCTTGTTCCTTGACCTTGCCCTGCGGTGAAGGCCGACAGTGTGCATGGCTCACATGAACGAACTGCGTGCGCGCCGGTGGCTCGACCACGCAATGAACGAGGGGGACTCCGTTGGACTCGCGCTGCGTCATTCTCGATATCGGTGGAGTGCTGGAGCTCACTCCCGAGACAGGGTGGGTTGGACGCTGGGAACAGAGGCTCGGGCTGCCGACGGGTGCTGTGCACGAGCGGCTGGGAGAGGTCTGGCAGGCGGGCAGTATCGGGGCGGCCAGCCAGGCTGAGGTGCAAGATCAGGTGGCTGAACGCCTCCATCTGGACGCTGTTGACGTGGAAGCCTTCATGGCGGATCTGTGGGCCGAGTATTTGGGAACGCCGAACAAAGAGCTGATCACGCATGTACGGGGTCTGCGGTCGCGCTGCAGGTTGGGCATCCTGAGCAACAGCTTCGTCGGTGCCCGGGAGCGGGAGGTAGCCGCGTATCACTTTGACGAACTGGTCGAGCAGATCGTCTACTCCCACGAGATCGGCGTTTGCAAGCCCGACCCGCGTGCCTTCGAGGTGACCTGTGCCCGGCTGGGGGTGCGCCCGGAGGACTGTCTGTTCGTCGATGACGTCGCGGCCAACGTCGAGGCCGCCCAGGCAGTCGGCATGCGGGCGCACTTGTTCGAGGAGAACGCGGGGACCATCGCGCGCATCGCGGACCATCTGAACGGGGAAGTATCGTTCCCCGACTGACGCCGCTTGCCCGACAGCCCGAACCGTGATCATGGGGCGGTGCCGGCGTCACTGGGGTGAGCATGTCGTGCAGCCCGGCGGGGTCAATTGCAGCCAGAAGCGTGATGTGGTTGTGGTTGTGGCGCATGGGTCCGCGCGGTTGCTGATGCAACCTGCCACGCCCGCCGCAGGGGCTGGACGATCCGGGTCGAGTGTCCCTCCTTGCCGCATCGGTTGCTCCAGGCGGCCGAACCCTTCTAGCTGTGCCGGTCGGGAAGCCGGAGCCCATTGCTGGCCCCGACCCCCTCAGAACCGACCGTGCGGGCTTTCCCCGCAGCTCGGCTCAAGCAAGCCCCGTGGGCTTCGCAGATCAGCACGGTGTGGTCCGTTTGCCGTCGTTCGCGTGGTGCTGGCGATGGCATTCGGAGTCCGTCCGCGCCCATGCCTGTGAGGATGAGGCAAGCAGCGTGGGGTGGGCCTAATTCGGTGACTGTCAGCCGGGGTAGCGGTGGATCTTCGTCAGGGACAGGACAACGGTTCGGTCATGGGGGCTCACGCAGGGGATCGGGTGCCCAGCCGTGTTGTCGCCAGACATCGCACCACTAGGGCCACTAGGTGTTGCGGGTCAGGACGTTGGTGACACTTCCGGCTGGCAGACCCTTGCGGTCGCCGAGCCAGGGCTTGTCGCACCGCGGCTGGCACAGCGCAACGACGCGGTTGCCCATGCTTGCCTCAGGTTGTCGGGTCCCAGAGCCCGTCGGCTTCACCGCGGGCGAGGTGCTCGGCGTAGACGCCGACCTTCCAGGCGATGACGGACCGGCACTCCTCCAGCGCCTGGATCTGTGCGTCGACGCGCTGTCGATGGGCGTCGAGCAGTCGCAGACGATCCGCCTCGTTGCCTGGTCCGCGGCGGACCAGTTCGGCGAAGTGCTTGAGGTCGGCGAGCGGCATACCGGATTCGCGGAGCTTGACGCAGATCAGTAGCCATTCGACATCGATGGAGGTGTAGCGCCGTCGGCCGCCTGATGTGCGCCGGACCGGTCCGACGAGCAGGCCCTCGCGCTCGTAGAAGCGCAGGGCGTGCACGCTCAGTCCCGTCCGCTCGGCGACCTCGCCGATGCTCAGCGACGGCACGGCCGCCTCGGTGGTGGTCATGCCGCTCACTCCTGGATTTGATCTAGACCTCGCTCTAGATCGTAGCGTCAGCGGCATGACCATTACCGATCAGCAGCCGCTCGGCGCGCCCTTCTCCGCCTCCACCAACGCCGAGGACATCGTGGCCGGCCTCGATCTCTCCGGAAAGACGGCCGTGGTGACCGGGGGCTATTCCGGGCTCGGTCTGGAGACCACCCGGGCGCTGACGGCCGCCGGAGCCCGGGTCATCGTTCCCGCCCGCCGCCCCGACGTTGCCCGTGTTGCATTGAAGAAGGTGAGGAACTGCGAGGTCATCCCCATGGACCTGGCCGACGTCGACAGCGTCCGTTCAGCCTCCGCGCACATCAGCGACCGTCTCGACCGGCTCGACCTGCTGATGGCTGTCGCCGGAGTCATGGCCACCCCGGAACGGCGCGTCGGGCCCGGCTGGGAAGGCCAGTTCACCGCCAACCACTTCGGGCACTTCACCCTCGCCTGCGAGCTCTATCCGCTCTTGGCCGCCGCAGACGGCGCGCGCGTCGTCGTCAACAGCTCGGCCGGGCACACCCTGACCGGCATCCGCTGGCACGATCCGCACTTTCGTACCGGCTACGACAAGTGGCTGGCCTACGGCCAGGCCAAGACCGCCAACGCCCTGTTCGCCGTGCACCTCGACGCCATCGGGAAAGGCGACGGCGTCCGGGCATTCGCCCTCCACCCCGGCAAGATCATCACCGGGCTGCAGCGGGAGATGACCCTCCAAGCGCAGATCGACCGCGGCTGGGTGGACGAGCACGGCAATGTCATCGGCGACGGCTTCAAAACCACCTCCCAGGGGGCCGCCACCGGTCTGTGGGCCGCCACGTCCCCGCTACTCGACGGCCGAGGCGGCCTCTATCTGGAGGACTGCGACGTCGCACGCGTCTCCGCCCCCGGCACCCCCATGGATGACGGCGGCGTCCGCGCATACGCCATCGACCCCGACGAGGCGGCCCGGCTCTGGGACCTGTCTCTCGCCGTGACCGGCGCCACGCCGATCACCCGATGAACCCGCGCTCTGCATATGCCGTGCTGCCCGCCGCTGTGGCGGGCAGCACGGTGCAGGCCGCCCTCGGACCGATCTCGGCCGCACCGGGCAGACTTGTCCGGCTTTCCGCCGTCGGAGGCAGAGAGGTCTAGGTATGCCGCACCGCAATGCACCTCTTACGGTTGAGGCCCGGCGGCGGCCACCGCCGGCCACGACGGACGACGTCGACGACTGTCGCCGTCAGCAGCCGGAAGCCGACATCGTGCACCGCCTGCTGGGGCTCGTCAGTTACGCGGCCAACCCCAGGAACATCGACCTGTCCGACCTGCCGGACCTGGCCGACGCGATCTTCGACCTTCACCACGCTGCCCAGCAGGCAGGCAAATCCCACCGCTGGGGCAACGCCCGAACCGCCGACCATGACAGCACCCCTATCCGCACGGCCTCCTTCAGAGGCCGCGAGTCCGTGAGTCCGTTGTCAGTGCACGATGTTACTTTCTGCGACATGACCGATCACGCGCTGCGGCTGCTGCGGCAGGACCGTCGCCTGGCCGAACTGGCCGCCTTTCCCTTCGACTTCGACCTCGACCGCGCCGCCCACGGCCATGTCGAGGAGGTCCGCCTCGCCTCGGGCGGGCCGCTGGAGACGGTAGCCGGGGACGATACCGGCGGTACGTACTTCGTGTGCGCGGACGGCTCGGTGCTCTATGCCGACTCGGAGGGCGCCGCGGGGATCATCGGCTCCAGTGTCGACGAGGCCCTGGAGCTCATAATCGGCCTGCCCGGCTGGCGCGACTACACACGTCTGTCGCCCGACGACGGCGAGGAGAAGATCCTGGCGTGCGTCGCGGAGACCGAGGACGAGATCCGTGAGTACTACGGAATTGACGAGGAGCGTGCCGAGCTCCGTGCGGCGCTGGGCTTCCCGAAACGCTCCCCGGTCGAGCTGGTGGGCAGGCTGCGTGCCGCGCTGCTGCGCACAGAGCCGGAGTTCGTACTGCTCAACGCGGATGAAGGGTGCGCGTACGACCGGATAGGCCCGGCCGGTCCCCCACTGTGGGAGCCCGTGCTCGCGGCGGGCCACGCCGATCTTGCCCGGTTGCGGGAGGGTGATCGCACGGCATGGCATGAAGTCGCCGAGGACCCGGTGCGGCGCCGGATCACCCTGCGGGCCGCACAGTTCGACCGCGACGAGGGCGATCTGGAACTGCTGCGGCATCTACTGCGGCACGAGACACGGTCATCGATGACGGACGAACTGCGGCTCGCGGCCGTGCTGGTGGGGCTGCGCGGGGACACCGGAGATCTGCCGCTGCTGCTTGAGGTCCGGGAGACGGACTTCGACACGGCGTGCGGCCTGGGCGGTATGCCGGAACCGGGCGCAAGCGCAGACGAGTTGCAACAGTGGGCGCGCAGGCTCGACGAGTCGATGTTCGGGACGGACCCGTCGGACGAACCGGTCTCCACATGGACCGACCTGGCGCGGGACCAGGGGATGACGGAGCTCGCGCGGGTGACGCTGATCCGCGAACTCGACGACATCTTCATGGACCAGAGCAGACTCCGCCGCCCCGATGCGCCCCGCACCCTGGCCACGGCTTCGCTGCGCGGGCTCGCCCAGGACTTCGAGGAACTCGGCGACCTTCCCCAGGCGCTGCGCGCCCAGCGCCTGTACGCCGCCCTTCAGGAGACGGCATGGGACCGGGCCTCGGCCCGGCACACCCTGGCCCGCCTGGAGCGGGAGGCGGGCCGGCTGCCGCAGGCAGCGGACAGCCTGGCCGCCGTGCGCGACGCCTTGGCCACCCCGGGCGACGACTCACTACGCCACTGGCAGCAGGTAAACCTCGGCCGCTTCATCGCTGAGGAGCACTACCGGCTCACCCTCGCCCTTGCCGACGCGGGCCGCCCCGAGGAGAGCCGCGCCCTCCTCACAGCCGCCGACGCCATACTCGGCGAGCTCTCGGAGAACACCGCGATCGGCATCCGCGAGCTCGCCGAGCAAACCGCAGCGAGAGTGCGGGAGGTCAACTGAGGACGGGCACGACGGGCGGGCGGTCCGCCAGGAAGCCGTGGGCGCAGCGGGCCAGGCCTCCTCGCCCGCGGTCTCTTAGTTCCGTTAGTTCCGTGGCCGGGGTTCCTGCATCGGCGGTGGTGTGCTCAGGCATAAGGTCGGCGACGGCCGTGCGGACGGCGCCTCGGTTGAGGCCGTGCTCGCGGGCCAGGGCTGCGATCGACCGGCCGTCGAGGTCAGCCGGGCGGCGGCCGCCCTTGCTCCGGACCCCCACGTAAACCGCTGGCTGTACGACGGCGACGTCCCTACGGTGGCCCCATGGTCGGCCTTCCCGTTCCTGTGCCCGGCGTGCGCGTGTGCGTGGTGATGAACCGCGGGGGCTGCGGGCCGTTCGCGTGCTTCGACGCGGACTTCGAACCTCCGGGCGGCGAAGGCGGATTGGAACTGCTCAGCGCCGTGCCCGAGCGGCAGCTGCCCGTCGAGTTCCTCCCGGCGATCCGGGAGGGCCTGGCGCAGGGACTCGGCGACGTGTCGGCCGCGATACTGCTCACGGACGGCTACTTCCACGAGACGGACTCCTGGCCGAGCGCCTACCGCATCGGTGCGGAGCAGGCCGGCCGGGCTGCGCTCATCGGCGCGGGCCTGCTGCCGTCGGAAGAGGCCGGGTCGCTGCGGTGGGTGCACTGGCCCGGCAGCCCGAGGCTCCGTCGCCCCAAGCGCGCACGCTGACCACCACGGCATCACGGTCCTGCGTACTGACTGGGCACGCCTTTCGCGGTGGCGCGGGGCTCGGAGCGTCGCGCCGTCAGGAACCGCAGTCGCGGCCGGCGTCGCACTGCCAGCCGGAGAAGCTGCCTTCGCTGGGATGCTCAACGTCATAGTCGAACTGGATGAACCCCCAGACGGCCCAGGCGATGAAGGCGATGCAGAGGGCGAGTCCGGTCCACAGGGCCAGTCTCTTCAGAAGGCCGCCGCGCCCCGCGCCGTTCTCGTGGGCGGCAGGACCGTCCCCGCTGTCCCCGTTGTGTGCGTTATCCGGGCGCGCCGGAGGGGTGGGTGTGGACGGCTGCGGCCGCGGTGCTCCGGCCGCCGAGTGCCGGCCCTTCACGAGTGGGCCGTGTTGGACGAACCGGATACGTCTGCCGCTGGCAGGTTGTGCCATGCATGTCCGCAGGCACCTTTGCAGTACGTCTCGCGGCGGCGAGTGTCGGCAATGGCGAACGCGGAGACGAGGACACGGAATGCCTTGACGTGTTCAGCGGCGGGGAGACTCGCGAACCCGTAGCGGGGCGGGTCCGTGCAGATCATTACCGAAGGGTTGGCCGTGGGCTTCACACCGGACCGCGCCACCCCCGCACGGCCGTCCGCAGCTGTCATGTGCGCCTGCATCGCATAGCCGGCGACTTCCTGCAGTACCTCCTGCTGGCGTGTCGGGGTGAGGCCGGCGAACCAGCCCGCACCAGCGTCCAACGTGCGGAGCCCTTGGGCGATCTCGTTGACGACCCGCTCGGTCTCGCGCCGCAAGGTCCGGGCGTCGTCGCTGCTCGGTTCGGTCATCCCTACCCCTTCACGCTATTGATCAGCATGTAATAGAGCACCACGAGCGCGACGACAGAGCACGGGGCGAGTGCCGCGAGGACGATGCGGATGACGGCGTACTTCCTGCGCCAGGGCAGGATCCAGCTGGCGAGCAAGAGGGCGACGGGGACGAGCAGCCCGCAGAAGTAGGCGAGGAAGAGGGTCCCGAAGCGGTCCGCCTCGGCGCTGGAGCACGAGTCGCAGACCATCGGCGACATCATGCCCACGATGACGGCGAAGAACCCGGTGATGGCGGTGATGGCGGTCGAGGCGAGCGGCGCGATCCACGCGTTCGGGTCGGAATCGCCGTCCCCGTTGCCGGGTGTGCTACGAGTCGGCAGGGGAGTGGCCGGCATCCCGCCGAACGGCATGTGGTCAGACATATACGCCACACAACCCCAGCCCCGGTCCCCGCACATGAGCCCTCGTACTCAGATCCGGACGCTACCCAGCCACGAGACCTCACGAGCGCTGCCCAGGTCTGCATCGTCCCAACCGACGCCCGCGACCGCGGCCAACTGCCGCCCGACTGGTCTTGTGACTGCCGCCTGGGGAGGCTGTCGGCGTCAGCTGAGGTGCGGCCCCGGCCTACCAGCTGGCGTTCGCATGTCACTGAGTTCGCGTCAGCCGGTCCACCGAAACCCAGCTACCCGGGCCCGGCCGGCCGCCGGGATAGAACCGCACCGCGCTGCCAGACGACGAGAAGCCTATGAGCGAGTAGTTGCGGCATCGATGCCAGACGCCCGCAGCTTCCGGACCAGGAGTTCCATCTCAGGAAGAGTTCCTGAGTGGTCACCGCTCAGCACGCGGTGCAGCACAGCCTTGGCGTTCACCAGGTCAAGGCCGAGTTCGGCTCGCAGCACCCGCATGATCACGACACTGCTCGCGGGCGGGCTGAGCACCTGCAGCGTCGCTGGTCCGCGCTCGGCAAGCATCTGCTCCCGCCGTTCGGTCGGCAGATCCGCACCACACGCAGCGGCCGTGAATCCACAGTCGGAACAGGCTGACTCGACGTCCCATCGCAAGCGGCCGTCCACGAGGGCTTGAACACCGCAGCATTCCAATTTCGCACCGCAGTCCGGACACCTCGCGGAGTACCTGACGGATTCGCAAATGGTCTGTTCCATCCCCACCCCCAACGGGGACGAGGTTAAACGACGACAAGCTCAGGCTGTCGAGGTCGGCCAAGGGCCCTGGTCGCTCAGTGCATCCGGACGACGACAGTCCGGTGCTGAATCCCTGTCCGGGGCCGCGCCATATGCCCATGAGATCCGAGTGGCGCAGGCTGGTGCTTTGCCCGTGAGGGGCAAGAGCGCCTGAGCGGGCGGCCGGTGCCCGACAGACTTCCTGCGAGACGGGTCTTCGGCGCAGGGCCGTCGCCGCCGCTGACTTTGGGTGTGCGTGTTTCCGCATGCCGACCGGGCGTGGCGCCTGAGAGCTGCAACTCGACCTCAAGGGAGCAGTGCGCACACGGACGACGTGCGCCAACACACGATGTCTCTCTCCTTCATCCGCGACGCCGGCGCGCAGTACATAGCCTGGTGATGTTCGCACTCGAGACGCTGGCCGCCGGCGCCTTGCGAGCGGCCTGCCAGGGGCGGGCCCGGAACCGCACAGCCGTCACCTCTTCCCTCGTGGGAAAGCCGGCGGTGGACGGCGATAGCCAGCGCGCCGCCTCGGAACTCGGAACTCGGAAACGTCGTCTGACGGACGACGTAGCGAGTCGTCATGAGGACGACACCGAACCCGAACGACGAACGCCCCGACCGTACCCACAACCGCGCCCGCGCCCGCGCCTGGGCCCTGCTGACCGAGAACACACCGGGCTCCCGTCGACTGCCCCACTGCGCCCCCGAACCTCCGAGCCGCTTGATGGACATCGCCCGCAACTACGACCGCCTCTGTCGGCACGCCGACGGCCACCTGCAACCGGACGCCGCGGAATTGGAGATCCTCGCCGGCCTCCTGGCCATCCGGACGCTCCGGGAGAAGCTCGACCACGACGAGCTGAAGCTGACGACCCTGGCCCGCGCCTAAGCGGATCACATGGGCGCTGATCGCCGCATGGTAGGAACTGAGCGGACGTCAGGCAGCAGAGCGTCGGCACCTCCAGCTCCCCGGAATCAGACCCGCTCCGACGGCACCGCACCCCACACACAGAGCGAACGCGTCGAGTACACCCGGGAGCTGCGCAGAGCCGGCGAGCCGAACGCCAGTGGGCCCTCCAGCACGCCCCGCGGATCCGTCGTGTGGCCGCCCAGCTGGCCGCCGTCGAGGACCTCCAGCAGCGCGTCGACCGCTCCCGAGAAGCCCGGCTGATGCAGACCCTCCGCGCCCCCGGCCCGCAGGAGGCACTGGCTCAGGAGCCACTGGTGTGGCCCACGTGCCCTGTGCGAGCGGGTCGCCGAGGACGCACGTCTGCGCGCCATCCCGCCGGTCACGACGGACGACGACATCGACGACGACTGGCACCGCCAGCAGCAGGAAGCCGACATCGTGCACCGCCTGCTCGGGCTTATCACCTACGCGGCCAGCCCCAGGAACATCGACCTATCTGACCTATCTGACCTGTCCGACCTGGCTGACGCGATCTTCGACCTTCACCACGGTGCCCAGCAGGCAGGCAAATCCCGCCGCTGATCACGGAGGCGGACGCTCCCCCTGCTGCGCACAACAGCGGGCGGCCGGACGGCAAACCCGAACGGATGGGGTCCGCCGCGAACGGGGACCGTCGCGCAACTGGCCCTGGTCACGTCCGTCCAACTCGACGAGGCGGAGGAGGTCGGCGACTTCCGCCCGAAGAGGCGGAGTCGCTGCGGTGAGTGCACTGGCCCGGCCGCGCGGGGCCCAGCCGCCTCAAGCGTCCACCGGCCACTACGACATCACGAAGGAGCCCGGCTACCCCGGCGGCACCACCACGCAGCCGCCCGGGTTGTCCGTGCCATCGAACTTTGAGCGAGTGTCACCGATGTGTGAGCGCCAACGCCGGATCCGCGGTCAGTAGCCGACGGTGAAGCGCTCGCCGAGGTGGGCGGGCTGCTCGAGCTCGTCGAGAAGCGCGACGGCGTAGTCCTCGGTGGAGATCCGGCTGCTGCCGTCTTCGGCGACGATCAGGTCGTCGAGGGCGGTGCGGTAGGTGCCGGTGCGCTCGCCGGGCTCGATGGACGCGGCCGGGCTGATGTTGGTCCACCGGACGTCGGAGACGGTGCGGTAGAAGTCCAGCGCGTCGCCGTGCGCGTGCATGATCTGCAGCAGCGGGATCGGGAGGCCCTCGGTGTCCCAGACCTGGACGCCGTCGGGCTTGCGGAGCGAGCCGGCGCCGCCGACCGCGATCAGCCGGGGCATCTCCCCGCCCAGCATGCGCAGGCCGTCGACCAGCGCCTCGGCGGCCGGTCGAATGGTGGCAATGTGGCCCGGGCCGTCGCCGCCGCCGACCGCGCTGACCACGACGTCCTGTCCCTTCGCCACCTCTGCGACGGACTCAGGGTCGAGGACGTCACCGTAAATAACGGTCAGGGCAGGGCTGGTCGTGGTGACTTTCACTGGGTCACGTACGGCGGCCGTAACCTGATGGCCGCGACGGAGCGCCTCGTCCAGGATGCGGGATCCGATGGTTCCCGTGGCGCCGAACAGGACGATCTTAGACACACGCTTCTCCTGCTTCGGGTGATCATCTAGGGAGTCCGCAGACTAGCGAGATATTTCATGACAGGCATGAGGAATCAGCTGCTCCCGGTGAAGTCACCCCAATCAGGCGATACCGCCTGTCCCGTCGCATTGAAGCTTTCCGTGGATCTCACTGTGAGCTGCAGACCTGCCAGGCTGGTTGGAAATCCCGCTGGACCGCGCTTTCAATCGAGGTGGCTTCTGCAGAATCTCGGTTGGGGGGGGCGGCCAAGACACCCAACCCTTGCGACTTCCCGCGCGACCTGCTGGACGCGCAGGGGGAACTGCACAAGGTCCGCTCTAATGGTGGAGTCGGGTATGGGAACTCGCAGAAATACCCCTGCACTCAGAGGGAATCGAGGAGCATCTGACCTGTCGCAGCGAAGGTAGAGCCTTCTCAGTGCGCCACGAGGTGCCCTGCCCGGAAACGGGCACGGTCGGTTCGGAGGGAGGTCGGACGGAAAAGGGCCTGCGTAACAGGCACCTCGCCGTCCGGCCGCCCTACCCGAAGATTGAGCACCGAGTCGCGCGAGACCGAACGGATGGGAGTCATATGGGCCTCTGAGGCTCGTCGCTCCGTGTCTACATCAAATCGCCTCTCAGAACACGATCGAGCGCCGCCTGCCCTGCGGGTCCCCATGTCGGCTTGCCGCCGGGAAGGCCCCGGTCTCCGTTCTGGCCCATAAGCATGAGGAACAGGCTTTTCAGAGCAGCCAGCCCGCGGGCGCGCCGGATCGTTGCCCCGTCCGCATGCGCGTAGGCGTCGAAGAAGCGTGAGGCGGCGCCCGCGGGGAGGACGACCCATGCGGCCGCGAGGTCCCACGCCGGATCGCCGGCGAACATGTCGCCGAAGTCGATCACGCCCGACAGCGTGCCGTCCGAGACGACGACATTCGCGGGATGAAGGTCACCGTGCACCCATACCGGCGGGCCCTCCCACTCCGGGGCCGTAACGGCGTCATCCCAGACAGCCCGGACCTCGTCGGCAATGGCGCCGGGGACAACGGCGTGAAAGAAGTGGTCGAAGCCGTCCGTGCACTTCTTGGGGTGAGCGCCGCGGTCCGAACTGGTCGGTGCCTCGGCGGGCGCCTCCACATGGAGCGCCCTGAGGAAGCCCGCCAGCGTGTCGGCCGCGTGGTCGCCGCGGCTGATCGCGGTCTGGTCCAGTGGCTCGCCAGGAACCCACGTCATGATGGTCCAGGGCCTCGGGAAGCGTGACGACGGTTCACCGGTCCGCACAGGGTTCGGGACCGGGAGCGGCAGACGCGGGGCCAGGACGGGCAGCCATCGGCACTCCTTGCGTTGGAGATCGGGGGCACGTTCTGTACGCGGCATGCGCACAGCCAACTCGTCGCCGAGGCGGCACTGTTGGTTGTCCCACCCGCCCGTTACCTCATGGATGGCCAGCTCTGCAAGGTCCGGATGCTGCTCTTGCAGCAGGTCGTGGACCAGGTCTGCGGTGATCTCGATCTCGGAGTCGGTCATACGAGGCCACAGTACTGGGGCAGGCGAAGCGGCTCTCGTCTCTCCGGAAGACCGTCTCCCCAGATCAGCGAGGTCTGGCATCGGGATGAATCAGGCTTTCGCGTTCCGGTGGCTGACCTCGGCCGCGTAGGCGGCCCAGTCGCCGGCCACGGCTTTCTGCCATCGAACGGCGAGGGTGATGTGAAAGCCGAGGCCGGTGCCGGTGGGACGCCAAGCGCGCGTAGCCGGCGGTTCATGGCCTGTGGGCTGAGAGGCTTTCCCGGCCGGGCGCCGGGGACCATTTTGAGTGAGAACCGCCTGGTCAGTGCTTCTTTTTAGCGGTCCTGTCGGCTACCTCGTACGGTGTGCGGGTACGGCGTTCATGGTCATGCACAGACCACGAACAGGAAAGATCGAACACGATGGGGCCGCCCGTGGGCGACATACGCGTGGACACGGCGAAGGTGCGCAGCACCGGCGATGACATGAAGGCGTTGTCGAGCGACACGCAGCGGCGTCTGTCGCATGTCCTCGACAGCTCTTGGGAGGTCTACTACGACGCCCTGCTCTGGAAGAGCGGAAGCGCTGTGATGTCGTGCCGCACTGCCTGGGAAGACCATATGGTCGAGCTCGCCAAGAAAATGGGCGAGCTGGGGCAGAAGTTGCAGGACTCCGCCGACGGCTACGACGCCGCGGACCAGGAAGCCGTTTCGTGGTTGAGGGCTGGTATGCGACCTGCGGAGGCACTGACACCATGGTCTCGTACTCGGATCTCATCAGCGCCCACCCACGGAAGTGAAAGGACGCCGCCGACGACTGGGCGGCATTGGCGAAGTACGCGTTGAACGCCGCGAACGATGTACGCGAGCGGGGCGCCAAGCCCCTCGCCGATCATTGGGCCGACGAAGTCGGCGCGGCTGCGGCCGGCGACTTCGTGAAGCTGGCCAACCAACTGGAGTCGGCGTACGACCTGCTGCTCAGCGTCAAAATGGTCATGGAAGGCATGCATATGAGCCTGGAAACGGCGATGAGCACCGCATGCCAGATCACCGATCTCTCACGGGCACACGCCCTTCCGCTGGATGATGACGGCATGCCGCTGTGACCGAAGCGGACGAGGAAACAGCGGCCGAGCTGTACCGTCTGGCAGGAATGGTCGGAATCAGCGACCCGGACAAGGTCCTCAAAGAGCAGAACCGTGCCTCGCATGTCGAGATGGACATGCTCGCCGCCGACATCCCGAAGGCGAACACCGACCCGGCCGCGGTACGCGCCTGGTGGAACGGCCTGAGCGAGAGGCAGCAGCACGACATGATGCCGGCCGAGCCGGTGCAACTCGCCCACCTCGACGGAATCCCGGAGAGCGTCAAACGCGAAATGCGCGGCACGGACGGGAAATTCGACCGCATCAAGATGGTGGAATACGCGCTGGAGAACTGGGACAAGCAGGATCCGATTCAGTTCAAGAACAACTGCACCAACTTCGTCTCCCAAGCGCTCGACCACGCCGGCATGCAGAAGAAGCTCGATCCCTTGTCCGGCCCGGACGGTGACGACACGTGGGGTCACGAGAGCGGTGTCGGCAACGACTGGTGGGACTCCCGGATGTATTACTCCAAGTCCTGGGCCGGGGCGGAGAATCAGCAGAACTTCATGCTCAAGCACGGTGGCGAGGAGGTCCCGGCGTCCCAGGTCAGGCCCGGCGACATCATTCATTACGAACAGCAGGGACCCAACGACGAAATCGAGCACGGCAACACCCATCACGCGGCTGTGGTCACGGCCGTGATGCCGGACGGCGAGATCAAGTACACACAGCACCAGGACTCTTACCAGAACGTGAGTCTGCAAGGCCGGCTCCCGGCAACGGAGAATGCCGAAGGCCAGCAGAACATCCGCATCGTCCGCCCGCATCCGGATAGGTACTGACAGGCATGGCTGAGACAGGCACACCACTCGATGCACAGCCGCATCCGCCCTCGCGGCTCCATTGGGCGAGCTCCCTTCCGGTGCCGCTGCTTTCCGTGGCCGCTGTCGGTTGCTTTTCCACGACGCTGTCTTTGTCCAGTGCCCATATTCACCATCAGTCGGCTGCCTGCCGCTACATGGCGGTACCGTGGACGCATTTTGCTTCCGCCTACGGCGGCCTGCTCGCTGCCGTATTGGCACTGCTGGTTCACGTGCTGATGTCACGCGCCACGCGACGTGGCGGACTCCAGCCCGTTTCCGGGTGGCAGACCTGGGTTCCCACGCTGTTTGCTGTCATCGCGGGCTTCATGGTTCCGCTGACCGCGGTGGTCGTGGCTCTGACGCACAAAGACGCTGCCGAAACGGCCGCGAATCTGGGAAAGCCGCTGTGCGAAGGCTGACACGGCTGTGGCCCTGCCACGCCAGGCGATCGACCGCAGCCTCATGCAGCAGCTGCGGTCAGCCAGGCCCATGCGCCGCCCGAAGGTCGCCCGTCGGCCCACCGGGCGGGGCATCATCCGCGGCATGGTGTCCATCACTGCCCGCCCGCCGAGACCGACGTTGCCAGATGCGGCATTAGCATGTCCACGTCGTGCCCGGCGCGGCCAGGAAGGGAATTCGTCTTGCCTGGGCTGCCGGTGCCCCATTCGCCTTCTATCGGGGGAAGAACCTCATGCTTCGCCGTTCAACGGCCCTTTACGGGGCCCTGGCCACCGTCCTCGGACTCGCGCTCACCGCCTGCGGCGGAAAGGGAGGGGGCGAGAAGTCCGACGGTCCGAAGGGGAGTGGGGCGAAGAATGAGAGCGCACGGGAGGCCCCGGGCGTCAAGGAGAGCCCGCGCTCCCAGGTGGAGTGGAGCCCGGCGCTTGCGATGGGCAAGCCGGCTCCGAAGCTGTACGAGCCCGAGGTCTCCGGTGGCGGGCGGTTCCAGGTGGCCGCCAAGAAGATCGTCAAGGGGACCCCGGAGCAGCTGAAGGAAGGTCACCTCGATGATGAGGGGCTGGGCGACACCCCGTACTTCGTGTATGTGACGTACACCCTGAAGGCCGGGAAGCCGGAAGTCTCCAACCCCGACCTCAACGCCAACGCCGTGGCTCTGGACGAGAACGGCGAAGAGGCCGCGAAGCGGCCGACCGTCCACACCGGTTATGTCGAGGGCGGGTGCCCGGTGCCGGACGCGTACACGGGCTGGGATGTCGGCGAGTCGCGCACCCTGTGCTCGGTCTACATCGGGGACGCCGCGAAGCAGCCCACCCGGCTGGCCTGGAACCCCGACGCGCAGTCCGCCGACGACTACAAGAAGGGCTCCTCCTGGCGGTGGACCACCCGGTGACCGGGTGACGGCCCTGCCCGTCACCCGAGCGTTCGTCCTGCGGGACGCGTGCGTCTGGGGGAGGGGAAGGCGCACTGCCACTCGACGTCCCGGGCCGGGCACCAGGCCGGGCCGAATCCGGTTGATCGTGGCAAGAAGGGCAGCAACCTGCACGTCCTGTCCGACGCCCAAGGCATCCCGCTGGACGTTGCGGTGTCCGGGGCGAACCTGCACGACAGCCAGGCGTTCAAGCCGCTGATCCGTGGAATTCCGACGGTCCGCTCCCGCCGCCGACCGCGTCGGCGCCGTCCCGGCAAGCTTCGCGAGGATAAGGCGTACTTCTCCGCCGACCACCTCACCTGGCTGCGCGAACGCGGGCTCATCCCGCGCATCGCGCGCCCGGGGATCGAATCGGGCGAACGGCTTGGCCGGCACTGTTGAGAGATCGAGCGGTCGATCGCCTGGCTGTTCGGCTACCGCTGCCTCACCGGCGATACGAGCGAACCGGCTCACGCATCCTCGCCTTTCTCGGTCTTGCTGCCACCCTGACCTGCTACAAGAAGCTCTCAAGACTGAAGTCGGGCAGCGGGAGACCGTAGCGGTCTCCCGCTGCCCGAACGTGATCACCGGCCAGGCTGAGGCGCGATTGATCAGGCCCGGGTCACCGGTGCCTGCAGTTCCGTCACCCAGTCGTCACGATTTTTCGGGCACTCCAGGTTGATCTCGCGGGGGTATCCGGTTGACTGGTAGTCGTTGGCGTCGATCCAGCGGGCCAGGGTCTGGGCGGTGGGGAGCACGGTGTCCATCGAACCGCGGTGCACGATGGTCGCTGCCTGGTCGAGGGGCGGCAGGTCGAGGATCCGGAAGGCGCCGTCCTGAAGAGGGACGGAGACCTGGACGGCAGCGTGGACGCTGATCCTGCCTCCGCCCTCCGGGGCGTCCTCGTAGTACGCGACGCCGGGGCCCGTGGGGGTGATACCCGCCGAGCCCAGGCACCGGAACAGCTCGTCGTAGAGCGGCCCGATGACCGGGCCGATGTGCTCGGGCTCGAAACTCGCGGCGGTTGCGGTCAGCTCCGCCACCCGGACGGAAGGGACGCTCTTGATGACAACGTCGTTCGTGGGCATGTGCCCCTCACTCTCGATCGCTCGGAGCCTCGCCTCGACCTGGATCAGCCGTGCTCCTGCGGCAGCCATTGCGGTCTCCAGTTCGGCCCGCCGCAGCCGCAGCATGCCGCGCAGTTCCTGGAGGCTGACCTTCTCGTCCACGATGTCCTGGACCTGCTGGAGAGTGAATCCGAGGTCCTTGAGCGCGATGATCCGGTTGAGGCGGGCGAGCTGGGTAGCGGTGTAGTAGCGATAGCCGCTGGCGGGGTCGACGTGAGCCGGGCGCAGCAGTCCGGTCGCGTCGTAGTGACGCAGCATCCGGACCGAGACGCGGCCATGCCGGGCGAAGTCTCCGATGATGAACATGATGTCTCCGAGCTGACCGCCTGACACGGTGTGAGGGTCAAGAAGCTACTTGGCGGCCGGGGGACAGCGAAAAATCGGGGCTGCATCGGCGCAGCTGCATGGGTGTGCCCAGGGTTGCCCTCGACGACCTTGTCGTCGTAGTAGGAGAACCACGTGCTGCCAGTCGGCTTGCAGCCGGCTGTGATGGCACGTGGGGTGAGGGCTTCGGCGAGGAGGACCTCGTTGCGGGTGTCTACGGCCGTCCTTGTCCTCGTCGATCCAGTGGCGGAACTTCGTGCGCTCGTACCCATCGCGGGACTCGACGGCCTGGGGAGTGCTTCGGTGGCGTCGTGGAGGCTGAGGGTTTGGGTGGCGTGGGCCGTTGCGGCGGTGGTGGCCAAGGGCAGCAGGGCGAGGGGCGCAGCGGCGAGCGCGCGGACAGTCGCCTTGATCACGGTCTGTTGATAGCGCTGGCACGTCGTCCGCTGTGCGGAATCCGGATGGCGGTCACTCGGGGGAGTGGGCAGTCATACCAGCCCCGATAAACTCGCTCCGGTGTTTTTGCAGGCCGCGATGCCCGAGCAGCCGGACTTGCCCGCGACCCAGAAGCCGACGACGTCGCCAAGGAGCCGGACGACGACGCGACGGAGCCGGTGGAGACTGCCGTACGACGGACCCGGGGACGTGGCTGCGCATGCCAGGGAAACCTCGCCTCGCTCGCGCGGGAGGCCGACGTCCGCCGTCGCGCCATCGCCCTCACCGCCGCAGACACCGGCGGAGGAGAAGACCGTGCCCCGCGGGGAGGCCTCCGCTCAGCGTGCCGTCGGTCTGTTGACCGCGCGGACGGTGTGCGTCGTCGTCCCGCTCACCGCTCGTCCGCCCAGTCGTACTCGGGGAACGGCAACGGATCCGTGACCCAGCCCGCCGTCAGTACGAGCCGCGTGTGGCGATGCAGGGCGAGGAAGCCGAAGGGGCGGTCGAAGGCGGCGCTGATCCTGGTGGTCACGTAGCGGAGGTCGGGCATGCCCCCGGCGACTGCGCCGAACGCCGTCACCGCGGCGGCCTCGAAACCCAACGCGCCGAACTTCGCCATAGTGTTCTGCTCGGCCGACCCGATGGCGAGCGGGAAGTCGCTGATGCCGGGGAAGTGCCCGCGCGAGGTGTCCCGTGCCGTCGTGAGCCCGAACAACCGGTGCAGCTTCAGCAGATCGTGGCTCGCGTTCATGTTGTACGCCGCGGTCGTCACCTCCAGCGACGGCGGCTCGGGCCGCGTGCAGCGTACCTTCTCCACCCGCAGGCCGGGTCCCACGTTCCCGTAGGGCAGCCGCGGCCCCGGTATGAGCGCGCACCGGCCGGCGAGGATGTCGACCCCAGCTCCCAGCACCCGCCCCGGCTTCATGTCCTCCTCGCCGAGCAGAAGGTGCACGTCCAGCGCATTGTTGCCCAGCACCTTCAGCTCGGTGACATATCCGCCGGGTGTTTCCGCGACCCCTACCCGGTCCAGCACGGCACTGGAGCGCCGCAGGCCCAGCCGCGGCTCGGTGGCCCAGGGCTCGTACGCCGTCTCCAACTCCACCTCGTGGAAGGGGCTCAGCCACTGCGTGCGCATGGCCAGCGCGCTCGCCAGCACCATCTGCGTGTCCTCGGTCAGCGTGACCGGCATACGGTCGATCAGCCCGCCAGTGCGCTTCACCGTCCACGCGTCCAGCGCCCGGTGGTCGGCCACAGAGTCCCCGGTGAGCACCCCATGGGCGTCGGCCGGCAGGCCCGCCTCCCACTCCTCCCTCAGCTCCAGCGTGCGCTTCGCCCACAGCCCCAGAGCCGTGTCCAGTCCCCGCATGGCGCCCATCGCGGCGAGCAACTCACGTGCGGCGCCCGCCGCTTGCCCGGCGGACAGCCCGAGAGCCTCCGCCAGCTCGGCCCGCGCCGCGCCCTCGGCTCCGTCGGCCAGGTGGGCCAGCAGGGGCCACACCCCCGCCGCCGAGAACACCGTGCCGCCCTCCGAGGCACCCGCCCACCGCGCGGTCAACCCGTTCACCGCGCGGACCGTCGTCGTCGCGACTCCCATTCCACCCCCACCGTCAGCACGCTTATGACGCGCCCAGCTGTACGTCAGTTCAGTGCCGCCGCCACTCGACCAAGAAGCACGATACCTGTGCCCCCACCACGGCCTCCCGGCCCAGAGCACGCATCCGACCAACTCGTCCGGGCCCAACCTCTGCACCAGGTCACAAGGGCGGGGGCTTGAGAGGATGTCTCACGTGGTGGTGCAGCTACTCGGCCGTGCCCGTGAGAAACGTGTCGAACTCAGCGGCGAGGTTTCGCATCTCCTCGCCGGCCGCGTGCACGGTGGTGGTCTCGAAGTGCCACTCCTCGGACGGAGGCCGGTCATGGATGCCCGCCGGGCCGCAGGCGACGTGAGCTAGGAATCCCCCTCGTTTACGAGGAGGAGGAGTCAAGAAGTCGTTGCAGCTGTTCGCGGGTCCGCGCGGCGGCAGACTGGCCATCACCTACGGTCTGCGGCATGAAGGCAAAGAATTCGAAGGCCCCAGCACCCCGAGTGCAACTGGTCATTGGCATCATCCGCAGAGGCAACGAGATCCTCCTCGTGCGAGAGAACCTCGGCGCCGACGGCGAGATGCTCTGGTCCCTCCCCGGTGGCGGGGTCGAGGACGGCGAGCTCCTGCACGAAGCTCTCCGGCGCGAGGTGCAGGAGGAGACCGGGCTGCTGGTGGGCGATCCGGTGCGGACCGCATTCCTCATGCACATCGACTCCGAGCAGCACCCTTCGGCGTTGGCAGCTGCCTTCGAGATCGACAAGTGGTCAGGGGACCTCGCGCCGCAGGACGACGACATCGAACAGGCCGCCTTCTTCCCCTTGCCCGACGCACTGAAGCTGCTCGGCGAGCTGGACAGCGCAACGCAGCGGGAGCCCATCGTCGGCTATCTGACCGGGGCCATCGCGCCGGGGACCACCTGGCTGTACCGCAACCGGGGCAGGGAGGAGACGCTCGTCGCCCGCTGGTGACGCCGGACAGCGGCCACCACGTGAAGATCACGATCTACAACTGGCGTATTGACCAGCGGCAATAGCAAAGTACAACCGGGTATGAGGGCGCTGCCGAAGGTGCTGAGGAGGGCTTCGAGGCGGTCGGGGGCGCGGTGGCGAGGGGTGTGGGCTTTTGTTCATCTTCCAGGTCTAAGCCTCGTCGGCGACATCCATCAGGTTGCAGGCCGTCTGCAGCTCCTGACGACGCGGCGGCTCGGTACTCGGCACGGTGATCTCGTCGCTGCTGCGCAGTTCGTCGGGCCTCAGCAGCGTCTGCATTGCGATGATCTGGCCGCTGGGCCGTAGCAGGGCGAGCTGAGCGCTCGAGTCGGTACCATCCGCCAACTGGAGCGCTCAGCTACCGGGGCATCGTAGCCGTCTGCGGAAAAGGGATTCAGCTGCACTCATGCGGGGGCACGATTCCCATCGTGCAGGAGGACAGGGGGCAGCGCGGGCAGGTGCGGTACACGCTGAGGGAGACGGAGCGTGGACACGTCTGGGGCGTGTGCGTCGAAGCGGACGGAGTGTTCGGGGATCTCCAGCGTGGCACGTATGAACTGTTCGGCTGGGTTCCGGACGGGGCGGAGATTCGCGGCTGGGCCGGCAGCAGGGTGTGGATGGTGCCGCAGGAGGAGGGACTTGGGCCCTGGCTTTTGGAAGACGCGGAAAGCCTTGGGCCCGCCGGGGCGGAGGGTCTCGTGCTGAGGGGTCTGGACGACTACGAAGGTCCGCCCGAAGGGCACCGAGGCTTGGTTCGCGTGCATGATGGGCACCGGTGGCTGGGTTCCTGCCGGGAATTCGCCCGTATCGTGCCGGCCGAGCAGGTCGCGCCCCCGCTCCCTCTGAGCGGACTCGTCCAGAGTGAGAAGCTGCGGTGTGCACTGAAGAAGGGCACCCGGCGGGCGCTGGACTTGGAGGAGGCCGCCCTGGAGATCCGGGACGATCGAGGCGAGCCGCTCACCGAGCGGCGGTGGTGGACCCGCATCCGCGCCTGGCACCCGTCCGCTCTTGGGGCGGATCTGATCGACCTGGAGCTGGACGGCAGCCTCTTCACACCCGTCCCAGAAGCCGTCCGGCCGGTCTGGGAGCGATGGCTCGCGGGGCCGCCGGACACTCCTGGCGCCTGGAGTGGCCTTGACACCCGGCAGCGTGGCGCATGGCTGGACCTCGTACGGGAGCGGGGCTGCCGGCGCACGCACCAAGACCACCCGGCCGGTCACGCATATGAGCTCGACGGCCGGTACATCACCGACGTTCCGGGCCTCTACCTGGCGCTCGGCGAGGCGGTGAACGGGCCGGGCGGCTACTTCGGCGGCTGCCTGGACGCCCTTGACGACTGCCTACGCGGCACCTTCGGCTACACAGCCCCCGCCCCTCTGCTCTGGCGAGATGCCGCGACCGCACGCGAGCACCTGTCCCACGCCCTGACGCCGGACGGCCAGCCATACGACCTGTTCGCTGAAGCCCTCGACGTCCTGGCAAGGGGAGGCATGCACGTCACCTTGGCGTGATCCGTCCTCCCGTTGGGACGTTGCCCAAACGCGCAGCGGTCACATGGGTAGCCATAGAAGACTGACCGGCCCATGTGGCCATGATCCGGTGTCACGGAGGGAGAGCACATAGCCGGTAACGGCATAGTGAGGTTGCCACCCGGTGGCTCGACCTCGATGTCTTCGGGCAGAGAGCAATGCTCAAGACCTGTGGATCGGCTCGGGGAGCACGCGAAGGGCGTACCTTCCCAAATGATCGATTGATGGTCATCGAGTAGGTCGGTGTTCGCAGCACCGGTCGGGAAGGCACGCCCGTGCTCAGCGTAGTCATCGACGACGGCACCACGCCGAACTGCTCCCCGATCGACGAGATCCTCCGCGAGGGTGCCAGAAGGATGCTGGCCGCAGCCCTGGAAGCTGAAGTCAACTCCTACATAGTCGAGTTGACCGCCGAGCGGGACGCGATGGGTCGGCGCCTGGTAGTGCGCAACGGCTACCACGAGCCCCGGAAGGTCACCACCGCTGCCGGAACAGTCGAGATCAGGGCCCCGCGCGTGAACGACAAGCGCGTCGATGAGGTCACGGGTGAGCGCAAGCGGTTCTCCTCGGCGATCCTGCCGCCGTGGTGCCGCAAGTCCCCGAAGATCAGCGACTTGCTGCCGCTGCTCTACCTCCACGGCCTCTCGTCCGGGGACTTCGTGCCGGCGCTGGAGCAGTTCCTGGGCAGCTCGACCGGGCTCTCGCCCGCAACCGTCACCCGGCTGCCCCAGCAGTGGCAGGCGGACCACGCCGCTTTCATGGAGCGAGATCTGTCCGAGGTCGACTACGTGTACGTGTGGGCCGACGGCATCCACCTCAACGTCCGCCTGGAAGAGGCCAAAGCCTGCGTGCTCGTCCTGGTCGGCGTGCGCGGCGACGGCAGCAAGGAACTGGTCGCACTCAAGGACGGCTATCGCGAATCTTCCGAGGCGTGGGCGGACCTAATGCGCCACTGCGCCCGGCGCGGCATGCGCGCGCCCCTTCTCGCGGTCGGCGACGGCGCCCTCGGGTTCTGGAAGGCCCTCGCGGAGGTCCTCCCCGACACCCGCGAACAGAGATGCTGGGTTCACAAAACGGCTAACGTCCTCGACTCGATGCCGAAGTCCACGCAGTCCGGAGCGAAGAGAGCGATCCAGGACATCTACAACGCCGAGAACCACGACCGCGCCGCCAAAGCGATCGAGACGTTCGTCCAGCTCTACGGCGCGAAGTTCCCCAAGGCCGTCAAGAAGATCACCGACGACGAGACCGAGCTGCTGGCGTTCTACGACTTCCCCGCCGAGCACTGGATCCACCTGCGGACCGCGAACCCCATCGAGTCCACGTTCGCCACCGTCCGGCTGCGGACCAAGGTCACCCACGGTGCCGGCTCCCGCGCCGCCGCCCTCGCCATGGCGTTCAAGCTCATCGAGTCCGCCCAGGCCCGATGGCGAGCCGTAAACGCACCCCGCCTCGTCGCACTCGTCCGCGCCGGAGTCCGCTTCGAACGCGGGCATCTCGTCGAACGCTCCGAGGCGGTCGCGGCGTGAGCACCATCACGGCCCAGGCCATCAGGACCGGGCGGCTGGACCTGCTGCCGCTTCACGTCGAGCACGCCGAGGAGATGGCCACAGTTCTGTCCGATCCGGCTCTGCACACCTTCATCGGCGGCAGCCCGGACACCCCGCAAGCCCTGCGCTCGCGCTACCAGCGCATGACCGCAGGCTCTCCCGATCCGGCCGTCTCCTGGCTGAACTGGGTAATCCGGCTCCGTGACGAGACCTGCTTGACCGGGACGGTCCAAGCAACGCTCAGCCCTTCCAGCCACAGCCCCATGGCCGAGATTGCCTGGGTGGTTGGGACTCCGTGGCAGGGAAGAGGCATCGCCACTGAAGCAACCCGAGGACTCATCGACTGGCTCAGCCAGCAGCCGGTGCAGACCGTCATCGCCCACATCCACCCCCAACATCGCGCATCCGCCGCCGTCGCCACCGCCGCCGGACTCACGCCCACCACCGAACGGCACGAAGGCGAGATCCAATGGCACCGACGTATCAGGCGATAACTTCACCAATCCACAGGTCTTGACTATTACTTGGCGAAAACCATGCTGCCCGGTTCTGCGTTCGTCCGCACAGGCGGAGAGGCATCCCGGCTCGGTCGGTCTGATCCGACGGACCCTCAGGCAGGTCGGCGGCGCTTGTAGTAGGCGTAGGCCAGGGCCAGTACGATCGGCCCCCACAGCATGACCGGACTGATGCACGTGTGTGCCAGCAGCTTCCACCACCCATTGGTGAAGGCAACCTCGTGAAAACCCAGTAGCCCAAACCAAGCGAGCGGCATGGGGTCCCATAGTGCGACCAGAGCGAGGCCGCCCAGGGTCGCCGGAATGACCGCGGCGAGCGGCGGTACCCGCCGGCCGCCGAGGAACGGCACCCAGCTCGGGAAGACCTCGCCCCAGCCGCTGACCAGCACCATAGTGAGCAGGGCCAGCGCCTCCGTGAGCACGCTCAGGCCCACAACGTATGCCGGGGTCCACCAGGGACGCGGCGGGGCCGTCGGGTCGATGGTGCCCATTTGGAAGTCGACGGCGAACGGCAGCCGCCACAGGCAGTGCGGCAGCAGGACGAAGGGCAGGGCCTTGGCCAGTCGCAGGGCCCAGAGGGGGACCGGACGTTCGGTGTCGCCCAGAGAGAGCTTGATCGGCATGGTTCCCACCGTCGTCGAACCTCAACGACAGTGCGTCGACCTCACGGACGATTACGATCCCCCCTGAGTTACCCCTCGATCGTCCTGGCGACAGATGATCGGCAGAACCCAAGCGGTCCTATCAACATTTACGGGACACCCCTTACGACCTGGAGCACACCTTCCGCCGTCCAGCCCCGGCCCCGGAGGGCCGCCCGGCTCGAAGAACCGACACCGCGCCACCCGCCACGACGTCGGCAGGGTCCTCGCCACAGGCCAGTCCCACGGTTATCTAGGGTGAATCGCCGTTGTGGCAGGTCAGAGCTCGATCGCCGTGTCAGGCAAGTCAGGCAAGTTGCTCGACGTTGGGTAGCGCGGCGAGCCGCCGACAGGGATCAGGCCGTCGAGGACGTCGACGACGAACTGGGACGCGGGGCATGGCTTCGAACTCGTCTCGTGAGTCGTCGTTCAGCACTGTGTGCGTATCAGGTGACGGGTACTCAGCGATGGCTGGGCCCGCACCGGTCAGTCGATGCCTTCGATGATGCGGAGGTCGCGCTCGAAGCCGTCGGGGAGGGCCACCAGCGCCTTCTGGTATGCCTCGCTTTCGTATGCCGCGACGGCCTGTTCAAAGCTGTCGAACTCGATCAGAACGACGCGTTGCGTGATTCCGGCCTCGTGGGCGACGACTCGACCGCCACGGGACAGGAGGCGCCCGCCCCCAGCCCGGACAGCCGGACCGGCCAGCTTCTCGTAGGCAGTCAGCCTCTCAGGGTCGGAAATGGCGGGGTAGACACTGGCCCAGTAGCCCTTAGCCATGGAAACCTCCTGTGATCGGCCGGACACGTCCGACTTCCAATTGACGCTCGGATCGGTCGATCCCGGCGACGGGTACTGCGGTCAGTGGAATCGTCATATGCGCAGGTTAGGGCTTGATGTGCGGTCGAGGGAAAGACCGGTACGGGATAGAATCAGAACGGATCGTTATCAATCGGCAGGGAGGGCACGTGGCGCCGGATACGGTGAGCCTGCGGTACTTCCTGGTGCTGGCGCAGGAGTTGAACTTCACCCGCGCGGCCGCACGGATCGGTATCGCACAGCCCGCACTCAGCGCCCGGATGCGCCGATTGGAGGCGGAACTCGGTACGGCCCTGCTGGTCCGCAACACGCGTCGCGTCGTATTGACCACGGCCGGTGCGGCTTTGGCGGAGTCCGCGCCGCCCGCGCTGGCGGCGCTGGACCGGGCATGGGACACCGCCCGGAGCGCGGCGGCCGGTGAACTGGGCACGCTGCGCATCGGATACAGCCTCAGCGCCGGGGCCGAGACGGCACCGGCCCTGGTGGACAGGCTGATTCGCGGCAACAGCGGACTCGAGGTCGGCGCGGTCCCGATGGCGACACCGGAGATCTCCCCCGCGGTCGCCGACGGCCGCATCGATGCCGGGATCACCCGCGGTGAACAGCCGGGCCGTGGCGTGCGCCGGTTCCTGCTGCGGCGTGAGCGCGTCGGGGTCCAGCTGGCGCAGCACCATCCGCTGGCCGAACACCCGGAGATCGAGATCGCCGACGCGGCCGCGTATCCGCTGCGACTCCCGGCCCGTGCGGCCAACCCCGTGATCCACGATCAGCTGTCCGCACTGTTCCGAGACACCCGACCACACCCCCGATTCCACACGCCCGCAGTCTCTTTCGACATGTCTCAGCGCGACCTGCGCGACGGGGTCACCCTCGCCCCGGCCGGAGAAGCCGCGGTCACGGCACAACCGGCGGGTCTCACCTGGCGACCGCTGCGGGGCGCGCCCAGCCTGACGTTCCACCTGGTCCTCCCACGCGAGCAGTCGCCACTACACCGCCGCATCCGTGCCGTCGCCCAAACCCTGGCGCACGAGCTGCACTGGCTGCCGGACTGACGCACAAGAGGTCAAGCGAGACGGACGCCTGCGGTGGCGAGGCCGAAGACCTCATGTCGTCAGGCTCTCCCAGGGTTCCGGCCGCTGGTCCCCCGAAATGATCGCAAGTCCGGTCCTCCGCCGTCGCACTTGGGAAGAGGACATGTCCTCAGCCCTCTGGTTCGCGGGCGACGAACGCTTCGGCGGAGTCGTCGCGATCCCCGGCGGCCAGGCTCCGACGGCCAGGACCCCATCCCCGAAGGGAGCTGAGCACCGCCGTGGAGATCCATGATGCGATCGAGCGCGCCGACCGGGAGGCGTTCACCCGGGAGCCGCCCAAAACCCTCAAGGCCCGCATCAACTTTCTGATGAAGCAGCTCAAGACGACCAAGGCCGTCGCCCGGGAGCTCGGAGTCACGCAGCGCTCGGTGGAGCGCTACCGCACGGGCGAGCGCAAGCACCCGCCCAAGGACATCGCTGCGAAGATCGACGCGGCCGTGCGATCCCGCTGGCAGCCCCAGGTCCGCAAACGCCGGCGCCAGCAGGCCGCCGCCGCAACCGGGATCACGGTGGAGACCCGGGCCCGGTTCGGTTACACCGCGCCGATCGGCACGACCGACGACGGGCGCTTCCGGCGCCTGACCGTCCACCTCCCCGCGACGTACGCGCAGCGCCTGTTCGACGCCCGCGACGCGGGTGCCAGCGACCGGGAGATGCGTGAAATCATCGCTGAAGGATTCAAGGACGTGTATTTCCAGGACGGTGGAATCCGTGCCATGGGGCTCTCAGACGTTGCTATCACCGACATCGATTATCTGGACCTGGACTTCTGAAAAAGGGAGAAGTATGAGCACCGAATTTCCGGCCATTGAGCCCAAGCGCGATGGTTGGCACATGGGAAGGCTCCGTGCCACAAGTGGGTAGTGTTGCGGCATGATGTCAGCGCCGCCCACGTTCCCGCCGTACCCGATCCGTGGCGTGCGCGTGCTGCATCAAAGGCAGAACTGCGCACCGCACTTCGCGGCGGTCACGGTGGACTTCGAGCCCGCGGCCGAGGGCTTCCGCTTCGAAGTGGCCGAGGGGCTGACGGTCGAGTACGAACCCGCCGGGGATCTGCCGTGCTTCTTCGACGCAGTCGCCGCGGGGATCATGGAGCAGTTGAGCCTTCCCGAGCACGGTGTCGTCACCGCCACCAAGGTGGTGCTGCGGCAGGCCCGCGCCGAGACATTCGGCTCCCACGAACTGGCCTTCAAAATTGCGGGCTATCTCGCTGCCCGCAAGGCTCTGGAACGCACGGCGGCGCCGCGCGTCTGAAGGTCGTCCCCGCCACAGCGTTTCCTGCCTGCCTTCCCGTAGGGCGCCAGGTGAACAACGGCTGTGCCGACGAGTCGGCGGTGACAGGCAGCGCGCTGATCGGCCCGCATGACGCCGGCGTCGAGTGTCATGATGCCTCGCAGGTGACATGATGGTCACCCGCAGTCTCAGCGCCGGGACATGTAGAGGTCGAGGGCCTTGTGCAGGACCTTGTTGAGCGGGTAGTCCCACTCGCCGAGGTATTCGACGGCCTCGCCGCCGGTACCGGCCTTGAACCGGAGCAGTCCCAGCAGATGGTTGCTCTCCTCAAGGGTGTCGGTAATACCGCGGAAGTCGTAGACACCCGCGCCGAGCTCGTAGGCGTCGGACATCATCCGCCACTGGATGGCGTTGTTCGGCTGGACCTCGCGCTTGCGGCTGGTCGAGGCGCCGTAGGAGTACCAGACATGCTCGCCGACGGTCAGCATCGTGGCGGCGGCGAGCACCTCGCCCTCGTGATGGGCGAGGTAGAGGCGCATCCGGTTGTCGTCCTCGGCCTGCAGTGCGGTCCACATGCGCTGGAAGTAGGCCAGCGGGCGGGGGATGAACCGGTCCCGTTCAGCGGTCTCGACGTAGAGGCCGTAGAACGCGGGCAGGTCCTCGTAGCCGCCCTGGACGACCTTGACGCCGGCTTTCTCCGCCTTCTTGATGTTGCGGCGCCACTGCTGGTTGAAGTCGCGTTGAATCTCCTCCAGTGACCGCCCGGCGAAGGGGACCTGGAACACATAGCGCGGCTGTCCGGCGGCGAAGCCGTCCTCGCTACCGGGCTCGGTCTGCTGCCAGCCCATCCGCCGCAGCCGGTCGGTGATGTCGAAGGCCAGCGGTTCGTGCGCGGTGGCTTCCACATCCCGCAGTTGACGGGCCTGCGGGTCGGCAATCGCGTCCTTGACCGCCTCGGCGCTCCACCGGCGGGCGACGACGGGCGGTCCCATCTCACCGAGAACGCACCCTGCTGCTTCAAGTACGCGAGCATCGGCTCAAGCCACTGCTCCAGGTCTGCCGCGGCCCAGTCGATCACCGGCCCCTCGGGCAGGTAGGCGAGGTACCGCTTCAGTTTCGGCAACGGCCGCAGCAGCACCAACCCGGTCCCGACGAGGCGGCCACTGCCGTCGAACCAGCCCAGTCTCTCCGCCCGCCAGTCCGGCTTCACATCCCCCCATGCGGGTACCTGCATGGGGCTCACCGAGGGCCGGGCCGTGACGAAGGCCAGATGCTCCTCGCGGGTGATCGCCTTCAGGCGATAGCTCATGCGCAGTGCTCCTTTGCTCGACGCACAAGCCTACTGAGACGTACGGCACATCCACGTTCCTCATGCACACAGTGTCGTCGCACGGCGAAGCCGCGCTCGGCCAGAAGCGGGCGGTCCTGCTGATCGCGCGGCCGATGGTGGACGAGCCCACCTCGTCGATCACGGCCAGGGTTTGGTGGTCAGGCCGGTGCGTGGGTGGATCAGGGCGGCCAGTAGCCGGTCGACGAAGGCCAGTTCGTACTTCGGCCCGGCTCCGGCCTGCCGTCGGCGGGCACCGTGGCGCCGCTCACGCAGCGAGGATTCCCGCCAGGCCGGCCATCGAGGAGCCAACTCATCGATCAAACCGTCGAGATGTGTGCGGGAGATGCCGGCGAAGGCAGGATGGGACAAGGCCGCACAGGCCCACCTCTTCTTGATCACACTCGAAGAACCCGTGCGGCCCCTCCACGTCACGGCCACGCTCCCGATCGTCGACTGCCGACAACGTCGTTAGCCGAGAATGAGCGGGAGGTTTGCGGCGAGATCGCCCAGAGCAGCCTTCTCAGCGTCGGTCGGCGTGCGACGACCGGTGCCGATCAGCAACGCGTCCTTGTCGGAGAACGAGGCGGGAAACGGGGTCCCGGCGATCTTCTCCAGCGACGTGCGAGCCGCGGCGAGGGTCTCGGCGGGCGGCTCAACGGCCGACGGCAGATGCGCGATCAGGTCGAGGTGGTGCAAGGTCCATTCGAGCACGTACGCGGACAGGTAGTCGCCGACGGTCAGCACCTTGTCCTGGGTGCTGACGCGGAGGGCGGGTTCGGCGAGTTCGGCGGCTCGGCCTGCGGCGGAACCCACGTCGTCGAGGTGGAACTTGAGCCACCGCGGCTCGCCGTATGCGGCGGCCAGCCGGGGGATCAGCGCATCGAGGGGGTCCTCGCCGGTCGGTGGTTCGTCCAGGAGGCCCCAGTAGGTGACCGCGTCCGCGGTCGGTTCGGTTTCGGTGGGCGTGACCAGGGTGATCAGGACGTCCTGGGCGTCGATGACCAGGTGGCAGACCAGGTCCCGCACGAGCCAGCCGGTACAGCCGGACGGCCGCTCGAAGTCCTCGTCGGGCAGTTCGGCGACCGCCGTGCGCAATGCTGTCCAAGAGTGTGAGAAGAGATCCACTACGGCACGGTAGGCGGGACTCGGAACGGCGGACAAGCGAATTCGGACGGTCGACTCGTGTACCTGACCGATCTTCCTTAAGACAACAAACTGGTTGACGGGGTGTGGCGCCGCCGACCGGAGGCGGACCGCATGAACGGCGCAGATGACGGACAATGCCGGGATGCCCCGCCCCAGAATCCGTGTCGCCGCCTACGCGATCCGGCATCGCGCAGCCCCCGAGCTGCTGGTCTTCGACCACGTCGGTATCCCGGAGGCCGGCACCCAGGTCCCGGCGGGAGGAGTCAAATCGGGCGAAGAACTGGAAGAAGCAGCCCTTCGAGAGGTCGCCGAGGAAACCGGCCTGCTGAGAGCCACAGCGGTCCGGCAGATCGCCGTGGAGGACAAGCCTCACCCCGACACGGGACAGCCACGACGAACCGGCTTCTTCTACCTCCAGGCACCCGCAGACACCTCCGATGCCTGGGAACACCACGTTCACGGCGACGGAGACGATGCCGGCCTTACCTTCGCCTGCCGGTTCCTCCCACTTCCCCTGAACCAACCACTGGCTGACGATCAAGACGCATGGCTGGGCCGCATCGACCCGCGCTGGACCACCGTTACCGGCAACAGCCAGTAATCGGCCGTCGAACTTGCACGCTGAATACGCGACACCTCAACATGCGAGCCCACCAGTCCCGAGGCCGATCCCGGCCCGGGAGGCGTTCCTGCATCCGCCGCAACTGATGGCACTTCCCCAACGGGGGCGAGTCTGGTCGAGCCGGCTCCGCCGCCCTAGGTGTGCTGACCGGAGGGAGGGCGCGTGAGGGGGAAGCTGTCCGTATCGGCCGCACATCCCCCAACGGCCACGTCGCCGGACGCTGGCAGCGGCGACGTCTCCGCCTGTCGTACGGGTGCCGCCCGCGCCTCAGGCACTCAGGCCATCTGTAGAGATGGTGAGAAGTTCGGGTTCTGGCTCAATTTCTGTGGAGCGTGCACTCTGCGTGACCGTTGATCTTGGTGATGGCCCTGAGGAGGTCGCCCGAAAACAGCCGTCCATGACCATGCCGTGGCTGACAGTTCTCAGCCGTGAACGAGGTCATGCTCGGCCTGGAGGAGTTGCTGTTCCTCTCGGCCCCAGAGGTCGCGGTGGTGTCGGCAGAAGAACACGGTGAGGCGATTCGTCTTGGGATCAGATGCCGAACAGTCGGCGCCCTATGTCCGGGTTGTGGAGTCTGGTCGAGTCGGGTGCACGGCTCGTACCTGCGGTTCCCTGCTGATCTTCCCAGCGCGGGACGGAACGTGGTGCTGCGCCTGCACGTCCGGCGTTTCGTCTGCGCGGATCCCTCGTGCGAACGGCGTACGTTCGCTGAACAGATACCGGGGCTGACCCGCCGATACAGCCGATGGACCGAACGGCTGCGGTCGGCACTGGCCGAGGTCGGCCTTGCGCTCGCATCGCGGACGTATTCGGGATCGCGGTCAGCCGCAGCACTGCTGCGACTGGTCGATGCCCTTCCAGAGCCACGGCCACGGGCTCCGCGGGTGGTTGGCGTCGATGAATACGCGATGCGCAAGGGCCGGTCTACGGGACCGTGCTGGTGGACGTCGAGACCGGCTGGCCCGTTGACCTGTTGCCGGACCGCGAGGCGGGAACGCCCGCAGCCTGGCTCAGCGAACGTCCGGGGATCGATCTGCCGAGACCGTGCCCCGTTCTTCGCCGAAGGCGCCAGAACCGGGGCGCCAACGGCTCTCCAGGTCGCCGACCGATTCCACCTCTGGCACAACCTCGGTGAGGCCGCCGAGCGATGCGTATCGAGGCATCGGATCTGCCTGCGAGCACCGTTCACCCTGCCACGTCAGGAGACCGCAAAGACCCCTCAACCAAGCGATGAGGCACCCGCCTCACCCTGGCCAACAGGGCACAGATTTGCCGACCGCACCCGCGAGAAACACGCAATCGTCCACGCGCTGCTGAGCCAAGGCCACAGCAGGCGAGCCATCGGCCGCCAGCTCCACATGACCCACCGGACGGTCAAACGCCTCGCCGATGCCGCAGCCCCAACGCATTGGGGACAAGGAATCGGCAGCCAACTACACGCGACATTCATCCAGTACCTGCACGAAGCAGCTCTGCCCATAGGGCAGGTGGAGGCGTGGGACCGGAATCACCGCGCGCAAGCCTTCTACTTCCAGCATGGATGGCGCCCAACTGGACACCGGCGCCAGGGACCAGACCGCTCCAGCTACATACGCATGCACCTCAACGCAGTGAAAGCTTGACCTTCAGCTCCCAGACCCAGCTGTCACTCAGCGTAGGCCGACCACAAAAGTTGATCCAGAACCCGAGAAGGGGCGGCACCGACGGCCGTTCCCTGCCCGGCAACTATTCGTTGTGGCGGGTTGGGGTCCGTCCATAGGGTTCATGCATGGCAGATGAGAGTGAACGGGCCGTTCAGGCGGCCATCGCGGCGGAGATGCGGCTTCTTGACCCTGACGTGCGTGCTTCCCCAGTCCTGGTCTCGGAGCTTCTGGACCCGCAGTTCACCGAGATCGGAGCGTCGGGCAGGCGCTGGGACGCGACGTCGATTCTCACCGTCACGAGTGCCGGTTCAGTGGCCCCGGAGTCTCCGGTCAAGGTCAGCGAGATGGCCGGGGTCGTACTCGCTCCGGGCATCGTTCACCTGACGTACTTCGCCGACAACAATGGGCGCCGAGCATGGCGAAGCTCCCTGTGGCGTATGACGGCAACCGGCTGGCGCATGTACTTCCACCAGGGCACTTTGGCGAGCTGAGCGAAGGATGGTCTGCCGCCGGAGAAGGCGGCGGACCATCGAGGGAGGCAGCGGCCGAGGTCAGTCGGCCTCGGCGGGTTCCTCGGATCGGGCCTTTGTGCCGGCGAGACGGTAGGAGTCGGTGCGACGCGCCCCGGCGAACGTCAGGCCAGCTGCTGCACGCCCGCCCCGTGCCAGAAGAATGCAGTTGAGGCCGGAGGATCAGCCCGGCACACTCGCCCGGTGAGCCACAACGAACAAGCGGGCAGATGGGACGGACCCTGGTACAGGGTCTGCACGGAGCACTTCGAGGCGGCGTTCCTGCCGAATGCCGGCGAGGACTTGGAATCGGTGGACAACATCGACGTCTTCGTGGACCTCAACGACGGAACCCGGTGGAGTGCGACCGTCATCACCCTCGCTCAGGTGGAGACCCTCATGGAGCGGTGGGCGGCGACCGGGGAGGCCCTCGGCGGCGCCTACTTCTCGTGCTCGGATGGCCTCATCGTCCGTGACGCCGGCATCAGCAAGATGACCCAGGTCCTCGTCGGTCTGGTCGAGACCGCCGACTTCACGCACATCCTTCGACGCATCGACGAATGACCGCAGCCCCGGGCCACGACGAGCTGATTCTGAACCACCGGTAAGCGGCCCCGGCCGAGTCTGGGACATCCGTCCTGAGGACATGATGCTCTCCGAATACCAGCAGCAGCTGAGGAATCGTTTCCTCGCTGCCCCCGTCATCCCGGCACCACACCCTTGGCAGCCCGTCTTCGCGCGGCGAACGCCGATCGGCGGACTGCTCGGAGTGGGCTTCGGGGCCGACCCCGCCGGCGGGAACGACCTCCTGATGGTCGTCTCCAGCAACGGTCACGGCGTCTTCGACGCCTCCACGGGGCGGCGACTCGCCCGCGACCACGACCCCGACCTCGATCACAGCACACCAACTGGCCCCACCTTGTCCTGCCCTGGACTCGGGCCGCTCGCCGGGACCGAGGTGCGGATCGCCGGCCTGTTCGGCGGCGGCCTCCACTCCACCACCGAGGACGGATGGACCGTTGAGGTCGTCAGCCCGGATTGGCCGCACCACCGCGTCCTCCTCTCGGCCGATGGCGGGCTCTGCCGCGGTCCCGCCGGTGAGAAGTGGTGGCACATCTTCCACGCCCACTACTCCGAACTGCGAACCGTCGGGTTCTCCCCCTCTGGACACACACTCGCCGTCGCGACAAGCAGCGACATCACGCTCTGGACAAGACCCAGCCTCGACTCCTGAACCAGAGTGGCGCCTACGCTACGGACGCCGTCGGCAACGCTATGACCTGCACAAATATGGCCGCCGCAGCCACCGACGACCTGCCCTGCGGGTCGGCTCTCATCATCGATGGCATCGAGCATGTTCCGGCACCACCGAGCCGTGAGGGAGTGGACCCGACGAGGGCGAGGACTCCGCTTGGCGCGGCACCGTATTGATCCCCAGCCGAACGGGATCTTCGGTCTACCTCATGCAGTTCACCACAGCCGCATTGGCATACGAGGCCGAATTCCGCGAGATCTTGCTGGCCATGGCCTACACCATTACGTTCGCTGACCCGGAGGCGCCGGCCCCGGCTGAAGATCCGGCGGTCACCCGACGACGAGAACTCGAGGACGACATGTGGAAGGCATTCGGATGAACCAGTCGCCTTTGCCGACCGACGGCCCGCAAACGCCCCTGCTGACGGGAAGCGCCCTGGACGATCGGCGGACGCAGGAGATCTGCCGATCCCTGCGCATACGGCAGTGGGCGCGCCTGGCACCGGCGGCACTGATCGTCGCCGCCGTCGGGTTGCTCGCCGCCGCCGGAGTCCGGCCGGCCCAGATCGCCGTTGTTCCTGTTGCGATCGCCTGTTACGTGCTGGTTCAGATCACCATCAGCAACTTGTTGTGGCTGCGGCGCATCGAACGGGTCCTGCGCGTCTACCCCTGGGAGCAGCGGCCGGGAGTCCGCCGCCTCGATGCGAACGCGCGGCGGCCCCGGAGTCCCCATGTCGTCAAGCTCTCCCAGGGTTCCGGCCGCTGGTCCCATGAAATGCTCGCAAGTCCGGTCCTCCGTCATCGCACTTGGGAAGAGGACATGTCCTCAGCCCTCTGGTTCGCGGGCGACGAACGCTTCGGCGGAGTCGTCGCGATCCCCGGCGGCCAGGCCCCGATGTTCACCAAGCCCCGGCAATGGGACCCGCTGGCATCCCGCAGGGCCAAGGCGAGCACCGAGGAGTGGGACCGCGCCCAGCGCGCCGGGATCGATACGAAGACGTGGTGAGGGCCTGAAGCCGATGAGAGAGGCGGCTGCCCCGTCTGGGCAGCCGGCTTCGTCGTACCAGCCACCGCGATCCACGGTCCGTTGGGAATTCACGGCCAGCGCGCTACCGCTGACCGGCAAGAAATCACCGCGATCACCAGCGGCTGCCGGTGGCCTGGTAGGAACGGAAGTGCCGGCGTGAGCCGGTGCCCGGCACCGCACGATGGCCCCGGCCTGAGGGAGGTCGGGGTCATTGCGTGGTGGGAATCGCGGGGCGGCTCGACAGTTGCGGATCTACCAGAACGGGTCCCGGTCGTGGGGCTGCTGCCCGCCACAGTGGTGGATCCGGCGCTCGGTGTTTCCAGAGGCTGTGTTTGCTCCGTGCAGGCGGAGATCAGCCGACGACGATCCTCGACCCGCGGGCCGCCGCCCCGCCCGACCTCATCGCCCGCAACTTCGCACCCGACCCGGGGCCTGTTCACGGACGGCAGCACGCACTGCTGGGGCACCTTCTCCGAAGGCCGGACCAAGAAGCTGAAACACCTCTCCTTCGGCGTGTTTCCCGACGACCTGCCGCGGTTCGGCCACTGGCTGCAGCAGCAGGGCATCACGCGCCTGGACCCACCGGCCGGAACCGACAGTGACGGCCTGTGGTTCCAGGACTGCGACGGGCTGCTCCGTACAACAGCCCAAGCCGGAAAACGGCTTCTTCCTGTGGGGACCCGAACCTCCCGAGGGCTTCGCCGTGAACGGCGAAGCCGCATAGCGACGGCCACAAGGGGCTATCCGGTTCACGCCATTTCACGCCGTGCACGGGAAGAACACCACGTCCGAATACCGCCAGTTCTGATCCTGTGGCTCCGGTTGACTTATGTCCGCGATATGAGTCACGCCGACGCGTTCGAACGGGCAAAAGAGGGATCCGATGACTGAGGCAACACCAAGGCCACACCACTCGGGGTGGCTGCTCACTGCGTTACTGGGCGGAATGTTCTTAGGCAATGTGGACATCGCCATCGTCAACATCGCTACCCCCTCGATCCAGCATCATCTGCACGCCTCCGGTGCCGAACTGGAACTGATCGTCTCCGGCTACACCCTCACCTACGCCGTGCTGCTGATCACCAGCGCGCGGCTGGGCGGTGCGCGCGGCTACCGGCGGATGTTCCAGCTCGGTCTCGCGATCTTCACCCTCGCGTCGCTGGCCTGTGGTCTGGCGCCGACGCCCCTCCTGCTGGTGGTCGCCCGGGTCGTACAGGGCGCCGGTGCCGCGCTGCTGACCTCGCAGGTGCTGACCGGCATCCAGCTCAACTTCCAGGGCCCTGCCCGCAGCCGGGCCCTGGGCTGGTACACGGCGGTGCTGTCGGGAAGCGCGGTGTTCGGCCAGGTCATCGGTGGTGTTCTGGTATCGGCGGATCTGTTCGGGACCGCCTGGCGCCCGATCTTCCTGATCAACGTCCCCATCGGACTCGCCCTGATCGCCGTGGGCTGGCGCTTCCTTCCGGCAGACGCACGGCGCGGCACACAGCGCATGGACCTGGCGGGTGTGGCCGTGCTGTCCGCGGCGCTGCTGCTGCTCGTACTGCCCATGGTGCTGGGCCGTGATGCGGGCTGGCCCGCGTGGACGTGGGTGTGCTTCGCCGCCAGCCTGCCCGCGTTCGCGTGGTTCGTCGGGGTCGAGCGCCGCGTGGGCCGGCGGGGCGGGCAACCACTGATCACGCTGTCCCTCCTGACCCGCAAGCCGGTGGTGTACGCCCTGGTCTCCCAGGCCGCCACCCGGGCCACGTACTTCGCCCTGCTCTTCGTGCTGGCGCAGTATCTGCAAGCCGGACTCCACAAGAGCGCCACCTACTCGGGCCTTGTCCTGGTGTCCTGGGTGGCCGCCTTCGGCGTCTCCGGACCGCTGCTCGGCCGGATGCCCGCCACCCTCAAGCACTGGGTGGCCCCCCTGGGCACTGTGCTGCTCGCGCTCGCCTTCACCGGCATCGGCATGGGGGCATGGGCCGGCTCGACCAGCGGCGTGCTCCTGACGAGCCTGCTCGGTCTCGGCGGGCTGGGGTACGGAGCCGCGTTCAGCGGCACCCTCACCCATCTGACCAGCGCAGTGGAGGACCGGTATGCGCCGGATATGAGCGGGCTGTTCAACACGACGCTTCAAGTGGGCGGCGTGCTGGGCGTCGCGCTCTTCGGCACCGTGTATCTGGATCTCGCTCCGAGCGGGGGACGCGCGGCAGCGATGCACGGCTTCATGGTGATCGCCCTCGTGCTGGGTGCCGTCGGATTCGCGGCAGCGGTCCTGTCACAACTGGCGGTCCTCAGCAAGCCCGCCGCCCCCTCCGCGGCAAGCGGCAGTCCCGCCCGGACCAAGACCGCAGCGTAAAGCGGCGGCCGGAAGTGGCTACGAACATGTTCGCCGCCAGGGCCTCGTGATCATCCGCCCGGCATCGGACTCCGCCCTGCGGACGCTCCACCTTCGTCGGTGGCACCACCGCCGGAACAGCACCCACGACTCGTCCGGCACCAGTCGCTCAACCAGATCCGTCATGACCTATCTAACGACCAGCCCTCGCCATAAGAAACAAGATCTCAAAGAGCGTTTTGTCCTGGAGGTAGCGTTTGGCGGCTATTTAAGGGGCGAGTCGGCCTGGGGCTGCCGGTATAAAGGTGTTCAATGCGACGCCTGTGACAGGTGGCCTCACGCCTCGGCCCGTTTCAGTCGGTTCGCTCCCGTCTGATCCCAACGCGCCCCCGGTTGACCCTGTTTGCGCCCTGGGGGTGTACCGAGCGCGACGGTACTACGGAAACATGACACGACACCGCCCGTATCCCAGTGACCTGTCCGATGCTCGCTGGGAGTTGATCGAGCCCGCGCTCACAGCCTGGCGGGCCGAGCGGAGGGGCAAGGGTCTGGACATCGGCCGCCCGCCCGAGCATGACCTGCGCCGGATCATGGACGCCATCTTGTACGTCGACCGGACCGGAATCCCCTGGCGCTACCTGCCACACGACTTCGCCCCCTGGGAGACTGTGTACGGCTACTTCGCCGCCTGGCAGAAGGAAGGCATCTTCGGCCAGCTCAACGGCCTGCTCCGCCGTCTGGTGCGACAGGCCGAGGGCCGCAACGCCGAGCCGAGCGCCTGCGTCCTGGACGCCCAGAGCGTCAAGACCTCCGCCAACGTGCACGCGGCAGGCCAAGGCATTGATGCGGGCAAGAAAATCGCAGGTCGCAAGCGCCATCTCGGCGTCGACACCCTCGGCCTCCTCCTGGCCGTCTGGGTGACCGCCGCCAGCGTCTCCGACAACGCCGGCGGCATCCACTTGCTGTCCCGCATCGCCGCCTCAAACCCCCGCGTCACCAAGGCCTGGGCCGACACCGGCTACCGCACCAAAGCCATCGACCACGGAGCCCGCCACGGCATCGACGTCGAAGTCGTCCGCCGCGACCCCACCCAGAAGGGCTTCAAGGTCATCCCCAGGCGCTGGGTCGTCGAGCGCAGCTTCGGCTGGCTCATGCACCACCGCCGACTCGCCCGAGACTACGAGACCCACCCACACCGCTCCGAAGCCATAATCCACGTCGCGATGATCGACCTCATAATCCGACGCCTCACCCGCGAATCAACCCCGAACTGGCGCTACACCTGAACCTCGAACCAAACACTACTGCCGGGACAAAACGCTCTTTGAGCGGCTGGCAAGACGGGCCCTGGGCCAAGTTCTCCAGGGACAACTTGGGTTCTGTCCCAGTTGCACCACACGCCCCCGTGGTTCCGTTCGCATTGCCGTCTCCATGACCGTTCAGCGAACGGCACCGTTGCCCACCCGCTTCCGCCCCATGACACCGACCTGCAGTTTCAGGGTGGGTGTTCCCTCTTGCGAGATCTTGCGTCTGACTCACCTGACGTTCCCGGATCTGCATCGTGAAGACAAGATCAAATGAGACCTCAAGTCAGAGGGCGCGGTGCATGATGTGGAGCCCGACATAGCCCTTCGTCGGATGCCGAAAACCTTCTGGCAGTGTGCCCAGCACCTCGAATCCGAGTCAACGGGTTGTCATCGAATCCGGTGCTGATTCCTGCTGCCTACTGCCTGCCTGGCTGGCTGGCGTCCGGGGCCGTGCCGAACAGCAGGTGCCGCGAGTTCCTCGAGTTCACCGTCACAGGGCAATCGAAGGGTATGTGAGGGTCGCATTGACGATCTGTTCTGCCGGGGCATCCCGTAGTTCGGTCGGGGGATGGAAGATCAGGTCGCCGGCCCGGGGGTGTGGCACGTTGGCTTGGAGAAGCTGCAGGTAGTAGTCGCTGTCCGGGTCGCTGGTCAGGAGTCTGCGGACGATTTCGGCGAGTTCGTCCGTGGTGATGTCCGTGATCCGGGGCCGAGCCGGCCGGGCGGCCTCCATGGCGAACTCGGCCAGGTCCCGGCTGCTGTCATGCTCGGCGAAGTGGAGAGGCATGTAGTTGTGGCCTGTCCTCGCGTTGAAGGCCCTGATTTCCTTGTCGGCGCTCTCGGCTCCGCAGAGCACCAGGTCGGCGATCTGCAAGATCTCACGACAGAGCTCGTCGAGGTGCTGTTGGCTGACCGACGGGGGTATCGGTTCCGTTCTCAGATCCACGGCCTGGATTATGCCTTCGGCTTCCGCTGCGTCGGGAACCGTGCCTGGCTCGTGCGGGTGTTCTGCGCGGGGCTGGGTCGCTTCACAGAGTCTTCTCACCACCACGCCGTCTTCCCGGCCCTTACCGTGGCGCCTTGCAGCCCTCAGGGGACGGTGTGGCGCGGCGCTGTGAACGAGGCTGGGCACGCTGTCGTGACACTCGTGACCTAGGACGCCTGCCCACACTCAGGGGTGGGGTGGGGTGTCGGGTTCGGCCATGTCGCGGGTGATCACGCGGTTGTTGACGCTGGTTGAGTACACGATCGTTGTCGTGATGGAGCCGATTTTGGTGATACGCGCCGTGACGTGTTCGAGGTGGCTCATCGAGCGGGCCGCTACCTTGGCGATGAAGCAGTCACTGCCGGTCACGTGGTGGCACTCCAGGATTTCCGGAGTGTCATCGAAGATGCGGACGTAGTCCTGGTAGTTGCCGCCTGGAAAGGTGATGTTGACGAAGGCCAGGATGGGGAGTCCGAGTCCGGGCAGGTTGATTCGGGTCCGGTATCCCTCGATGATCCCGCACTGTTCCAGGCGCCTGACCCGCTCGGCGACCGCCGGCGGCGTCAATGCGACGCGCCGCCCCAGCTCACTGAAAGTCATGCGGGCGTCGGTCTGTAACTCGCTCAGGATCCGCCAGTCGGTCGCATCAAGGGACGCTTTCGAATCATTGCCCATCAACCCAGGATAGGTACTTTTCGATAGCTGCAGCCCCTGAACGCTTACAAGTTGCCCTGTGGGGTGGGCGGTAGGCCGCCATAGAGTCGAGAGCGCACTCAAGGAGGCCGGATGGCACGCACGACACAGGCCTTGCAGGCCTTACGGACCAGCCAGGACCGTCATGGTCCCGTCACCGCTGGGAGACTCAACTTCGCACAGGGCACGGCCTTGTATGTGGGAGCGGTTCTGGGCACGGGGGTCCTCGCGCTGCCCGGTTTGACCGCGAGGGCGGCCGGGCCGGCGTCGCTGGTGGCCTGGTTGGCCCTGATCGTGATGTCCGTACCGCTCGCCGCCACCTTCGCGGCGCTGGCCGCACGGCAGCCCGACTCGGGCGGTGTGTCGGCCTATGTGCGCCGGGCCTTCGGCGACCGCGCCGCCACCGTCGTCGGCTGGTGGTTCTACCTGGGTGCCCCGGTGGGCATTCCGGCACTGGCCTTCTTCGGCGCGTCCTATCTGGAACGGAGCACCGGCGGCGGCGGGACGGCCACCGCCGGCTACGCGGCGGGTCTGCTCGTGGTGGGCTTTTTGGCCAACGTCTTCGGTGTGCGGGTGTCCGGACGCCTCCAGCTTCTCCTGTCGGGCTCTTTGGCCCTGTTGCTCGTGGTGGGCATCCTGGTGGCGCTCCCGCATGCGGACCCGGCGAACCTGCGGCCTTTCGCCCCTCACGGGTGGTCGGCGATCGGGCCGGCCGCGGCCCTGCTCATGTGGTCGTTCACGGGGTGGGAGACCGTCACGCACCTGTCCGCGGAGTTCGCCCGTCCGCAGCGCGACATCAGGCGGGCGACCGTCGCGGCGCTGCTCGTGATTGGTGCCTTGTACCTGGGTCTGGCCGCCGTGACGGTGCTGGCACTGGGCAGCCTGCACACCGCAACGGCGGCAACCTCCCTGGCTTCCCTGCTGGAGCTCGGTTTCGGGTCCTTCGGCACGATCCTCGCCGGCGTGATCGCGATCCTCACCACCCTGGGCACGATGAACGCCTACATCGCCGGCGCGGCCAAGCTCGGAGCCGCCCTGGCCCGCGACCGGGCGCTGCCTGGCGCACTGGCAACCGGTGCTCAGGCAGGTGGCGTACCCCGGCGCAGCCTGTCGATCGTCGCGGCGATCTCGGCAACCGTCTTCGTCTTCGCCGCCCTCACGCACTCGCACGTGCAGCCTTTGGTGCTGAGCACCACGGCCTGCCTGGGCGCCGTCTACGCCCTCGGCTCGGCCGCCGGCGCGCGACTGCTGCGCCACAGCACCCGAGGGGGCACGGCCGCCGCCCTGGCGTCACTCGCGACCGTCATCGTTCTCCTCGTGCTCACCGGCTGGTACGTGATCTGGCCGCTGGCCCTCTCCGTCGCCGCGCTCGTATGGTGCGCACGACACCGACCGGATGCAACGGCAGCGACGGCACCGACGCCGTAGGCGGACCAGACACAGCGCCCGCTTCACGGGCCGGGGCCGAACATCAGCGGGACGACGCGCACGGCGAAGCGGGTTTGTGGTGGTCAGTGGTGTGCTGCGTGGTCGGGTCTGCCGGCCAGTGCAGGGCTGTGTCGATGTCGCGGGCGGTCCGGCCGTGCGCGCGTGCTGCGCCGTGGTGGAGGAGGCCGTCGAGGAGTTGCGGGTAGCGGCCGTGGCGTCCCGGTGAGGGGAGGCCGAGGGTGCGAGGGCGTGTGGGACGCGGCGGTCGTAGACGGCCTCCGCTTCGGTGCTGCTGCGGTCAGGACGGCTGAGGCGAGGGCGTCGCTGTGCGGAAGCCGGGCAGGTCCCCGATGATGCGGTGGCCTGTGCGGGCGGTTTCGCTGCGGGTGAGGGCGTGTCGTGGACGGCGGTGACGGGCTGCTCGGTGGTGGCGCGGGCCTGGGTGTCGGGCAGGGGCATGAGTGCCGATGCCCAACGGGTCTGTGCACAGAGCCGTTTGCAGACGACGGGGCTGTGATGTCCGTCTTGCCGTGGCTGCCGGTGTCCTCGGTCTGCTGCGCGACCTCGCGGCGCTGCGCGTCCCCGCGTCGAGGACGCAATCCTCGCGATCCTGCGGGAGATCGCGGCGCTGCGCGCCTCGGCAGCGCAGCAGCCGCCCATGCTGCCCATGCTGCCCGTGCCGCCCGCGTCACCGTGATGTCAACGGTGCCTGTCCCGCGCGTGTTGTTGGTGTCAGGGTTCTGTCGGGACGTCAAGGGGGCTGGAGCTGCGGCGATATGCTGCCTGCGGCCTGATCTTCTTGTATGACTGCGGCGATGGTGTGTGCCGGTGACGCCGGAGGCGTCTGCCTGGGACACCGATCGCCCGCCCGCAGCCATCGTGGCTCGCAGGACGTGTGACCGACGGCTTGGAACCCCACAACACCAGCATCGCTCCGCCGCCGGGATGTCCCGCACACGGCCTTGGGCAGGAGAACATACGCCGCCTGTACGGGAAGGGTGAGGCCGACCCGCGTGCGTTGCACGAGGAGCTGCGTGGTGAGCACGGCCCCGTGGCTCCGGTGCTGCTGCACGGGGATCTGCCCCGGCCTGGCCGGAGCTGGGCTACGACGAACTCAAGCACGTGACGACCAACCCCCTCCAGTTCACCCGCGACTCCCGCCAATGGACCATGTCCCTGCGCGGTCAGGTACCAGCCGACTCGCCGCTGCGGCCGACGCTGCAACCCCAGCCGGTGTGTGTCTTCGCCGACGGGCAGGAGCATGCGCGGCTGCGTGGGGCGGTCACCGACAGCCTGGAGCAGTTCGCGCTGCGCGGCATCCGCCGCTACACCGTCCGCTGCACCCGGCAGTTGATCGACGAGTTCGCCGCCGACGGCCGGGCGGATCTGATCAGTCGGTTCGCCGAGCGCCTGCCGATGAGGGTGATGACCTGGCTGCTGGGTATGCCGGAGGCCGACGGGCCCCGGTTGGTCGGTGCGGCCCTGGATCTGATGCGTCTGAGCGAAACGGCGGTGCAGTCCGATGAGTTCATCGTCGAGACGCTGCGTGACCTGGTCGGGCGCCGCCGTCACAAGCCGGGCCGTGATCTGCCGTCGATGCTGCTGTCCCACCGCTCCGAGGTCACCGAGGATGAGGTGTTGCAGCACCTGCGGCTGATTTTGGTGGCCGCGAACGAGACCACGGTCAACCTGATGGCCGACACGTTGCGCATGGTGCTGACCGGCCGGCGCTTTCGGGCGAGCCTGTCGGGCGGGCACATGACGCTGCCCGAGGCCCTCGACCAGGTGCGGTGGGACGCCCCGCCCATGTCGGTGGTCCCGGGGCGCGTGGCGAAGGAACGGGTCGTGCTGGGCAATGACGAGATCCGGCAGGGGGATCTTCTGCTGCTGGGTCTCGCGGCCGGCGACGTCGACCCGGCCCAGCGTCCCGACCGCGCCAAGCCGCTGCACGGCAACCGGGCGCACCTCGCCTTCGGCGGCGGGCCCCACGAGTGCCCCGGCAAGGACATCGGCCGGGCCGTCGCCGAGGGGGGCATCGACACGCTCGTGGCGCGCATGTGCGACCTTCACCTCGCCGTCGACGAGGGCGAGCCCTCCACGCGCGACTCCTGGTTGACCCGGCGCCAGGAGAGGCTGTCGGTGCGGTTCTCACCGCAGATGGGCCAGGGCACCAAGACCCGCCTGCCCCTTCCGGCGGCGGCCCGGATCTCGACTCCGGCGCCCGCCCGGCTACCACCCCACAGTCCGAGGGTGTGCGCCGCCCGTGGTGGAAGCGCCTGTCGGGCACGACGGGCTGACACCTTGTGTTCATCTGGGGCCACATGGTCACCGCGTCTCACGTGAGACACAGTGGTTGAGACTCCGGTTGGTCAGTACGATGCCGACGGTTGATCACTGTGACGCGCCGTCAACCCGACCGTATCGGCATGGGCACACCATAGGCGCGTCGAGATGGAGGCAGCGGCCGTGGGGCCCGATCTCATACCCGCCCTGTGGGCTCCCATCCCACCGGCAATCCACCCCCGGCACGCGGACATCAACGACGCGACGACCCGCTGGGCACACGCCTACAAGGTGGGCTCCCCGCAGTTGCGCGGCCGCCTGGTCACCCAGGACATCGGCCGTTTCGCCGCGCGCATCCTTCCCCGGGGCGACGAGAGGGTCATCACCCTGCTGTCGGACTTCGTGCTGTGGCTCTTCGGCGTCGACGACGGCCACTGCGAAGAAGGCATGCTCGGACGAAGACCGGGAGAACTCACCGCCACCCTGCACGGCCTGCTGCGCATAGCCCAGCAACCCCAGACGCCCCTGCTCGTCGACGATCCTCTGGCCTGCGCACTGCGCGATCTCAGCCGCCGCATCGATGCCCACGCCACCCCCGCCCAGGCGGCCCGCTGGATCGATGCGCTGCGCGAATACTTCTGGTCGGTGACCTGGGAAGCCCACCACCGGGCGGCCGGCACGATCCCGAGCCTGAACGACTACACCCTGATGCGCCTGTACGACGGAGCCACCACGGTCGTACTCCCGCTGCTGGAAATGGGACACGGCTACGCACTGGACGCCGACGAACGCGACCACCCGGCCGTACGCGCCGCCGGCGAGATGGCCTCCTTCGTCATCACCTGGGACAACGACCTGCTCAGCCACCACAAGGAGCATCGCTCAGGCGACTACTACCTCAACGTCATCCGCATCCTGCAGCACGAGACGGGCTGCACCACCGGCCAGGCTCTCACCACTGCGGTGGCCCAGCGCGACCGCGTAATGCGCCTGTTCCTGCGTCTGCGCACCCACCTGCAGGCCCAGGCCGGCCCCCAGCTGCGTCAGTACCTCGACAGCCTGGGCCACTTCGTCCGCGCCAGCCAGGACTGGGGCATCTCCTCCCTGCGGTACACCACCCCCGACGATCCGGCGCCGCTGCCCAGCACCCTTTGCAGCCAACCCACCGACGACAGCGACGACCCCCTGGACATCCCCGCGATCGACCAGTGGTGGTCCCTGCTGCCTGTCAGACCGCGCGAGACCGTCTCCGCCTGCATCACCCCCTGACCAGGCTCACCCATCGCCAACAGGAAGGCTTCTTCGGTGCCACGATGTGACGCACTGGCATACCCCGCGCCCCCGGCGGCCTGCCCCTGCTGGGCCACACCCCAGACTCGTCCGCGGACCCCTGCCGTTCCTTTGCTCGCTGCGCACCATCGGCGATCTGGTCCGCGTCGATCTGGGCACGATGCCGATGTACGGCGCCACCAGCGCCGACCTGGTCCGCTACATCACCACCACCCAGGCCCGCTCCTTCGAGAAGGGCCGCCTGTACGACCGGGGCCGGCCCTGGTCGGCGACGGCCTGGCCACGGCGAGCGCATAGGGCAATCAGTCCTCTGCTTCGGTGGAGGCAGAGTGGGTTGCCTGCACACTGTTGATCATGTTCGTCCAGGACCGGGCCGCGGCGTACCTTCGTGTGCAGTCGCACCACCAACAGCAAAGGGCTATCCATGGCAGTTGAGTCGCAGGCCGCCGGATCGCGGTCGGTTCCGCGCGTCCCCGGGGCGGTGCCGCTCCTCGGGCACGCCCTGAAATTGTGGCGTGACCCCTTCGGGTTCATGACGTCACTGTGGAAGTACGGGGACTTGGTCCGCGTCGATCTGGGCACGATGCCCGTGTACGTCGCCACGTCAGCGAAGTTGGTCCACGAGGTCACGGTGCGGCAGGCTCGTAGCTTCGAGAAGGGCCGCTTCTTCGACCGGCTGCGCTCCCTTGCGGGCAATGGGCTGGCGACGGCGAACGGTGACATTCACCGCGAGCACCGCCGACTGATCCAGCCTATGTTCTCCAAGGACCACATAGCGGGCTATTCCGGCATCATGAGCGATAACGCCCGTACCCTGGCGAACGCCTGGACACCGGGTCAGGAAGTCGAACTGGAGCAGGCGATGGCCGAATACGCCATCAACACCCTCGCCTCGACGATGTTCTCCACGGACATCGGCCGGCCCGCTGTGGAGGCGATACGCACGAACCTCCCGCTCGCCCTGAAGAACCTGCTGGTCCGCGCCGCGTCCCCCAAAGTCTTGGACCGGGTGCCGATCCGCGCCAACCGCGAGTTCGACACCGCGGCGGCGCACCTGACCGCGGTCATCGACGAGGTCATCAAGGCGGCCCGCGGCGCTGGACACACCGACCGCAACGACTTGCTGTCACTGCTGCTCGCGGAGAAGGACCTGTCCGATGTCGAGGTCAGGGACGAGCTCAGCACCATCCTCTTCGCCGGCGCGGAGACCACCGCGGCCACCCTCGCCTGGACGTTCCACGAACTGGCCCACCACCCCGGCGCCGAGGAGCAGGTGGTGACGGAGATCGAGGACGTCGTCGGCGACCGGCCGGTGACCATCGAGGACGTGCCCCGCCTGCCGGCGCTCCGGCGGGTGCTGGACGAGGTGATCCGGCTGCACGGCGTCACCATGCTGATGCGGCGGACCACCGAGCCGGTGGAACTGGGCGGCGTAGTGCTTCCCACTGCCACCGAGGTCGCCTTCAGCCCCTACGCCCTGCACCGCGACCCGCGAACCTACGTCGAGGCGGACCGCTTCGACCCCGACCGGTGGCTGCCACAACGGCAGCAGGAAGCCGGGATCGCACGTGAAGATTTCATCCCCTTCGGCGCCGGCAACCGCAAATGCATCGGCGACCAGTTCATGTATACCGAGGCGACCATCGCCCTGGCGACGTTGCTCGCCCAGTGGCAGTTGGTCCCCGCTGCAGGCCACACCCCGAAAGAGGTGGTCTCGGCGGTAGCGCACGCTGACCGTATCCCCATGGTGGTCCAGCCGCGGCGCACCTGAGATCGCACCTCACCGCGCCCACAGCATCGGCCAGATGCAGCGCGTCATCGCGCCCGATGAACGGACGTCGGCCAGCACGCCAGCGGCTCCCCCTGAGGCCCAGCCCGAGCAGATCCACCCTCCCGCCGCCGCACCGGCTCGTCTTGATCCACCCTGGACCGCAACAGAACGTATGCGCCAGAATCCGACGGGCCGCTCGGCGCTATAAGCGCCGACCGCGCTGCCCCCGGCTTGAAGCGACACACCGTACCGCTTCAAGCCGCCTACCCCCTCTTCCGGAGGAAAGGTGAGCTCCCTTGCGGCCGGCATGACCCTTCTCGGCCTCGTAGCCGCCGTTCTCGCGCTCGGCGTGATCGCCCTTCCCGCATGAGCGGGACTTCGTCTGTTGCTCCCGCCCCGGGACCGGCGTGCGCAGGGGCCGGCTCGGACAGCTGACGAGCCCTCAAAGCAGCAGGCCGTGGCCGCCGTTCCCATCGGGCTGCCTGCTGGGAGGAAAGAGCGCGCCGATACAGTGTAGGCACTGCCACCACCTCGCCTCCTGCGCAGAGAGACACCCAGCGCAGGGCGGTGTGTCCCAGGCCTGAAAGCTCCCGAGAACACGGGGAAGCGCCACTCAGCCGGATGCCGGAGCAAAGGCTGCCGATGTCGAGAGCTGACGCCGACTGGGAACACGTGGCGGAATCGGCTTGCATGTGACTCGTCATCGGAGGCCTCGTGACCACCTCGCACCCAGATCCCACCAGCACCTCTTCCGGCCCCCTCCCGCCCCCGGGATGCCCCGCTCACGCTCCGGGGCCCGGCCAGGCTCCGCGGATCTGCGGACCTGAGGCGGAGGCATATCAAGGGGCCCTCTACGAGAAGCTGCGCCAAGAGCACGGGCCGGTGGCGCCGGTGCTGGTGTGGAACGACCTGCCGGCCTGGCTGGTCCTCGGGCACCAGGAAAACCTGGAGGTCATGCGGACCCCCGCCCGGTTCACCTGCGACTCACGCCAGGGCAGCATCTACCGCAGCGACCTGGTCCCGGCAGACTCCCCGCTGCGGCCCGTGACCCAATGGCAGCCCCTGATGGCCTTCGCGGACGGCCCGGAACACGCGCGGCTGCGCAGTGCGGTCACGGACAGCCTGGAGCGGTTCAACCGCCACAGCATGCGCCGCTACATCACCCGGTACACGCACCAGTTGGTCGACGCCTTCACCGACCGGGGCTCAGCCGACCTGGTCCCTGAGTTCGCCGAACAGCTGCCGATGCTGGTACTGACCCAGTATTTCGGGATACCCAAGGAGTACGTACTCCCACTCGTCGAGGCCGTACGCGACATGATCCGAGGCAGCGAGACGGCCCTGGCGAGCAACCAGTTCGTCGTCGACACCATGCAGGAGCTGGTGGAGCGCAAGACGGCCGAACCCGGCAACGACTTCGCAAGCTGGCTGATCAATCACGAGTCGAACCTCAGCAACAACGAGATCCGCGAGCACCTGCGCCTCGTCCTCGTCGCCGGCTATGAACCCACGGTCAACCTCATCGCGAACGCACTGAAGATGGTGCTGACGGACCGCCGATTCCACGGCAGCCTTTCCGGCGGCCAGATGACGCTGCCCGACGCACTGGAACAGGTCCTGTGGGACCATCCGCCCATCGGCCTGCTGCCTACCCGCTGGGCTGCGGGCGACACGGTCCTCGGCGGCCGGCACATCCGCACAGGCGACATGGTGTTGCTCGCCATCGAAGCCGGCAACGTCGACCCCGCGATCCGGCCGGAACTCTCCACATCAGTCGCCGGCAACCGCTCCCATCTCGCCTTCAGCGCCGGCCCGCACGAGTGCCCCGGACAGGACATCGGCCGCGCCATCGCCGCCACAGGCATCGACATCCTCCTGGCGCGGATGCCGGACATGCGGCTCGCCGTGAACGACAGCGAGCTACAGGCGAGTTCGACCTGGATGTCCCGCCGCCTGGTGTCCCTGCCGGTACAGTTCACGCCTCCCCGTCCGGCACACGGCAGCTGCTAGACAGCACATCGAAGCCCATCGGCCCGAGGCCGGAGCCGGCATCGGCCGACAGCAGATCTTCCCAGCCCCGCTCGGCCCTGAGAGCTGAAAGTCCCCCGCATCACACCAGCACCCCGGCCCCGGTCGAGAGCCCTCCGGCCACACTCACTTTCCCTCCAGCCGCGACCACCGCCTGCCGTGCGCCCCAGGAACCAAGAACGCGCCGATCGCCCTGGAGACAGCCAAAAGGACCGGTACGTGCCCAAGCCCTCCCAGGCGAAAGCCACCAGGAAGACCGAACAGCACCATGGCCGCGACACCGCCGCCACCCTCTACGAAGTCGTCCGCGACGTCAGCGCCGAGCTGGCAACCGGCCCACGGCCAACAACCCGAGAGCCGTCCACAACAGCCCGCCACAGCGCCTCCCGGACCAGACAGACGTCCAGAAGGCGGTGAACGAACAGGCCGCCCGGCACACACTCGGCACGCAACCACCCGCACCGGACCCTGGCAAGGCACCGACGGCACCAGCACCAAAACCGCCCGCACCCCGGATGGCGGGCCACTGACCGATCCGCCTCCCAGACCTCGACACGCTACGCCGCTCCGCAGCCTCATTCGAACGTGAATCGAGTGCAGGCGCTTCAATTGAAGCGCCTGCTGCCGACGGCGCGGTGTCCGGGCGGCCTGGCAACGACGATGGCGAGGAGCCGACATCGCCACCGAGTCCCTGGACGCGCTCAAGGAGGCACTCAGGGTGCTCAACGCCGTCAACCGGAGCATCACGAGGGACGCCATATGTGATTGCGGGGTTCGTAGTTGGTGTTCTGGGTGGCGTGTGAGCTGGGGTGTTGAGGGTTTTCTGAGAAGAGAGCGGGGCTTGCGGGGTGCTTTGGCGGTGGTGGCCGGGCTGTTGGCCTGTGGCTGTTGGGGGTTGGTTGATAACGGTGGTGTGGTGTTGGTGATGGTGTCTGGCATCTAAAGGACCACTGCGGGTTTGTGCTGGTCAGCTGCCTGTTGCGCGGTCGGTCGGTGGGCCGGGCTATGCGGTTGCTGTCGGGTGGGGTTGTCGCCGGTCCAGTACAGGGCGGTGTCGATGTCGCGGGCGGTCCAGCCGTCGGCGTGTGCTGCGCCGTGCTTGAGGAGGTCGTCGAGGAGTTGCAGGTAGCGGCCGTAGCGTCCCGGGGTCGGCGTGAGGGTGAGGCCGAGGGTGCCGAGGGCGTGTTGGACGCGGCGGTCGTAGACGGCCATCCGGTGGGGTGCTGCTGCGGTCAGGACGGCTGAGGCGAGGGCGTCGCCGGTGCGGAAGCCGGGCAGTTCCCAGATGATGCCGCGCCCGGTGCGGGCGGCTTCGCTGCGGGTGAGGGCGGTGTCGCGGACGGCGGTGGCGGCCCGTTCGGTGACTGCTCGTACGTGGGTGTCGGGCAGGGACATGAGTGCTGTCACCCAGCGGGTCTGTGCGGAGAGCCGTTTCCAGACGACCAGGGCTGCGATGTCCGTCTTGCCGAGGCTGCCGGTGTGCTCGGTTCGCTGCGCGACCTCGTGGAGAACCTCGTCGTAGTGGGGTGAGACGCCGGCCAGGTAGTTGGCACGGGCGGGGACCAGGACGTCCCACACCCGGCCGCAGAGAGCAGCGAAGTCCTCGTCAGCGGGCGTACCAGCGCTCTTCTTCATGTCCGCATCATGCAGTTCTGGCCGGTCGGCGGGTGCGGGGGCGGCTGTGTTCTTCGGCGAGGTGGTCGAGCTGGATGGCTTCGAGTGATTTTTTGGTGATGCGTTCGGTGCCGTCGCAGATGGCGGTGATGGCTGCTTGGCGGATGAGGCTGCCGATGCGGCCGGCGGTGCGCTGGTGGAGGTAGGAGGCGTGGCTGGGGAGTGTGCCGGGGTTGTGCTGGGTGAGGTCGAGGGCGGCTTCCATGTCGGTGATGAAGTCGGTGGAGGGGTGGGAGTTTCCGTGGCGGGCGGGGAGGGGGCCGCAGGTGATGAGGCTGGCGCGGCCGACGAGTTGGGCGCCGCGGACTCCGGCGAACAGGGGTGTGGCGGCGACGTCGATGCCGGTGTAGACGAAGGTTGCTCTGATGCGTTCGGTGAGGTCTTTGAGGAGGTCGGCGGCTTCGGCGCCGGTGGTGGTGCGCGGGTTGAGGCGGTGGATCTCGTCGATGAGGATCAGACGGACACCGGCGGTGGTGTAGGTGTGGCAGACGGCGCTGGTGATCTGGGCCTGGGTCATGCGAGTGGTGACGGGGATGCCGAGGTAGCGGGCGAATTCGGTGGCGAGGGTCTTGGCGGTGGCGCCGGGCGGCACCAGCAGGTAGGCGACCGGCACCTCTTGGTGGGTGCGTCCGGGCGGGGCGGGGTGTTTGCGGGTGTGGGCGAGGTGGCAGGTGCGCCCCACTTCGAGGAGGGCGGTCGTTTTCCCGGCCGCGGCGGGGCCGGTGACGATCAGTGAGGGCCGGGCGGTGGTCTGCTGGTGGCGGCCGAGCAGCATCAGGGTGCGGACCTGGGTGGCGAGGGTGTCGATGGCCGGGGTGCGGACGGTGACGAACGCGGAGTGGTAGGCGAGGCGTTCTTCGGCACTGCGGGGTGCGTCGCCGAGCTGGGGCGGGGCGAGGGGCGGGGTGGTGGCGAAGTTGTGCCAGCCCTGCCAGGTGGTGATCGGCCGCTCCGGCTCTGCTGCGTGCAGCCCAGGCAGCAGGGCCTCGGTGTCGGCGGTGGCGTGGTGGTTGCGTGCGGGGCTGGTCACCAGTTGAGGGCTTCCTGGGCGGGGTCGTAGAGGCCGAGTCCGGTGTACGGGACGGGGGTGCCGGCGGTGTCGTCGCCGAGTTCGTCCTCACCGTCGGCCTGTTCCGGGGCGTCGGGCAGGGTGTCGAGGTCGTCGAGGCTGTCGTCGTCCCAGCCGTCGGCCTGCGGGTCCGAATCGTGGGGAGGGCGGGTGCCGGCCGCGGGCGGGGGTGTTTTCAGCGGTGCGGTGCGGGTGATTAGGCGCTGTTCGCCGGGGGTGGCGGTGCCGGTGTGGGCGCGGCGCATGAGCTGGTCGAGGGCGTCGGCGAGGTCGGCTTCGTGGGTGTCGTGGTCGCCGTGGCGGGCGGTGATGGTTTTGATGTGCTGCCAGGTGGCGCTGTTGAACGGCTGGTGGATGTGGTCGCGGTGGATCCACGGGATCTCTGTCAGGTGTCCGTCGGGCAGGCGGATCCAGACCTGGCGGGCGTCGTAGGGGTTGGTGTGGATCTCCCATTTGCCGCCGCGTGCGGTGACGGGTGAGGGCTGGCCGCGGTAGGGGGCCAGGACGTCCGCGTCGTAGGTGCGGTGGTCGATGCGGATGCCGCGTTCGGTGATGGCCTGCCAGCGCACCGGCAGCAGTTCGAGGTAGTCGCTGCCGCTGAGGGGGAGGGGTACGTGGCCGGCGACGGCGATGAGGGCGGCCCACATCTGGTTCGGGGTGAGTGCCTTCTTGGGGAGGGTGGGGTGACGCAGGCCTTCGTGGGGGCGGTGGTGGTAGTGGATCAGCCATTCGTCCAGCAGGTCCTGCAGTTGGGCGACGCTGAAGCAGGCCTCGGTTTCGGCGGCGGGTCCGCGGCGGGTGACGTCGGATCCGGTGTAGCCGGGCAGGTGCTGGCACAGCAGCGCGTTGATGGTGCCGAAGGTGCGCTCCACGATGCCTTTGGCGGCGGGGGCGTGGGGCGGGGTGGGCTGGACGCTGATGCCGAGGGTCTCGCAGGCGGCGGTGAACGCCGTGGACAGGTAGACCTTGCCCCGGTCCACGACGATCGTCTCGGGCACTACGACCGGCCGGGCGGCTGCGCCCTGAAGGCGTTCGTCCAGGCTCATCAGCCGCTCCAGTTGGGGGAGTGGGGCGTGGGCGAGGCGCAGGGCGTCGGGCCAGGTGGGGCGGGCTGGGTGCGGGATGGCCATCTCGGCGAGCAGCAGGGCGGCGTCGACGGCTTTGGTGCCGGCGGGGCGCAGGACGGCGGCGAGGATGGCGCGGGTGGCGACGTCGATGGCGATCGTGAGTTCGGGCCGGCCGGTGGTGCCGTCGTCGAAGACGGCCAGGACGTCGAGGCGGGTGGTGTCGACCTGCACCTGTTCGCCCGGGCGCAGCGCCACGGTCGGGGTGAACGCCTGCCTACCGACCGGGGTGTTGAGGGCGCGGGCGGGGCGGTGGGGGTGTTCGGCAGGGTCGGCGAGCTGGTGGACGAGCCGGTAGAAGGTGGCCTGGGAGGGCAGGGGCACCGTGCCGCGGCCGTGCCGATCCTGAAGGATCTGTGCGACCAGGGGCGCGTCAGGCCTTTGACGGTGCCCTTGGAGCGGCCGCGCTGGCGG